>JACQFS010000162.1 GCA_016199935.1 Verrucomicrobiota bacterium
GAGGCGATGCGCCTCTACCTCGCGGCGCGCGGCGTGAAGGTTCCCGGCAAGACAGACAAGGGAAAAATCGGCAACTTCAACTACATGATCAAAGACCCCGACGGCCACCTCGTCGAGATCGTGCAGTATGCGCCCGAGGGCTGGACGCGGCGCGAGGCGGGAAAGTTTTTGCCCGGCACGCGCCTCGCCGCGCGCATGAATCACGTCGGCATCCTGGTCGGCGACCTCGACGCGTCGCTGAAGTTTTACCGCGACATTCTCGGCGGCGCCGAGACCTGGCGCGGCGGCGGCAATCCGAAGGCGCTCAGTTGGGTCAACGTGAAAGTGCCCGAGGGCGAGGACTACGTGGAGTTCATGCTCTACTCGTCGCTCCCCGAACCCAACAAGCGCGGCGGCAAGCACCACCTCTGCCTCGAAGTTCCCGATGTCGAAAGAACCAAGGCGACGCTGGAGTCGCGCGCCGCGCGCACCGGCTACACGAAGGCCATCGAGATCAACACCGGCATCAACCGCCGCCGCCAGATCAACCTTTTCGATCCCGACGGCACGCGCGTGGAAGTGATGGAACCAAACACGGTGGACGGCGTGCCCGCGCCCTCCTCCACCGCGCTGCCGCCCGTGGTGGAAAAATCCGCGACGTCGGACGCGCCGGTTCCCACCGATACGCCGCCCACGCGCACACGCAAGCCGCCGAACAAAAAGAAAAGCGCGCCACCGGCGAATCCGTAACCGAGCCATCGCCCGCATGAAGCTCCGTTTTCTTTTCTCCGCCATTCTGGGCGCGTTGGTGGGCGTTTGTGTTTCGCGCGCGGCGGACGCGGCGAAGGACGACGACGTGTATGCGCCCCACACGCCCACGCTGATTTTCTATCTCACTGGAGTCACTGGTCAGCCGGACGCGGACGCCATCAGCAACTCAGTTGCGAAACTTCCGAGCGTGCGGAAGGTCAACGTGAACGCCGCGCGTGGATTTGCGCAGGTGCGGTTTGATTCGTACGTCGTCAGCTACCATCAGGTCGCGCAGGCCATCGCCGATGCGGGCAAGGCGGTCGGGAAAAAGTTTGATCCGCGCCTGAAGATTCGCGTTCCCGAATACGCGCAGGCCGGCAACGCCGCGAAGGTGGACGTGGTCTTCGCGGGCAAGCGGCTCAACCAACGCGTCACGGTCAAGCCGGTGGACAAGTCCCAGGGCGAGTTCCTCGTCCACTTTCTTCCGCTCGAACTCGACCCCGCCGAGACCGGCCCGCAAGGCTTCAACGGCGGCCATCTCAACCATCCAATCCACGATGCGCCGCCGCGCGGGCTGGGGCTGACGTGCATCTACGCGGCGGAGGACCACTGATGAACGCGCGCAATACTTTGCTCCGGGTTCACCAAGTCGCCGGATGCACGGTGGTGATGGTGCGGTTGCTGCCTGGTCAAACTGAAAGATTTTTCCGAAACTCCGTCTGAAGATTGCCAACCGCCATGATGAAATCCAAATTCCGCCACCGCCTCGCCCGGCTTCTCCTTCCGGGTCTTCTGTGTCTTCCGTGGTTCACCCGCGCCGCGGACCGGCCCAACGTCCTCCTGATCATCGCCGACCAATGGCGCGCGCAGGCGCTCGGCTACGCGGGCGATCCGAATGTGAAGACGCCGAACCTCGACCGCTTCGAGCGCGAGTGCGTGAACTTCACCCAGGCCGTGTCCGGCATGCCCGTGTGCTCGCCGATGCGCGCGACGATGCTCACCGGCCAGCGCCCGCAAACGCACGGGATCTTCCTGAACGACGTGCAACTGAACACGAACGCCGTGACCATTGCGAAGGAACTCAAGGCGCACGGCTACGACACCGGCTGCATCGGCAAGTGGCACGTGGACGGTCGCGGTCGCTCGAGCTTCATTCCGCGCGAGCGCCGGCAGGGATTTGATTATTGGAAAGTTCTCGAATGCACGCACAGCTACAACAACTCGCCCTACTTCGCGGACGGTCCGGAGAAATTGAAGTGGGACGGTTACGACGCCATCGCGCAGACGCGCGACGCGCAGCAATACATCGCCGCGCACGCGAAGGCGGGCAGCAAACCATTCCTCCTCTGGCTCGCCTGGGGACCGCCGCACAATCCCTACGAGACCGCGCCGGAGAAATATCGCGCGATGTATGCGGCGGAGAAGCTGCAGTTGCGCGGCAACGTGCCACCCGAGATGCAAAAGGTCGCGCGCGGCTGGCTCGCCGGCTATTACGCGCACTGCACGGCGCTGGATGATTGCATCGCGGACTTGCGGCGCACGTTGGTCGAAAGCGGCCTCGACAAAAACACGATCATCGTCTTCACCGCCGATCACGGCGACATGCTCGGCTCGCACGCGCAGCAACGGAAGCAGCGGCCGTGGGACGAGTCCGCGCGCGTGCCGATGCTCTTCCGCGTGCCGGAGTCGCTCGGTGTGAAGCCGCGTCGCGTCGAGGGCACGATCAACACCGAGGACGTGATGCCCACGCTCCTGAGCCTGTGTGGTCGCGCCGTGCCGAAGAGTGTGGAGGGCTATGATTTCAGCGGCTATCTGCGCGGCGGCACCGATCCCTCGGGCGGAGCGACGATCATTCGCTGCACGTCGCCGTTCGGGGAGTTCACGCGCGACCGCGGCGGCAAGGAGTATCGCGAGGTCCGCACGGCGCGCCATTCCTACGCACGCGATCTCGACGGCCCGTGGCTGCTCTACGACAACGAGAAGGATCCGCTGCAACTCGACAACCTCGTCGGCAAACCCGAACACGCCGAGTTGCAGGCGCAAATGGACGCGCTGTTGAAAAAGAAACTCGCCGAGCAGCGCGATGAGTTTCGGCCCGGCGCGGAATACATTTCCAAATGGGGATACAAGGTGAGCGCCAACGGCACGGTGCCTTACACGAATTGAACATCCTGGCGACGTCATGAACCGATTCTTTCGCATCACTCTCGCCGCCACCCTTTGCCTGCTTGCTTCGCTTACCGCCGGCGCCGCCACGTCGCGACCGAACTTTCTCTTCATCCTCGCCGACGATCTCGGCTGGGCGGACGTGGCGTTTCATCACGGCAATGTGCCGACGCCGAACCTCGACCGGCTCGCCGCGGACGGACTGGAGCTGACGCAGCACTACGTGTGTCCCGTGTGCAGCCCCACGCGTTCGGCGTTGTTGAGTGGACGTTACGCGACGCGCTTCGGCATCACGAATCCGCAGAGCCCGCGGGCGTATCGCTGGGACACCGTCACGCTCGCGCGCGCGTTGAAGTCGGTCGGCTACGACACCGCGCTCTTCGGCAAGTGGCACCTCGGCTCGAAGCCCGACTGGGGTCCGCAGAAGTTCGGCTTCGACCGGAGCTACGGTTCGCTCGGCGGCGGCGTCGGGCCGTGGAACCACCGCTACAAGGAGGGCGAGTTCACGCAGACGTGGCATCGCGACGGCGTGCTCATCGAGGAGCCGGGCCACGTCACCGACCTCATCACGCGCGAGGCGGTCCAATGGCTGGAGTCGCGCACGGACAAGCCGTTCCTGCTCTACGTGCCGTTCACCGCCGTCCATATCCCGATTCGCGAGCCGGAGGGAATTGTGAGCCGCGTGCCGAAGACGATCACCGAGCGGAGCCGCCGGCAGTTCGGCGCGAACGTGATGCACCTCGACGCGTCCGTCGGGAAAATTCTCGCCGCGTTGGAAAAAACCGGCAAGGCCGCGAACACGCTCGTCATTTTCAGCAGCGACAACGGCGCGATCCCGAACGTGAACAACGCCGACACGCAATATCCTGCCGATGATTACGATCCGGGCCCAGCCGGCGGCAGCAACGGCCCGTTGCACGGACAGAAGGGCGAGGTCTATGAAGGCGGCATCCGCACGCCGACCGTCGCGCGCTGGGCGGGCCACTTGAAGCCGGGCAAGTTCAACGGCGTCGCGCACATCACCGACTGGATGCCGACGTTCTGCGCGCTGGCGGGCTACACGCCGGAGAAGGATTTGAAGTGGGACGGAAAAAATCTCTGGCCGCAGTTCACGGGCGCGGAGCCGCCGAAGCCGCGCACGATCTACGTTGCCGCGCCCGGCTTCCGCGCGCAGGCGCTGCGCGACGGCGATTGGAAACTGATCATCCCCGGCGGCACGACGAAGAAGGGCGCGAAGGCGGCGTCAGCCGAGGTCGAGCTGTTCGATCTCGCGAACGATCCCTACGAAACCAAAAACCTCGCCGCGACGATGCCGGAGAAAGTGGCCGCACTGCGCGCAAAGCTCGCCGAAGTCTCGAAGGCGGATCGCGACGCGCTCGCGGATGACAAACCATGAAAAAGTTCAAAGCTCAAAGTTCAAAGCTCAAGGAAAGCTCCAAGTCAAAAGCACCAGGCATCACTTCGGCCGCGGCGTGCGGCTTCGGTTTTGGAGCTTGGTGCTTGTTTCTTCTTTTGACCTTTGAGCTTTGTCCTTTGAGCTTCGCCGCCGGCGCACCCAACCTCGTCTTCATCCTCGCCGACGACCTCGGCTACGGCGACGTGGGTGCCTACAAGAAAAGGCCCTCGAAGATTCCCACGCCGAACCTCGACCGTCTCGCGAGCGAGGGCATGCGCTTCACCGACGCGCACGCGCCGACCTCCGTCTGCACGCCCACGCGCTACGCGATTCTCACGGGCCGCTACTCGTGGCGGACGCGGCTTCAGCGCAACGTGCTCGGCCCGTATTCCCCGCCGCTCATCGCGCCCGACCGGCTCACGGTCGCGTCGTTGCTCAAGCAAAACGGCTACACCACCGCGTGCATCGGCAAGTGGCATCTCGGGTGGACGTGGCCGACGAAGGACGGCCAGCCGCCTTCGGGCCGGACGAACCCGATGAGCAACGTGGATTTTTCCAGGCCCGTGACCGACGGCCCGACGACGCGCGGTTTTGATTACTACTTCGGCACCGACGTGCCGAACTATCCACCGTATTGCTTCATCGAGAATGACCGCACCGTCGGCATCCCGTCGGTGCCCGACACGGGACGCGCGGACTTGTTCAACATCCCCGGACCGATGCTGCCCGGCTGGAAGCTCGTGGAAATTTTGCCCGGGCTCACGAAGCGCGCCGTGAAATGGGTCGAGGACTCGGCGAAGACCGGCCAGCCATTCTTCCTCTACTTCACGCTCACGTCGCCGCATTACCCCGTCGTGCCCGCGCCGGAGTTCAAAGGGAAAAGTCAGGCGGGTGAGTTCGGCGATTTCGTGGTGCAGACCGACTGGACCGTGGGTCAGGTGCTCGAAGCTTTGAAGCGCACGGGCGTGGCCGAGAACACGCTCGTCATTTTCACCAGCGACAACGGCCCCGAAATCACCGGCGAAGTGAACCCCGGCGCTTACGACCGCATCCAGCAGTATCAGCATCACAGCATGGACGGCCTGCGCGGCGCGAAGCGCGACGTGTGGGAGGGCGGCCATCGCGTGCCGTTCCTCGCGCGCTGGCCGGGCAAAATCAAAGCCGGCACCGTGAGTGACGAGACGATGTGCCACGTGGATTTCATGGCGACGGTCGCTGCGATCCTTGGCGTGAAGCTCCCCGATTCCGCCGCGCCGGACAGCGTGAATGTGCTGCCCGTGTTGCTCGGCGAAAAACTTTCTGCGCCCGCGCGCGAAGCGACCGTGCATCACAGCGGCAACGGCAAGTTCGCCATCCGCCAGGGCGACTGGGTGCTCATCGACGCGCCGAGCGGAGACGACAACGGTGTCAAAGGCGAACCGGCGTGGTTCAAAAAAGAGCGCGGCTACGAGGCGCACACGCAGCCCGGCGAACTCTTCAACGTGCGCGACGACCTCATCGAGCGGCACAATTTTTACGCCGAGCACCCCGAGCTCGCGCGCGATCTGAAGGGGCACCTCGAAAAATACAAACGCGACGGCCGCAGCACACGCGGCGTGGCACAGCAAAACGACGTGCCCATCGGCAGCGGCCCGGCCCCGGCGAAAGGGGCGAAGAAGGGCGCGAAAAAATAGACCGTGCTCAACGAGTGACGCTTCACGGCCCGGCGTGGGGCCGGACAGGGATTTGCCCGCGAAGCACGCCAAATACGCGAAACCAATTTTCCGTTTCCTCCGTTGCCTCCGGTTCATCTGGTTCGACGTTCGCGTCCTTCGCGTGTTTCGCGGGCCAACTCGGCGGAACCCGATTGAAACCTTTGCGCGCCGGCCGCAGTCTAGGTGCGCACTGCTTATGAAACAACTCACCAGCCTTCTCCTCTTTGCGTCTTTTTGCGCTCTTTGCGGCCAACTCACCGCCGCGACGAAGCCCAACATCATCTTCATCCTCGCCGATGACCTCGGCCTGGATGGCGTGAGTTGCTACGGCTCGGACATTCATCCGACGCCGCAGATTGACAAGCTCGCCGCATCAGGCACGCGCTTCGAGACGTGTTACGCCGCGCCGCTGTGCGGCCCGTCGCGCTGCGTGCTGATGTCGGGGCGCTACGCCTTCCGCACCGGCGGCATCGGCAATGGCTCGTGGCGCGCGAATGGTCCCGGCGCGAAGTCGAAGGACGAGCAGCCCGTCGCCAAGCTGATGAAGCAGGCGGGCTATGCGACGTGTGAATCCGGCAAGTGGCGGCAGGTCGGCGAGACGCCGCACGACTGGGGCTTCGACGAATATTGCACCGACCCGACGGCGGGCGGCTGGTATTGGAAGGACAGCTACATCAAGAACGGCGAGACGATTTCGGCCAGCCACTACAATCCCGATGTCATCCAGGCGTTCAGCCTCGACTTCATCCGGCGCCACAAGGACGGCGACAAGCCGTTTTTCCTCTATTACGCGATGCACCTCGTCCACAAGCCGACGCTGCACACGCCAATTTCTCCACCGAAGGACGGCCCCGAGCGCTATCAGGACAACATCGCCTACATGGACAAGCAGGTCGGCGAACTCGTCGCGGAACTCGACAAGCTCGGCCTGCGCGAGAAGACGCTCGTGATGTTCTCGGGCGACAACGGCACCGCCGTCGGCTACCCGTCGCCGATTCACGGGCGCCTCATCAACGGCGCGAAAGCTTCGATGTGGGAAGGCGGCTCGCGCGTGCCGCTCATCGCGAGTTGGCCCGGCACGACGCCTGCGGGCGCGGTGAGCAAGGACATCGTGAACTTCAGCGACATGCTCTCGACGTTCGTCGAGCTCGGCGGCGGGCAGTTGCCCAAGGATTTCAAATACGACAGCCGCAGCATCGCACCGCAGTTGCGCGGTGAGAAAGGCAACGCGCGCGAATGGGCCTACGTGCAGCTCGGGCCGCGCTGGTTCGTGCGCGAGCCGGGCTTCAAGATGAACGAGAAGGGCGAACTCTTCGACATGAGCGACGCGCCCTTCGTCGAGAAACCCGTCGCCGCGAGCGCCGACACCGACGCGAGCAAGGCCGCGCGCGCCCGCCTTACCGCCGTCCTCGCCGAACTCAACCCGGCCGGCGGCAAGACCGACGGTGGCGAGGGCAAGGCCGACAAGAAAAAGAAAAAGGCCGAGCGAAAGAAGAAGGCGAAGCAGTGACCACAAAATCCCGCCGCTCCCTGACTCCGCTGCTCCTTGCGGCCCTGACGTTCTCGTGCAGCCATGCCCACGCCGCCGATGCGCCGAAGCCCACCGACGCCTCGCAGGCGTTCAAGGCGAAACTTCAGGCGACGATGAGCCGGCACCTGAGCCAGTTGATCGGCAAGGATGGTTCCGTCCCGTCGCTCAAAGGGAAGTCCGCCGATGGAAGCGGCGCGTTGGCGTTCTATCTGATGTTCGAGGCCACGGGCGAACAGAAGTTCCGCAAGGCCGCGGTCGGCATGGCGGATCAGATTTTGAAGGACATGCGGGCGACGAAGTTCGGCGTGCTCGCGATCAAGGAGAAGGACAAGCCCGACGGCAAGACGATCATCGGCGGCGGCCCGCCCGCGCTCGGTGCTTACACGGCGGCGGCGGCTTACATTCTCCACCAGGAAGGCGAACGTAACGACGATCTGAAATACATCGCCACGGTGCTCGACCGTTTCCCGTGGAATGAGCAGGGCTGGTGGGCCTCAACGATTGACGTGGCGACGGGCGAATCCAAGGTGCCGATGACCAAGCCGGGGATCATCAACAAGTCGGCCGCGATCGCGATGGCCGCCGGAATTTTGAGCGGCTACGTGCGCGACCTTGATCCGGAACTTTCCGCGCGGTTGAAGCACAAGACGGACAAGTGCATCTACAGCCAGATCATTCCCGCGCAGGGCGCGGACGGCTACTGGCACTACAGCCTTTCGGAGAACGACCCGAAGAACAAAGACGTCCTCGGCTACTTCATGCTCACGACCGGCGAGCTGATGCATTTGCAGAAGTTCAATCCCGCCTACCGCGAGCCTAGGATGAATGCCGCCGTGCAAAAAGCCCAGGCCTTCGCGCTCAAGTGCATCGCGCCGATGACCGACCCGAACCACGGCTCCGCGTGCGCGGAACACCGCACGCCGTCCACGCCCGCGCACTACTCGGTCAGCGATGATTTGAAACGCAGCTTCCAACTCGGCCACGTCCTGATCGGCGGCGGGCACATTGACGAAGGCATCAAAATCATGAACGCCGCGCTCGACCGCTTCCCCGTCGGCAACGGCGGCATGGACGGCGTTAACGCCGCGGAACCGTCGGCGCTCATTCTCTCCGGATTCTGAAGCGATGCGGTATCGGCCTCTGATTCGTCACCATGACACGCATCTTCACATTTCTCCTTCCGTGGTTCGCCTCGGCGGCTGGCGACGCGAAGCGCTCCGAGTTGCATCGCATCCCCGCCGACCGCGCCGAGTCCGCCGATGTGGCGAAGGACCATCCCGAAATCGTCGCGCAACTCACCATGCTCGCGCTCGATTGGAAGGCCGCGCTGCCGCCCAAGCCCGACCCCGCGTGCATCAGCGCCGCGGACCGCGCGCAAATTTCCGCGCCGAAGACCCAGCCCGCAAAGAAAGCCACGCCCGACCGCGCCAAAGCCTTCGAGCGCATGGACACGAACAAGGACGGCGTGCTGACGCTCGACGAATACAAGATTGGATTCAAGAATCAGCCGAACCTTGAAACCCGTTTCAAAAACGTCGACAAGAACAGGGATGGCAAGCTGACGCGCGAGGAATTTGTGAACCCCGGCGGCAAATGATGATCCAAAACTTTCCGATGAAGATCCAAACGACATTCACCGCCCTCGTGATCGGCATCGCATCCGCGCGCGCCGAGGTGAAGCCGGCGACGTTCGACCTCGCGGCGGTTCGCGATGCGTCCACGCTGGAGACGCGCGTGGTGCAGGATTGGAAGGCCGCGCCGCGCGATCCGGCGGTGCGACAGAAGCTTGTCGAGATCACCGTGTGCGAATGGTGGCCGGGGCAGAAGGTGCGGCTGCCGGTCACGTTCAATGCGCCCGCGTCCGGCGGCCCGTGCCGCAACGTGATCGTCGGCAACATGGGGCTGGCGTTGAAGCCCGCGCTGCCGTCGGGCGCAGCGTTGCGGCTGCTCAAGGAGCACGGCGTCGGCGTGGTGCACATCGGCATGAGCACGATTGACGCAATGCAGCCCGTCGGAAAATTGCACCTCGGCATGAAGGAGCAGTTGCTCAAGACGAAGGACGCGCGCTTCACGCCGGCGTGGATTTGGGGCCTGAGCGATATGCGCGCGCTGACGGCCGCGGTCGCGGAGAAGGAAGTTTTTCAACCGACGAAAGTGCTCGCCACTGGCGGCTCCAAGCGCGGCGTGGGCGCGGCGGCGGCGGGCATTCACGATGATCGTTTCACCGCGATCCTGCCCGTGGTCGCGCCGCCGCTCGGCAATCCCGGAGGAACTTACGTGGTCGGCACCGATGCGCCGGAGATCACCAAGGCGAACGAACAATTCCTCGCCGATCTCGCCGCCGGAAAAATGCCGGCCCTGCCCAAGACCGCGCACACGTCGCTGGTGGACCGCCAGGAACGCCGCGTCAACGAGCGCATCACGCTGGAGCAGGCGCGCGCGGCGGGATGGAGCGCGGCCGAGATCGCGGCGATGAACGATCGCGCGTGGGATGTTTGTCGGACGACGAGTTACCTGCCGGCGCTGAAGAAGCGCGGCCTGGAAATTTTCTACAACGTCGGCGCCGATGACAGTGTCAGTCCGGACCTGCTCGAACTCGGCAGGCGCTTCCCTGATTTTCCCATCTACATCGTGCCCGGCGGCCAGCACGGCGGGCCGAAAGACTCTGGCTTCACGCGCCAGGTGCCGTCGCAACCGGAGGTCGAGGACAACCTGTTCACGTTCGCGCAGCATCACTTCTTCGGTGCGCGTCCGACGATCACCGC
>JACQFS010000175.1 GCA_016199935.1 Verrucomicrobiota bacterium
GCCACGCCGTTGCTGTTGGCGGAACTGTTCGCGGCGGCGGTGGTGAGCGCGTTGTTGATCGCGTCGCCCAACTGCGCGTTGCTCACCTCGCCGGGCGTGCCGGGGTCGCCTTTGTCACCGGGGTCGCCCTTGCCGCCGGCATCGCCGGGATCGCCTTTGTCTCCTTTATCGCCGGGCGGGCCTTGTGGGATGGTGGTGATTTCGTCATGGAGCTCGTCATGCAGGCCGTTCAACTGCGCGCGCATTTGCGCGGCGTCGATCTCGGTGTTCTCCAGCGGCAGCGTGGGGTCAAACATGGGTGATGAGGTAAGAGGTAAGGGGTAAGTGGTAAGTGGGAGGCGGCAAGAGGTTCGGGGCGCTTCGCGCTTACCCCTTTCCCCTTGCCGCTTGCCACCCGCTTACGGCGCGACGGAGAGGCTTTGCACGGGAGTGAAGTCGCCAGTCGGCGCGTTGCCGTCGAAGAATTGCAGGCGATACTCGCGGACTTCGGGCGTGTTGGCCGCGAGCAGCGGGCGCGCGTCGAGGTAGGGGCTGGAGAGGTCGATGCCCAGCAGTTCCCACGCGCCGCCGCCGCGCCGGCCCCACACGGCCACGCCGGGGTTGCCATATTTTTTGAAAATGATCTTCACCGCGGTCGCGCCGCCGGTGTGGTCGAGCTCGAGGGTGAAGGTGGGCAGCGGATTGTCCGCGGTGTCCTCCGGGCCGACGATGCCGAGCTGCAGGCCGATGGTCTCGGTGTAGCCGGGCTTGGTCTTGATGGCCTGGACGAAGGCCATGAGGCGGTCGAGCGCACCGGGCGTGACGGCGACGACTGCGGGCAGCGGCGCGCTGGCCGGCGGGAGGGCGGGCACGGCGAAGACGGGCGTGGGAAGGGCGGAGGCACCGGTGCCGCGTTCGAGTTGCTTGAGCATGGAGGTGCCGACCGGCCCGAACTCGCGCGCGGCCGTCAGCCACGGGCCGGTGACGTATTCGAGGTAGAGGGCGTCGGCGACGACGGGGTTGAGCTCGCCGGTGGAGAAGCCCAGGCCGGGGCCGACGGCGAGGATTTCGAGGGCGAAGTTGTGATACCACTCGGGGCGCTGACCCAGAAGGCGGGGGAAGTATGGTTGTCGTTTCATGTGTTTGTGTTTTTTGTTGTTGGTTGGTTGGCTGCCAGGGGCCGGCGGACTGACCGGCCCCCAAAGTGACCCCGAGTTCCAATTGGCTTGATTCCACAGCGCCATCAGCGAGTCCTTCGGTTAGCGATAAAGCGACGACTCTGCGGCGCGGATGCTTGTTTTGGGCGGGAAACCGGCCATTTCGGCGGGAAATTCGGGGAACAGAATGGTTTTGTCGGACGACAAAACGGGAATGTTGCGGAACAAAACGAAAATGTTGGGTGGCAAAATGAAAATGTTCCGGAACAAAACGGAAATGTCGGACGACAAAGCGACAATGTTCCGGCACAAAGCGGGAATGTCGGACGACAAAATGAAATTGTCGTCCGACAGAATGGCAATGTTGGGCGACGGAACGGGATGGTTCCCCGACCGAACGAGAATGTTCCCCGAACCGGCCGCCCGTTTGTCCAATCACGACGCCGAACCGCGCGACGCAGCGAGCCGCGCGCAGCACCGGCTTGTCGCGTCGTCGCACTGGCGGGACGGACGGAGCGGGCCGGAGATTTTTCCACGTGTGTCGCTGACATGGGCGCGAGTCAAGCACGGCCCGGCGCGCGCGGGGAAGTTCACCATCGTGAACTGGCTCAACGCGCCGACCGGCGCGGAGGCCGGGGCGCGCGCCGGCGCAGCGGCATCACGCGCAACTCAAGACCGCACGCGCGACTCAGGCGCGCGGCCATGTCGAGCGTGGGCCGGCGCTTGCGGTGCTCGACGTAGTAAATCATCGTGCGGGAGACGTGCGCCGCCTTGGCGAACGCGTCGAGCGTGAACCAGAGCCGCTTGCGCAGCCGGCGGATCCAGCGCGCGAAGTTCGCGCCGGTGGGGAGTTGGTCGTGGTAAGGTTGCGCCGGTGACGCGGGCGCGGGCGTAGTGTTGGCTTTCATTCGCGCCAGTTTCCCACAGGAGGTTGGACATCCGCAGTCCAGGGGATGGAAATATTTTGAGGCGAAAAAGCGGGGTCAAACCTCGTCACGAAGCAACCGGAACCGGGCAGCCCGGCGGCGCGGCCTCCACCCCGCGTCCGGCCTCCCGTTGCGCCGCACCATCTCGCGGGGCTGCGCTTGACGCGGGATTTTGGACTGCGCCGGCAAGCGTAGCGCGACGGCGCTTTGGCCCGGCCCGGCGACTCCGAAAGCGGGGTCGCGCTGCGCTTGCCACCGCAGTCCATGGTGGCGCAGGCGAATTGATTCGGGCGGGAACCATGACGCGCCCGTCTCCCCCTCGTTCAACTGGGTGATCCAATCGGACGACAAAACTACAAACTATTTACTATCAACTACTTGTGAACATGATTCAGTGGCCGAAGAAGCCGGACAGGCCCCCCGTTTCAACCACACCGCCAGCACCCCCACATCGCTCGGGGTCACGCCGCTGATGCGCGCCGCCTGGCCAAGCGTCGCGGGACGGATGGCGGTGAGTTTTTGCCGCGCCTCGTGGCGGAGGCTCGGGACGAGCGCGTAGTCGAGCGCGGCGGGAATCTGCTTGTCCTCCAAGGTGCGAAAGCGGGCCACCTCGACTTCCTGCCGGGCGATGTAGCCCTCGTATTTGATGGCGATCTCGACCTGTTGGATCACCTCGTCCGGTAGGTCGGAACGCTTGTGAGCAAGCTGTGAATAACTCACCTCCGGCCGGCGCAAAAGCTGGGCGGAAGTGTGGGTGCCATCACGCGTCTTTTCCAGGCGATCCAGCTCCTCGGCGATCTGCTTTTCCTTCACGGAAACCCTGTCAATACGGCGTTTCGACAGCAGGCCGAGGTCGTAACCCAAGCGAGACAGGCGGAGGTCCGCGTTGTCCTGCCGCAAGAGCAGACGATACTCGGCGCGGCTGGTGAACATCCGGTAAGGTTCCGCCGTTCCTTTCGTAACCAGATCATCAATGAGGACGCCAATGTAGGCTTGATCGCGACCGAGGATGAGGGGCGGTTTGCCCTGCGCGCGGAGGGCGGCGTTCATCCCGGCGAGGAGGCCTTGGGCACCGGCTTCCTCGTAGCCGGAGGTGCCATTGATCTGGCCGGCGAGGTAAAGATTTTGGCAGACCTTGGTCTCCAGCGAGGGGTGAAGCTGGGTCGGGAAGACGAAGTCGTATTCCACCGCGTAAGCCGGCCGAAGGATCTCGGCGCGCTCGCAGCCGATGATGGAGCGGACGAGCTCGACCTGAACCTCGAACGGGAGGGAGGTGGAGCAGCCGTTGAGGTAGATTTCGTCCGTGGCGATGCCCTCGGGTTCGAGGAAGATCTGGTGGCGCTCCTTCTCGGCGAACTTCACGAACTTGTCCTCGATGCTCGGACAGTAGCGCGGCCCGATGCCCTCGATGGCACCAGAATACATCGGCGAGAGATGGAGGTTGGCCCGGACGAGTTCCGCCGTGCGCGGCGTGGTGAAGGTAATATAGCACGGGAGCTGACCGCCGATCTGCGCGAGGACGGAGCCGGGCGGGTAGGGAGATTGCGGAGTGTGGAGTGCGGAGTGCGGGATGGGGATGGAAGAGGCGCGCGCGGGGGAACCGGCGGCGCGCTCTGCATTTGATTGTTCCACGTGGAACACGCCGGGGAAGATGCGGGTCGGAAAAAAAGAGTCGTAAGGGCGCGCTTCGACGCCGGCGGGGAGGGAACCCGATTCCGCACTCCGCACTCCGCGCTCCGCAGTCGTTTGTTCCACGTGGAACAACTCATCCTTCCAGTAGGTGAAGTAGGGGACGGGTTCGTCGCCCGACTGCGGCTCGCACTTGTAGAAATCAATGGTCCGGCGAAGCAGACGCGGCGGGGTGCCGGTCTTGAGGCGGCCGAGTTCGAGGCCGAGCTCCTTGAGGGAGGCGGAGAGGCCCATCGCGGCCGCCTCGCCGGAACGGCCGCCGCTCGATTGCGTCTTCCCGATGTGCATGAGCCCCCGCAGAAAGGTGCCAGTGGTCACGACCACCGTCCGGCCGTGATACTGGACGCCAAGCGTGGTCTCGACGCCGAAGACCTGGCCGTCGCGATGGAGGAGGGAGGCGGCCTGGCCTTGCTTGATGTCGAGGCGGTCCTGGCGTTCGCAAATCCACTTGAGCCGGAACTGGTAGGCCTTTTTGTCGCATTGCGCGCGCGGGGCTCGGACGGAGGGGCCTTTGTTCGTATTGAGCATCCGGAACTGGAGCCCGGTCATGTCGGTGGCCATCCCCATTTCGCCGCCCAACGCATCAATTTCGCGGGCGAGGTGGCCCTTGGCGAGGCCGCCGATCGCGGGGTTGCAGGACATCTGGCCGATGCCGTCGGCGTTGATGGTGAGCATCAGCGTCTCGCAACCCATGCGCGCCGCTGCGAGCGCGGCCTCGACGCCCGCGTGGCCGGCCCCCACGACGATGACATCGTAAGTCCGAGGATAGACGAACATGAGGAGGCTAGGCGGCCGCGTAGGTCGCGTCGAAGGGGGTCGTGCCCGGGGTCTTGGTGACGCCGCGGCCGGGGTTGGCGGCGAGGTGTTCGAGAACCTTGAAGACGGTCTCGAAGCCGTCGTGCGCGCCAATGCCGGAGGCGATCTGCGCCGAGGTGAGGGCGTGCCCGCGCTTCTCGGCCAAATAGTCGGTGACCTTGAGTTGGAGCGCGAGCACGGCTCCGGCGGCCTTCTTTCCCGCCTCGACGCCGGGCTGATGGTAAGCGTTGATGTTGACCAGCGAGGCGTAAAGCCCGACCGCGCGTTCGTAAAGCGCAATCAGCATCCCGACCGTGAACGGCGAGACTTCACCGACGGTGAGCGTGACGGATTCGCGCTCCTTCTCGTAAAGCGCCGTGCGTGTGCCGAGAAAGAAGCCCTGAAGATAATCGCCGGAGGTCACATTCGGCTCGACGGCAAATGGCGCTCCGTCGCCGGAGCGGTCGCGCAGGACTTCGATGAAGGTGGCGAAGAAGTTGTGCACGCCCTCGCGGAGCTGCTGAACGTAAGCGTGCTGGTCGGTAGAGCCTTTGTTGCCATAGACGGCGATGCCTTGGTTGACGACGCTTCCGCTCAGGTCAAATTCCTTCCCAAGTGACTCCATTATAAGTTGTTGCAGATACTTAGAGAACAACTCCAGCCGGTCTTTATATGGTAAAACGACCATGTCTTTCGAGCCTTTACCGTTGCCGGCATGGAACCACATGAGGGCGAGCAGGGCAGCAGGGTTGGCTTTAACGTCAGTCTTGCGTGTTTGCTTGTCGCAAGCCTTCGCGCCGGCGAGCAACTTGTCCACCTTGATGCCTTGCAGAGCGGCGGGCAGCAACCCGACAGCGGAGAGCACGCTCGTGCGTCCGCCGATCCAATCCCACATGGGGAAGCGGCGGATCCAGCCGTTGGCGGTGGCGTATTGGTCGAGTTCACTGCCGTTCCCCGTGACGGCGACGGTGTGTTGCTCGAACTTCAAGCCGGCACCCTCGTAGGCGGCTTTGGCTTCGAGCATGCCGTTGCGAGTTTCCTTGGTGCCACCGGACTTGGAGATGACGACGACAAGGGTTTGATCGAGCTTGCGACTGATTTGCGCGAGCACGCGGTCCATGCCGTCGGGGTCGGTGTTGTCGAAGAAAAAGGGGCGGAGCTTGTCCTTGCCGGGTTGGCCGAGCGCGTGGGCGATGAACTGCGGACCGAGCGCGGATCCGCCGATGCCGATGACGAGCAGTTGCTTGAACTTGCCGCCCGCGCCGCGCACGACGCCCTTGTGGACCTCGCCGGCAAAAACCTTCACGGCGTTGAGGGCGGACTCGATGTCGCGGCGGATCTCGGGCGTGGGCGCGAGGGCGGAGTTGCGCAACCAGTAATGGCCGACCATCCGTTGCTCGTCGGGATTGGCGATCGCGCCGCGCTCCAACTCCGCCATCTCGGCGAAGGCGCGGTGCATCGGCTCGGCCATGTGGATGAAATAATCGTCGGGGAAATTCATCCGGCTGATGTCCAGCGCGAGGCCGAGCGTGGGGAATTCAGTGTAGTGCTGCTGGAAGCGTTGCCAGAGTTGCTCGTTCGTGTAGCTCATAAGGGAGCGCGAGTGTATCCGCGCGACGGCGGGAAAGGAAAACTCTTTTTCCCCGGTGGCGCGTCAGGTGATTACATTCACGCTGCGGAATTCCACCGTGGAAAGTTTTGCCAAAGTGCCGCGGGTGATTACACTTGCGCACATGGCTCTCGCATTACTCATCGTGATCGGTGTGATCGTGCTCATCGTCGTCGTGCTCGCGCTGTGGTTGATGGGCGCCTACAACGGCCTCGTCACCCTGCGCCAGTTGGTGCGCAACGCGTTCGCGCAAATTGACGTGCAGCTCAAGCGCCGGCACGACCTCATTCCGAATCTCGTCAACACTGTCAAGGGTTACGCCGCGCACGAGAAGGGCACGCTCGAGGCCGTCATCAACGCGCGCGCGAAAGCCACGAGCGTCACCTTGCCCGCCGACAAGATCAAAGCCGAGGGCGAACTCTCCTCCGCGCTCGGCCGCCTGCTCGCCGTGAGCGAGTCGTATCCCGATCTCAAGGCGAACCAGAATTTTCTCTCGCTGCAAACCGAACTCGCCCAGACCGAGGAGCGCGTCGCTCTCTCTCGCGAGACTTACAACGACGCGGTGACGCGCTACAACACACGCATCCAGGTTTTCCCCACCATGTTCATCGCGGGAATGTTCGGCTTCCGTGAGGAGCCGCTGTTTGAGGCACCTTCCGAAGAGCGCGCCGCGCCGACGGTCCAATTCTGAGCGCGTCCGGAAACCGAGTTCGGCGCGGCGGCTAAGAAGATGGGGAAAGATAATCCTGCACCGGCTGGAGCACCTTGAGCCGGATGAGCACGACGATGAGCAGTGTGTAGATCAGCGAAATCACGAGGTCTCTCAACAGCGCCCGCTTCGAATAAGGCCCGGATTTTTCCTTCCACATCTGTTGCGCGCCCTTCTGCATCAGCACGAACCCGAGCACATTCGTCAACCAGTAGCCCACCATGAAGCTCGCCCCGAACGCCGGCTTCCAGAACAAGCTCACGCACCAGGCAAAACCCAGCGCGAGCGGAAAGTTCACGAAGAGATCGTTCCACCACGACAACGGCGAGAGCATGAAGCCGATGAGGCCGATCACGCCGCCGCGCGTTTTGCGTTGCCAGGACATGCACGCCCATTTTTGCAGCCGCCGTGCGAACAATCCACAAGCGTCTGCGGAAAAATCGGTTTGACCCTGCCGCGTCCGGCGACTATCCATGGACTCGTGAATCGCAAACTGAAGAGCCTGCTGCTTATCAACGCGCTGCCTGCGGGCGGCGCGGCAGTCGGGGCTTGATTCGCTTCACCGGATTTCGAGACCCCACTGCCGACGCGGCGGTGGGGTTTTTCGTTTTTCAACCACGAATGAACACCAATAGACACGAATCAAAGGCGAAGAAATCATGCCTTCGCTTTTTCTTCATTGGTGTCCATTGGTGTTCATTCGTGGTTCAATCCCTCAACCGTTCACGCTCATGTTAAAGAATCCCGCCACCAAATACCGCGCCTACCCGCCGATCCATCTGCCCAACCGCCAATGGCCTTCGCGCGTCCTCACCGCCGCGCCCATCTGGTGCAGCGTGGATTTGCGCGACGGCAACCAGGCGCTCGCCGTGCCGATGAACGTGGCGCAGAAGCTTGAACTCTTTCAGACGCTCGTGAAGTGCGGCTTCAAGGAAATCGAGGTCGGCTTCCCCGCCGCGTCAAACACCGAGTTCCGCTTCAACCGCCTGCTCATCGAGAACCGCCACATCCCCGACGACGTGACGATTCAGGTGCTCGTGCAGGCGCGCGAGGATTTGATCGAGCGCACGGTGCAGTCGCTCATGGGTGCGAAGCACGCCATCATCCACCTCTACAATTCCACCTCGCCCGCGCAGCGCCGCGTCGTCTTCGGAAAATCGAAGGAGGAAATCAAAGCCATCGCCGTGCAGGGCGCGAAGTGGATCAAGGAACGGCTCCCGCGGCTCAAGGGCACGAACGTGCGGCTGCAATATTCGCCGGAAAGTTTTTCCGCGACGGAAATGGATTTCGCGAAGGACGTTTCCGAAGCGGTCATGGACGTGTGGCAGCCCACGCCGCAGAACAAAATGATTCTGAATCTGCCCGACACCGTCGAGGTGGCGATGCCGAATGTTCACGCGGACCAGATCGAGTGGATTTGCACGAACATCCGCAACCGCAACGCGCTCACCATTTCGCTTCACACGCACAACGACCGCAACACCGGCACCGCCGCCACCGAACTGGGCCTGCTCGCCGGCGCGGATCGCGTCGAAGGCACGCTCTTCGGCAACGGCGAGCGCACGGGCAATCTCGACATCATCACCGTCGCGCTGAATCTCTACATGCACGGCATTGATCCGCGGCTCGACTTCTCCGACCTCAGCGCGATCCGCGAAGTGTATGAGCGTTGCACCGGCCTCACCGTGCCGCCGCGCCAGCCGTATGCGGGCGAGCTGGTTTTCACCGCGTTCAGCGGCTCGCATCAGGACGCGATCAAGAAGGGCCTCGCCGAGTGGGAAAAAGGCGGGCGCGAAAGCTGGGTCGTGCCGTATCTGACGATTGACCCGCGCGACATCAAACGCGAATACCGCGAGGTCATCCGCGTGAACTCGCAGTCCGGCAAGGGCGGCGTCGCCTACCTGCTCGAAAGTGAATTTGGCATCGTGCTGCCGAAGGACATGCAGCGCGAGTTCGGCCCGATCGCAAACGACGCCGTGGACAAGCTCGGCCGCGAAGTCAGCGGCACGGAACTCA
>JACQFS010000168.1 GCA_016199935.1 Verrucomicrobiota bacterium
AGATGGTTCCGTCCTTGAGGCGTGCCGCTACCACGTAGGCAATCCCTGTGAAAACAGTTTCGTCGCCTCGACTAGTCAATCCGTCGCCGCCCGATGCCCCAGGTTCGAGGGGAGTCCAGTCGGAACTATCCTTGCCAGCCACCAACCACCGCGTTTCACGCAAACGACGATTGAAAGGATCGAATTCCAAAATGCAAATCTCAAAGGCGACGAGCGGCTGCTCTGAAATGTTTTTCCAACCAACGCTCAGTTCAAATACAGCGCCTTGTCCATATACGTTCTGATTCTTAAAATTGAAGTAGCGCAATTCAACAAGAGGACAATTGCTGACAATTAGGGCTTTCCGATCGGCGAAATTCTCCTTGTCTTGCGCGGAGACACCAATGCGCAAGAAAATCAGCGATAAAAGGGCGACCAGTCTTAAAACAAACTTTCTATTTGGATCGAGGTTCATGTTGTTCCACGTTTTTGGGGTTCATTTTAGCGAGGCAAACTTGGCAAGTGTTTCTGTAATCAACCACACCAAATCGGTGGCGGCCGTCTGAACCGGGAAAGCGCTAAAGTCGCCAAGGTAGTATTTGCGCCCGCAAAGGATTGCTGTCCCCTTCCCGCCGCCCGCCGAATTCAAAAAGAAACCGCGTCCAGCGATCCCGTTGAGCGACCGCAATATTTCGAGAACATCATTCCGGTATCGCCCTTTGCCGCATACCACTTGTTCAGGAGACATAAAGAATTGTATCCCGCCAAAATTGGCCCTGCTCGCCGGGTAAGCTCCAACGCCGATTTCATAAAAGCACCAACTTGAATTCCAAAAACACGCAGGACTCCGATCTGTCGGCAGTAGCCGTATTTTCGCGATTGTAGCCCCGTGCTTGGATAGAGCAGCGGGGTCTTTGGCAGGTTTCTGGACTGCAGAACTAAGATTGGGCGGGAGTTTTTGGAGCGTCAGATCGTAGGTTTGTAACGCGATGGCAGAGTCTTTGGAGTTCATGTATTCGCAAATACTGTTAAGTGAATAAACTCTAGCTCGTCTGCGATGAGAACCGAGGTGTTTCTTGACTTGCGCTTACCGGGCCACGCTAGTCTTGGCTTCTGGTGCGTCAAGCGTAATGCCTGTCGATACTTGCGCCACCACTCTTCCGGCGTTGCCAAATTCGACACCGACCTCGACTAGTGGAATTCACTTCCGATGCCGCGCGAGGAAGCCCGGCTCCTTGCCCGCGAGGTCGGCGCGGCGCTGGCGGGCGAGGAGTTCGCCATACACGCGCACGTCGTGGACGAGCATCGCCAGCCGTTTCTGAAAATTCTCGCTCACCACCCTGCCATCCTGCACGTCCTCCTTGTCCGCAAAGCTCACGCCGTAGGGCAGCGACCACGCGTAGCATTGCCGCGCAATGGTGCGGAGCTGGTCGTGGACGGTCAGCCCCTTCTCGTGCGAGGCGACGATGGCGGCGAAAAGTTTGCCGGCGAATTCCTTCCAGCAATGGTCGAGGAAGTTCTTGAGCGCGCTGCTCAAGCTGCCGTGGTAGTCGGGCGTGGCGAGGAGGAGCACATCGGCGCGCGCCACGCGGGCTGCCAGCGCGGCGTAGTGCGGTGCGGCGTAGGTGGTGTCGGGACTGAACATGGCGAGCGGCTCGGCGTGGAGGTCGAGCAGGTCCACTTCGCAGCCGGCGGCGCGGAGCTGTTCGACAACGAGCTTGAGCACGGCGCAGCTCGATGATTTTTCACCAAGGCTGCCGGCGACGGCGAGGATGTGAAGCGGATGGCTCACGGTTGATTGCAGATTGCCGGCGCAACCGGAATGACGAATGACGAATGACGAATGACGAATGAATGTTGAAGTCCAAATGGCGAATGGGCTCGCGTGCTGAACGCGGCTGACTCGGATTTCTCAATTGGGACTTCCATCGTCATTCGTCATTTCTCAACTCCACCCGCACGCCTGCACCAGCTTCATGCACACCCACGCCACGAGCGCCGCGGCGGGAATGGTGAGCACCCACGCCCAGAGGATGCGCTCGACGACGCCGAGCTTGAGCGCGCTCCAGCGTTTGGCCGCGCCCACACCCATGATGCTCGTCGTGATCGCGTGCGTGGTGGAAACCGGCATGCCGAAATGCGCCGCTACGAGCAGCACGGTCGCCGCGGTGGTCTCGGCGGCGAAGCCGTGGACGGGCTGAATTTTCACCATCTTGTGGCCCATCGTCTTGATGATGCGCCAGCCGCCAGCCGCCGTGCCCGCGCACATCGTCAGCGCGCAGACCACCGTGATCCAGACAGGGATGAATTGAGACTTGGGGTCGGCCGCGGATGGCGTGTAACCGAACTGCAACCACGAAGGCAGGTGCGTGATGAGCCAGGCGATGGGAGCGAGATGGTCGGCGGGCGTGCCTTCCGGAGTTTGGAGCCACACCGGTGCGCCGGCAAGCAGGCCCGCCTTCGTCGCCACGACCAGTGCAAGGGTGATGATGCCCATCGTTTTTTGCGCGTCGTTGCTGCCGTGGCTGAAGCCCATGTAGCTGGCGCTCAGGAGCTGGAGCTTGCCGAAGACGCGCGTGACATTTCGCGGACGCCAGTGGCGCAGACAAATGTAGAGCAGCGACATGAACACGAGGCCGATGGTGAAGCCGGCGATGGGCGACGAAACCATCGGGAGGACGACTTTGTAGAGGATGCCCGAACCTTCCCACCAGTGCGCGGTGCCCGGCTTGGACCAGATCACCACGCCCCAGTCGCCGTGCGCGCCGGCGACCGTCGCACCGATCAGCCCGCCGACGAGCGCGTGCGTGGAACTGGACGGCAGACCGAACCACCACGTGAGTAAATTCCACGCGATGGCGCCGAGCAGCGCGCAGATGATCGTCTGCGAGGTGACGAACTTCGCGTCCACAAGGCCGGAGGAAATGGTCTTGGCCACGGCGGTGCCGACGAGCGCGCCGCAGAGGTTCGTGCCGGCGGCGAGCAGCACGGCCTGCCGCGGCGTGAGGACCTTGGTCGAGACGACGGTGGCGATGGAATTGGCCGTGTCGTGGAAGCCGTTGATGTATTCAAACACCAGCGCCACGAAAACGACGGTGAGGACGAGCGTCATGTTCCCTTTTTCCGAAGCGGCGTCAGGAATGTTTGAGGACGATCTGGAAGACGACGTTGCCCGCGTCGCGGCAGCGATCAATCAGTTTCTCCAGCAGCTCATAAAGGTCGCGTTGGATGATGCAGCAGACGGGGTCGGGCTTGCCGTGGTAAAGCGCGCGGAGCAGTTCGAGCATCAGCTTGTCGGCCTCGCCCTCGAAGTAGTGGAGGCGGTCGTTGAGTTCCTTCACCTCGTCGAGGTCCGGGCCGGCGCGCAACTGCGCGACCATCTTGACGACCGTCTCGGTGGCCTGATCGAGCAGCTCGGCCTGCTTCGTGAAATGCACGCCGTGCAGGTGGCCCTGACCGATGAGCAGGCGCTCGCCGAATTTCTCCGCCGTCTTGGGAATTTTGTAGAGCGCGCTGGACAACTCCTCGATGTCCTCCCGGTCCAGCGGCGTGACGAATGTGCGGCAAAGCTCCTCGGTGATCTGCATGGAGATGCGTTTCTCCTTGCGGCGCGTGAGCACGAACTCGTCGAGAATCTTCGACGCCTCCTGCGCGGTGAGCATCTGGATGACGAGCTTGACGCTGGCGCGCGCCTCGTCGGCGCTGGCTTCGAGAAGGTCGAAGAACTTGTCTTCGCGACCGAGGAGTTTTTGGAGCGAGATCATGTCGCGGCGAGTTGTAACAGAGCCGTGACGTTCGGCACGCGGAAAATTTCGGAAAGATGCGCCTGTGCAGTCAGTCCAGCCCCCGCTCCTCCAAATCGTCCTCGCCCAAGCCGAGATAATGCCCCAGCTCGTGCAGAAAGGTCGTGTGGACCTCGTCGCAAAAGATTTCCTCATCGCGCTCGGAGAACTCCCAGAGGTTTTCGAGAAAGAGGATGATCTCCGGCGGCAGCCCACCTGCGCCGTCGTCCTCGTGCGCGCGCGGCTCGCCGACGAACAGGCCGAGCGTGTCCGGCGCGAGGCCGTCGTCGAGGAGCAACTGGTTCGGCCGCGGCTCATACACCACGGGCAGCGCGCGGGCGGTACCGGCAAGGCGCGGAGGCAATTCGCGCAGTGTCGCCTCCACCTCGGCTTGAGCGAGTTGGAGCAGGCGGGGCCAGGGAGCGCGCATGGCGGGAAATTTTTTGCGCGAAGAAAATCAGCCGCGCGGTTTTCCGTGCTTACGCGACTTGAGGAAAGATTTCAGCGTCGCCGGGTTCTCCTCAAAATAATCCGCGAGGTCCGCGAGCATCGCCAGCGTCTCCGGGCTGAGGTGGTGCTCAATGCCCTCGATGTCCGACTGCTGCGCGGCGGGCGCGATGCCCATGAGCGAAAAGAAGCGCGAGAGGGTCGCGTGACGCTGCTGAATGCGCCGCGCGACCTCGCGGCCCTTGTCGGTGAGGATGAGCCCACGGTATTTTTCGTAGTTGAGGTAGCCGGCCTCGCCGAGCTTCTGCACCATGCTGGTGACGGAGGCTTCCTTCACGCGCAGCGACGACGCGATGTCCACGACGCGCGCACGGCCTTTCTCCTGAATCAGCTCGTGGATGCGTTCGAGGTAGTCCTCGGCGCTTTGGCTAGGAGTGGAACGCATCGCGGCGGGACTTAAACAAACACCACACCCGCTGGCAAGCCGCGCCTGCCCGCGGAGCGCGGACGGTCTCCGTCCGCAGCGGCCACGAATGCGAACGGCCATCGCGAGTTACCGAACACAACCGCACTGCGGAGCCGCTGCGGGCCGGGACGGCCCGCGCTCCGGCGGACAGAACCGTCCGCTTATCGCCCTCATAAACACCCGCCGCTTTTCGCAAAAAAATCCTTGTATGGTTTATGGCGGCGTAACATTTTGTCCGCCTTCGTCGCCGGGCGGTTCCGGCGCGGAGCACGACTCCCGTAAGCAACGTTGGGCTGATGCGCATTTTGCGATTCATTTTATTGGGCTGGATGCTGGTCGGACTCCCGGCCGTCGCGCTGTCCGCCGAGGCGGCGCACGACTCGACCGCGCACGAGGAACACGCCGGCCCGCCGGTTTCTTCCGCCGCGCCGACCCTCTTCAACATCGGCCCGCTGCCGGTGACCAACTCGATGGTTTACACCTGGGTCATCGCGGCGGTGATCTTCTTCATCGTCCGCACGGGCACGAAGAAAATGACCGAAGTGCCGTCGGGCCACCAGAATGTCATCGAGGCCGCCGTCGAGGGGTTGGAGGAACTGACGAGCGGTTTGCTCGAACCGAAGGTGGCGCGCTGGGTCTTTCCGCTGGCGGCGACATTTTTTCTCTTCATCGTCATCTCCAATCTCATGGGCCTGCTGCCCGGCGTCGGCAGCATCGGCTGGGGACATCGCGCCACGCACAGCGCCCTGCCCTTCGCGATCGAGCACGCGGACGTGCCGTTGCTCCGCCCGCCGACCGCCGACGCGAACACCACGGTCGCGATGGCCGCCATCTTTTTCATCATGAGCACCTTCTGGGCGCTCAAATACAATGGCCCCATCGGCCTCATCAAACACATCTTCGGCCCCAAGGGCGGCATGAAGGGGCTGATCCTGATTCCGCTCACGTTGATTTTCATTTTCATCGGACTGATCGAAGTCGTCTCGCTCATGATCCGGCCGGTCGCGCTGGCGATGCGTCTTTACGGGAACATTTACGGCGGCGAAAGCGTGCTGACCATCATGCTCGGCAAGGCGTGGGGACTGGCGGCGGTGCCGTTTTATTTCCTGGAAGTCATGGTCGCCGTGGTGCAGGCGCTGGTGTTCACGCTGTTGAGCATCGCGTTCATCGGCACGCTTTGTTCCCACACGGAAGAGGAGCACGCGGGCGCCAAGCACGGGCACGGGCACTGAACAATTTCCAATCGAGACCGTGCTGCGCGCGGGCGGTTGTGAGAAACAAACAAAACTACAAACCAACAAAAACTATGATGCTCGCACAAGCAGCAGTCGAATCGTTGCACGGAAACATTGGCGTCGGTCTGGTCGGCATGGGCGCCGCCATCGGCGTCGGCATGGCCGCCGCCAAGGCCGCGGAAGCCACCGGCCGCAATCCCGGCGCGTTCGGCAAGGTCTTCACCACCGCCCTGATCGGCATGGCGCTCGCTGAAGGTCTCGCCATCCTGACGTTCTTCGTCGTCAAAGGCTAATCCACCGTTATGGAGCAGACCCTGCACGACTTGGGGATCTACTGGCCGAAGTTGATCGCACAGACGGTCAACTTCGGCATTGTCCTTTTTGTCCTCTGGAAGTTCGCCTACCAGCCGGTGCTCACGATGCTCGCGCAACGCCGCGAGAAAATCGCGGCGGGCATGGCCAACGCCGAGAAGATCAAGACCGAGCTGGCGCAGACCGAGGCCAGCCGGCGGGAGATTCTCGACCGCGCCAACACCGAGGCGAACAAGTTCATCGAGGAGGCCCGCGCCGCCGCCGCGCGCGTGCGCGAGCAGGAAACGCAGAAGGCCATCGCCGACGCCGGGCAGATCGTCGCCAAGGCCCGCGAGGCCGCGGCGCAGGATCACGCGCGGATGCTCGCTGAACTGAAACGCGAAGTCGGCCGGCTCGTGGTGCAGACCACCGCCAGCGTCACGGGAAAAATCCTGACGCCCGACGACCAGCGGCGCCTCGCGGAAGAAACCTCCCGGCAGTTGTCCTAAGCGACCCGCACCACCCGGCCCGTGAAAATCTCCAAACAAGCCCGACGCGACGCCAAGCAACTCTTCCGCGGTTGCGCGGTCGGCGGCCTGCTGGACGAGAACCGCGTGCGCCAGACAGTGCAGCAGGTCATCGCCCGGAAACCCCGTGGCTATGTCGGCATCCTGTCGCACCTCCATCGTCTGGTGAAGCTCGACCTGGACCGCCGCACCGCGCGCGTGGAGAGCGCCGTCGCGCTGCCGGCCGATTTGGAGTCAGGCATCGCGGCGAAGTTGAATCAGATTTATGGCGCGGGCCTGAGCCTTTCGTTTGCGGCGAACCCCGCGCTGATCGGCGGCCTGCGCATCAAGGTCGGCAGCGACGTTTACGACGACAGCGTGCAGGCGCGGCTCGCGGCGTTGCAGGAAACTTTCTAGTCACACTTTTACCCGTCACGAATTACGAACCATGAGCAACCTCCTCCAGGAAATCGAAGCCCAGATCGCCGGCGTCAAAACCTCCGTCGCGAAGCAAAACGTCGGCACCGTCCGTGAATGTTCCGACGGCGTCGCCAAAATCGAGGGCCTCACCGACGCGATGCTCAACGAGATGCTCGACTTCGGCAACGGCATCATTGGCATCGCCCTCAACCTCGAGGAGACCGAGGTCGGCGCCATCATCCTCGGCGACTTCACCCCCGTCCGCGAGGGCGGCGAGGTCCGCACCACGGGCAAGCTGCTTTCCGTCCCCGTCGGCAAGGGATTGCTCGGCCGCGTGGTGGACACGCTCGGCCGCCCGGTGGACGGCAAGGGGCCGATCAAGGAGACCGCATTTTATCCCGTCGAAAAAATCGCGCCCGGCATCGTGAAGCGCAAATCCGTCAGCCAGCCGCTCCAGACCGGCATCATGTCGGTGGACGCGATGATCCCGATCGGTCGCGGCCAGCGCGAGCTGATCATAGGAGACCGTTCGACCGGCAAGACCACCATCGGCGTGGACACCATGATCAACCAGGCCCGCATCAACAAGCAGGGCCGCGCCTCCGGCGAAAAGGATTTCCGCCCCGTCTATAAC
>JACQFS010000167.1 GCA_016199935.1 Verrucomicrobiota bacterium
CCACCTGGACAATTTCCACGCCGCAATCGTTGCCAACGCAGCCGTGGATGATCGCCTCATAGACGGATTTGTAGGCGTCCTGCAGGCCGATGTATTTGCCAACGACGCCGATGCGCACGCGGAGTTGCGGGGCGATGAGTTTGCGGATGATTTCATGCCAGTGCGACATGTTCGGCGCGGGGCCGTCGAGGTGCAGCAGGCGGCAGACGAGGTCGTCCATGCGCTCGCGCTGGAGCATGAGCGGCAGTTCGTAGATGGAATGATCCACGTCCTTCACCTCGATGACGGCCTCAACGGGGACGTTGCAGTAGAGCGAAACTTTTTCGCGCAGCTCCTTCTGGAGCGGGTATTCGCAACGGCACGCAATGATCTGCGGCAGGATGCCGATCTCGCGCAGCTTGGCGACGGACTGCTGCGTGGGCTTGGTCTTCAACTCGCCCGCGGCCTTGATGAACGGCACGTAGGTCAGGTGAATGAAGAGGGCGTTGTGCGACCCGACCTCGAGCGCGAACTCGCGGATGGCCTCGAGGAACGGCAGCCCCTCGATGTCGCCGGTGGTGCCGCCGATCTCGGTGATGAGCACGTCGCACTTGCTCTGCGCGGCGATGTCGCGGATGCGGTTCTGGATTTCGTCGGTGACGTGCGGGATGACCTGCACGGTCTTGCCGAGGTATTTTCCTTCGCGCTCGTTGGTGAGCACCTTTTGATAAACCTGGCCGCTGGTGAGGTTGTTGAGCCGCGTGAGCTTCGTGCTCGTGAACCGCTCGTAATGGCCGAGGTCGAGGTCGGTCTCCGCGCCGTCGTCGAGGACGTAAACCTCGCCGTGCTGGTAGGGCGACATGGTGCCGGGGTCCACGTTGAGGTAGGGGTCGAACTTCTGGAGCGTGACCTTGAGGCCGCGGTTCTCCAGCAGCGTGCCGAGCGCGGCCGCGGTGAGTCCCTTTCCCAGGGAACTGACCACGCCGCCGGTGACGAAGATGTATTTCATTCTGAAAAAGGTTGAGAGGCGCTTGAGTTGAGCGTTGAAAGAATCTCGCGAACGCCTTCGCGCGCTCTCAACGCTCAACTCAAACCACTCTCAACAGTTTCTCGACGCGCGCCACATCCCCCGGCACGTCCACGCCCACGCAGTCGTAGTTCACCTTCACGACCGCGATGCCGATGCCGTGCTCCAGCGCCCGCAACTGCTCCAGCTTCTCCGCCGACTCCAGCGGTGACACCGGAAATTTCACCAGCCGCAGCAACGTCTCGCGCCGGTAACCGTAAATGCCCAGATGCTTCAGAAACGGAAAGACCGCCAATTGCCCGGCTGCGTCCCGGCTGGCGGCATCGCGCAGATACGGAATCGTGCGCCGGGAGAAATATAGGGCGCGGCCCGCGGCGCTGACAACGACTTTCACGACGTTCGGATTGTCGTATTCCTCCGCGTTGCGGATGGCCGTGGCGGCGGTGGACATTTCGCAATCCGCAAGCGCGCCCGCCACCGCATCGATCACCGCCGGGTCCATCAACGGCTCGTCGCCCTGGATGTTCACCACCGCGTCGCAGTCGCAACGCGCGGCCACCTCGGCGATGCGGTCGGAGCCACTCGGATGATCTTCGCGGGTCATCTCCACACGGCAAAACTTCGCCGCCGCGTCGCGGATGCGCGCATCGTCCGTGGCCACGATGACCTCGGCGAGCGATTTCGCCTTGCGGCATTGCTCGACCACGCGCTGCACGAGCGCCTTGCCGGCGATGGGATGCAGCGGCTTGCCGGGAAAGCGCGTCGAGGCGTAGCGCGCGGGAATGATGCCGAGAATCTTCACGCGCGGATTTAGCCACGGATGAAACACGGATGAAACACGGAAATCGGCCCCAGAATTTCCACCGACCGAAGCGATCTCTTCAGCAACCCAGGACGCTCCGAGCCACATCCGCCAAGCCATCAACGGCCATGCCGTGGGCCAGTTTGCCACCGGACCGCCTTTCCAATTCGGCTCCGTAGCCCGTGCGAACCAGAAAACTTTGCTTCACCCCCGCATTCGCCCCGCACTCCAGGTCAATCAGCTTGTCGCCAACCATGTAGCTCTGCGCGAGGTCCACGCCGAACTCGTCGCGGGCGTCGAAGAGGAATTGCGGCGAGGGTTTGCGGCCGCGGCTCGGCTGCTCGGGCGACTCGGGCGCGAAGTAGATTTTTTCGAAGCGCACGCCGTCGCGCGCAAGCAACTCGCACACGCGCGCGTTGACGCGGTGCATGTCGTCCAGCGTGTAGTAGCCACGGCCGATGCCGGACTGATTCGTGACGATGAACAGCAGAAAGCCCGCGTCCATCAGCCGCCGCAACGCGGGGCCGGTGCCGGGGAAGATGATGACCTTCGCCGGGTCGCTGAGGTATTCCTTCTCCTCATTGAGCGTCCCGTCACGGTCGAGAAAAACGGCGCGTTTCATTTTTCAACGCCAAGGCGCAAAGCCGCAAAGCCGCGGGAGGATGCCCGCGCAGCACGCGAAGGACACGAAGCTGGAAATGAGAAATCAGCCGGCACTAAATCTTTTCGTGTGGTTCGCGTGTTTCGCAGGAAAAATCTTCTCTGCTTTGCGCCTTCGCGTTTAATTCAGTCCCGCTTGAAGCTCGCGAGCAACTCCTCCGGCGTGACGGTCGCGGTGCCGACCTTGCCGACCACCACGCCGCCCGCGTGGTTCGAGAACACGGCCGCCTCGATCGGCGACGCGCCGGCCGCGATGGCGAGCGTGAAGGACGCGATGACCGTGTCGCCCGCGCCCGACACGTCGAACACCTCGCGCGCGACGGTCGGGATGTGGAACGGTTTCTCACCGCGGCGACACAGGAGCATGCCGAGTTCGCTGAGCGTGATGAGCAGCAGCGCGGGCTGGAGCGTATTCAAAATCTTGTCCGCGACCTTGAGCAGGTTCGCGTCCTTGAGCGGGTCGGTCGCGCGCGAGGCGGTGTCGGGCACGGCGGCCAGTTCGAAGGCTTCCTTGCGGTTGGGCGTAATGAGCGAAAGGCCGCCGAGCTCGAGCTGATGGACGGGCTTCGGATCGAGGCTGACCCAGAGGCCGCGGGCGCGCGCGGCGGCCTTGATGCCGTCGAGCAGCGGTTGCGTCACCACGCCCTTGCCGTAATCGCCGACGATGACGGCAGAAACCTGCGGCAACAATTTGCGAATGCTCGCGAGCAGTTTTTCCGAATGCTCGGCGTCCAGTTCGCCGCGCGTCTCGCGATCAATGCGCGCGATCTGCTGCTGGCCGGCAATGATCCGCTCCTTGCGCGTGGTCATGCGCGAGGACATTTCGAGGAGGCCGTCACACGCGACCTTCTGCTCCTTGAGCAGCGCGGCGAGTCGGTGCGCGCCCTCGTCGCGACCCACGGCGCCAAAGAGCGACGCCTGCCCGCCGAGCGCGGTGAGGTTGCGCGCGACGTTGGCCGCGCCGCCGGGCATGGCGATCTCGCGCTGGAAATCCACCACCGGCACCGGCGCCTCCGGCGAGATGCGCGAGACGCGGCCGTAAATGAACTGGTCCAGCATCACGTCGCCCACGACAAGGACGCGGGTCTTGGCAGAGGCTTCGAGGAGTTGCTTAACGCGATTGAGGGACAGGTTGCTCATGGGCTTCAGGCTGGTTGAGAAAAGCGGTCAGGGGACTGGTGGGACTGGCGAAATCCAGCGGCGCGTTCACGCCCATCTCGTAAGCATCACGCCCGGCCTCGACGGCTTTCTTGAACGCGATGGCCATCCGGTCTGGATTGGAGGCGACGGCGATGGCGGTGTTCACGAGCACGGCGTCCGCGCCGATTTCCATCGCCTCCGCGGCGTGACTCGGCGCGCCGAGGCCCGCATCTACGACAACCGGCACGGTCGCCTGTTCGATGATGATGCGGATTTGCACCGTCGCACAGCCGACTTCTTGCAGCCGCTTGGCAAGCACGGGATCGGCGTTGATGTAGGGCAAGACGGTGAAGCCTTCCTTCACGAGCTGCTCGGCCGCCTTGAACGTCTCGATCGGATCGGGCAGCAGGTAGCGCGGGTCGGGATGGATTTCGAGCTTCACCCATTTCGGCAGACCGGCCGCGACCGCGAGTCGCGCGAGGCGCACGGCTTCCTCCGCATTCATCGCGCCGCTGGTGTTGGGCAAAAGGAGATAACGCTTCGGGTCAATGAACTCCAAAATGTTCGCGAACGGATCGCGCTGTCCGCTCAAGTCCGCGCGGCGCAACGCCACGGTCACGATCTCCGTGCCGCTCGCCGCAAGCGCGTCGCGCATCGCCCCGGGTGCGGAAAATTTGCCCGTGCCCACGAGCAAACGTGAGCGGAACTGGCGGCCGGCGATGACAAGCGGTTGCGACACCGGGCGGGACGATAGGGTCGCGGCGCGCGGGTGTCGAGAGTCGAGCAAGCGGACGGAAAAAATGGCGACCCTACCGGGAATCGAACCCGGGCTACCTCCGTGAAAGGGAGGTGTCCTAACCGCTAGACCATAGGGTCCGCCGAGAGCGCGCGAATATAAAAGCCGCGCGGCCCTTGTCACGCGGTTTCTTCCGCGGCTCAGATCACAAACTCCACGGCGTCCGCGCCGCGCCGCTCCAATTCGCGCGCGCGCTCACACATCTGCGCCACGGTCACCTGCTCCATCACGTTGGCGATGGCGTCGCGCACCTCCTTCATCACGCTGCGCAGCGCGCAGCGCTCCTCGCTGGGACACGAGCACGCCTCGTAGAAATGCTGGCTCACGCAGCCCACCGGCGCGAGCGGTCCCTCGATGTGCCGCACCACCTCGGCCAGCGTGATGCGCTCGGGCGGACGGCGCAGCCGGTAGCCGCCGGCCACGCCGCGTTTGCTCTCGACGATGCCCGCGGCCTTGAGGTCGTTGAGGATTTGCTCGAGGAAACGTTTGGGGATGTTCTGCACTTCGGCCACCTGCTGGATGCGCACGACCGAATCGTCCGCGCGATACTCGCGGCCCAGGACGATCAACGCGCGCAACGCGTATTTCCCGCGGACGGACAGTTTCATACCGGCAATAGAATGATTCGCGAGCAAAGGTTCAAGCCTAACCGCCGTCGTGGAAGCCCGCCGGGAATCCGTTGAACAAATGTTCCCGCCCAGCGAGGCTCGCGCACGTGAAGCGACGCATCGAGGCCGTCACGTTCGATGTCGGCGGCACGCTCATCGAGCCGTGGCCGTCGGTCGGGCACGTGTATGCGGAGGTCGCCGCGCGCTTCGGCGTGCGCGCGGAGCCGGGGGAACTCGCGCGCGGCTTCGGCGCGGCGTGGAAGGCGCGGCGGGGCTTCGACTACTCGCGCACGGCGTGGTTTGAACTCGTGCGGGAAAGCTTCGGCGAACTCGCCCGCCAATTGCCGGCAGAGTTTTTTCCCGCCGTGTATCAACATTTCGCCGAACCGGAGGCGTGGCGCGTCTTCGAGGATGTGCGGCCGACGCTCGACTCGCTCGCGGCGCGCGGCGTGAAGCTCGCCGTGATTTCCAACTGGGACGAACGGCTCGACCCGCTGCTCAAGCGGCTCGGGTTGCATGCCTGTTTCGAGGCCGTCGTCGTGTCCTGCGATGCGGGTCACACCAAACCCTCGCCCGCCATTTTCGCCCACGCGCTGCGGCGGCTCGGAGTGCCGGCATCCGCTGCCCTGCACGTGGGCGACAGCACACGCGAAGACGCCGAGGGCGCGCGCGCGGTGGGCATGCACGCGGTGCTGGTGGACCGTGCCGCCGGAGGGAAGCTCACGGATTGTCTCGCGGAATTTTGGCAAACGGCAGACGAGCGGCGGGGCTGATCCGCATCGCCGAGACCGCTCGCGTTTCGCGGCGGCGCGCCGTCCGCGTTGCGGATTAGGGGCGATGCTCACCGGGGAAGGGTCGCTTATACTTTCGCGCAGCCGTTGACGCTTCGCGCACCCGGCGATTATATCGCGGTGCATTTATGGCAACCACCATCCTGAGCCAATGAATCTCTGTCAGCGCATCTGGAACTCCTCGTTGGGGAAAAAATACGTGATGGCCCTCACGGGCGCGGCCCTGTTCGCGTTCGTCGTCGGCCATCTCGTGGGCAATCTCCAGGTCTTCGGCCCGCCCGAACTCATCAACACCTACGCGCACTTCCTCAAATCGAAACCCGCGCTGCTCTGGAGCGCGCGGCTCGGCCTGCTCGTGATGGTCACGCTGCACATCGCCTCGGCGGTGACGCTCAGCGCGATGAACAAGGCCGCGCGGCCGGAACCTTACGCGGGCAAGGCGGCGTATGGCTCGACGGCGCAGTCGCGCTACATGCTGGTGAGCGGGTTGGTGATCCTCGCGTTCGTGCTGTATCACCTCGCGCATTTCACGGTGATGCTGCCGGGCATCAATGGCGTGGGCGATTTCTCCAAACTCACGACCACGCTCGAAGGCCACGCCGTGCCGGACGCTTACGCGATGATGGTGCTCGGCTTCCAAGTGTGGTGGGTCGTGCTGTTCTACCTCGTCGCGCAGGGGTTGCTCTTCGCGCATCTCGGACACGGGCTGGCCTCGATGTTTCAGTCGCTCGGCTTCCGCGATCACACGTGGTGGCCGCGCATCCAGTGCTTCGCGACGCTTGCGAGCATCGCGATCTTCGTCGGCTACGCGGCGATTCCGCTCGGCATTTTCACCCGCGTCGTCGGCGTGGATTACGCAGAGCAGAAAAAATTTGAACTGCGCGACGCGACGCTGATGCCGGAGAAAGCTCCCGCCGCAAAGGAGGCGAAGTAACATGGCAACGCTGAATTCCAATATCCCGTCCGGCCCGCTCGATCAGAAGTGGGAGCACCACAAGTTCTCCACCAAGCTCATCAACCCGGCCAACAAGCGGAAATACAAAATCATCGTCGTCGGCGCGGGGCTCGCGGGCGCGTCGGCCTCGGCCACGCTGGCGGAACTGGGCTACGAGGTGCACAACTTCGTGTTTCACGATTCGCCCCGGCGCGCGCACTCGGTGGCGGCGCAGGGCGGCATCAACGCCGCGAAAAATTACCAGAACGACGGCGACTCCGTGCATCGCCTCTTCTACGACACGATCAAGGGCGGCGACTTCCGCGCGCGCGAGGCGAACGTGCATCGGCTCGCGGAAGTGTCGGTCAACATCATTGACCAGTGCGCCGCGCAGGGCGTTCCTTTTGCGCGCGAATACGGCGGTCTGCTCGACAACCGCTCCTTCGGTGGCGCGCAGGTTTCCCGGACGTTCTACGCGCGCGGCCAGACGGGTCAGCAGCTTCTGCTCGGGGCTTATTCCGCGTTGAACAAGATGATCGGCGCGGGCGGCGTGAAATCCTACACGCACTCCGAGATGCTCGATCTCGTGGTCGTGGACGGCCACGCCAAGGGCATCATCGTCCGCAATCTCCAGACCGGCGAGATCACCCGCCACAACGGCGACGCCGTCGTGCTCGCCACGGGCGGTTACGGCAACGTTTACAACCTCTCCACCTACGCGCGCGGCGCGAACGTCACGGCGAGTTGGCGCGCCTACAAGCGCGGCGCGTGCTTCGGCAATCCGTGCTACACGCAGATTCATCCGACGTGTATTCCCGTCAGCGGCGATTACCAGTCGAAGCTCACGCTGATGTCCGAGTCGCTCCGCAACGACGGCCGCGTCTGGGTGCCGAAGCGCAAAGAGGATTGCGGCAAGAAGCCGGCGGACATCGCCGAGGGCGACCGCGACTATTATTTGGAGCGGATGTATTCCGCGTTCGGCAATCTCGCTCCGCGCGACATCGCATCGCGCGCCGCCAAGACCGTGTGCGACGAAGGCCGCGGCATCGGCGAGACGGGCCTCGGGGTTTATCTCGATTTCTCCGCGGCCATCGCGCGGCTCGGCGAGGACAAGGTGCGCGAGCGCTACGGCAATTTGTTCTCGATGTATCACGAGATCACCAACGAGAGCGCCTATCAAACGCCGATGCGCATTTACCCCGCCGTGCATTACACGATGGGCGGCCTGTGGGTGGACTACAACCTCATGAGCAACGTCCCCGGGCTATTCGTGCTCGGCGAGGCGAACTTCTCCGACCACGGCGCGAACCGCCTCGGCGCGAGTGCGCTGATGCAGGGCTTGAGCGACGGTTACTTCGTTTTGCCCGCGACGATTTCCGGCTACCTCGCCACGCAGAATCCCGGCAAGCGCCCCGCGACCGACAACGGCTCGTTCAAACAGGCCGAGGAAAATGTGCAGACGCTCACGAAGCGCATGCTCGGCAACAAGGGCAAGCGCACGCCGGACAGTTTCCACAAGGAACTCGGCAAGCTGATGTGGGAATACTGCGGCATGGCGCGCAACCAGGCCGGCCTCGAGAAGGGCATCAAGGCCATCGGCGCGCTGCGCGAGGAGTATTGGAAGAATGTCAGCGTGCTCGGCGAGGCGACTGACTGGAACCAGTCGCTCGAACGCGCCGACCGCATCGGCGACTTCATCGAACTCGGCGAGCTCATGTGCCGAGACGCGCTGATGCGCGAGGAAAGCTGCGGCGGACATTTCCGCGAGGAATATCAATACACGCCCGACGATCCGGAGACGAAGCAGGGCCTCGTGAACCCCGGCGACGTGAAACGCCGCGACGACCAGTTCGCCTACGTGGCCGGCTGGGAATACGCCGGCGCGGCCGACAAGGCACCGATCCTCAACAAGGAACCGCTCGTTTACGAGGAAGTGAAGATGAGCACGCGGTCCTACAAGTAAGCCGCAACCCACAAACCATTTCCCGACGCATGAAAGTTTTCCTGAAAGTCTGGCGGCAGAAAAACCGGAACACGCCCGGCACCTTCAAGACCTACACCTCGCCCGAGTTGAACGAGAACATGTCGTTCCTCGAAATGCTCGACGTGGTGAACGAAGACCTCGCGAACAACGGCGAGGAGCCCATCGCGTTCGATCACGACTGCCGCGAGGGCATCTGTGGCACCTGCTCGCTCGTCATTGATGGCAAGCCGCACGGCCCGCACAGGGGCGTCGCGACCTGCCAGACCTACATGCGCAGCTTCAAGAACGGCGACGAGATCGTCGTCGAGCCGTTCCGTGCGAAGGCGTTTCCGCTCATCAAGGATCTCGTCTGCGACCGTAAGAGCTTCGACCGCATCCAGCAGGTCGGCGGCTTCATCACCGTCCGCACCGGCGCCGCTCCCGACGCGAACTCGATTCCCGTCCCGAAGGAAAACGCCGACCTCGCGATGGACGCCGCGCAGTGCATCGGTTGCGGCGCGTGCGTCGCTGCGTGCAAGAACGCCAGCGCCATGCTCTTCGTCGCCGCCAAGGTCTCGCACCTCGGCCTGATGCCGCAGGGCCAGCCCGAACGCTACAAGCGCGTGAAGGCCATGGTCACGCAGATGGACGAAGAGGGATTCGGCGCATGCACCGTCACCGGTTCGTGCGAAGCCGTGTGCCCGAAGGAGATCTCCCTCGACTTCATCGCCCGCATGAACCGCGACTACGCCGTGGCCTTGCTTAAGGGCGACGCGAAGGCCGCCACCAGCGGTGGCGCCGGTTGATTTTTTTAGCTCCGCCCCCTCCTGCGGGCTGCCCGCAGTTTCAAATAATTGAAGTGCTTTCGCGCACACTTTCGCGCATAAGCAACCCGTGTCCGACGCCCCGATCATCAACGCCCCGCGCCCGCCCGGCCAGGATCAGGTGGTGGCCCGGGCCGTCTGCCTCGGCGCGCTGGTGTTGCGCGGTTACCTCGAACAGCTCATCCAGTTCCTCGATAATCCCGCGACCAAGCACACGCACATCCACCTCGCCGCCAAGCTCAACGGCTGGCTCAAGCAGCACGGATTCGCGCGTTTCCTCACGATGAAGGAGGGCACCATGCTGGCCGAGCACTTCGGCCAATGGAGCGCGGCGCACATCGACGAACGCCCCCGCCAGACCGAGGCGCTGGGCGTGCTGCTGTGGGGCCTGTCGGTTCACGCGAACATCCCGACCTACGACACGCCGTTTGACTTGCCGGACCTCGAACCGCTCCTCGGCTTTCCCAACGACCAACTCGGCCAGCCCGACCAACTGGCGCTCCACGCCTTTCCGCGGCTCGATCCGAAATGGCTTCAGGAAAAAATCCAGCTCCGCCCGCCGGCTGTCGTCGAAGGCCTGCGCGGCTCGGCCGAATCGTGGTTGTGGCGCGCGACCGTCGCCGAAGCCGAGCGCGCCGGCACGCCCCCACCCGAGGGGCAGACCTACGCATCGCTGGTCACCATTGGCGCGAACGAGGCCTTCGCCGTCGGCGCGATCCCGAAGCCGCAGGAGGGCGACTTCGTCCTCTTCGGCAAACGCTACGCGGAATTCACCGATGAACAATTCGCCACGGCCAGACTCCTCGCCGACACCCGCAGCACCGCGCTGCACTGGCTGGCCGGCTACGCGACCCGGTGGGACGAACTTCCGCTGCGCGGCTAGAGCGCGTGTGGCGACACACCGACACCCACGATGCTGCAGGCCTGAATCACGTTCAGCCCGAGCCGCTCCGCCTCCGCCAGCACTTCGTCTGATTCCGTTCCGGGATTGAGCCACAGCTCGTCGCAGCCGCGCTTCGCGATGTCCGGCAAAACTTTCAGCAACACCGGCGGCGGCAGATACACGCTCACCAACTGCGGACGCACCGGCACCTCGACGATGGATTTGAACGCAGGCAATCCCTCGATGCTCGGCTCCTTCGGGTTGACGGGGAAAACCTCGTAGCCCTGTTGCAGAAAAGCGCGCACGGCCTTGTTGCCGAACTTCGCGCGGTCGTTCGAGGCACCGATGACGGCGATGGTTTTCTTTGCAGAATTCACGCGGTGACTATCGCCGCTTGAAACTCACGCGCAAGAACCGGCTTCACTCCGCCACCCGCCGCGGATTTTCGCGCAGATACGCCTCGACGGCGCGACCGAGTTGCGCGCCGACCGCGAGATACCCCTCCGCCGTGCTCGCGGGCGTATTCCACGAAGTCTCCAGGCACGCGGCGAGCGTGTGCGGGTTGCCGTGCGCAGCGACCCAGTTGCCGCTGATCTGCCTCCAAAGCGGATGGTAGCCAGGCCCGCTGGACTTGGGTTTCTCGGCCAGCGGCAGCGGGCCGGTGATCTCCAAGCGGGCGAGTTCGAGAAAGCGCGCGAGATTCCGCCGGCCTTCGCTCGCGATTAAATCGTCGGGGCTGACGAAAAAGAACGGACGCTGATCGCCGGGCGCGGGATTGTGCAGGTCGAGAAACACATCGCATCTCCCCTGCTCTTTCAGAGCGAGCAGATGCTTCTGCGCGGCGGCGACCTCCGGCCAGTGCGGCGTGTCCTGCCAGTCGCGATTGTGATCGAGTGGCAGCGCCTCCTTGCCGCCGTCGCCCGTCGCGACGTGATCCACGTCCATCACGGGCACGATGAAAATTTCCGCGTTCTGCCGCAGCCACGCGGCACGCGCGTCGTAGCTCGTGACCCAGTCGGCGAAACCGCGACAGACCCAACTCCCGCCGGATTCCCACGCGTGCTGCCGCGCGCTCACCCACACGCCGAAGCGCTCGTTCGGCCGCTTCGGTCCTTCGACCACGCGCAGCGCCGGCACCGGACGCCCCTCGCGCGACTTGCACAGCTCGAACTTCTCCACGAACGGCCGCGACTTCGACAACCGCTCCGCGAGCGTCGCCGCATCCTTCGGCGTGAACGGCGGCCCCCACGCCAGCCAGAGCGTCGGCGCGCCCGCCTTAACTTCGTAAACGATCCGCCCGTCCTGCTTGCGGCCCGGCTCCGTGTGCTGCCACGCAATGCCGTCGGTCGAGAAGGTCGCCCGTTCCGGCATCGCCCAATCCGCCGCGAGCGGCTTGCCCTGGTTCGAGCCTTCCTGCGCGATGAGTTCTTTCGACGGACTCAGATCAAACGCGATCGTTCCGCCCTCCGGCATGCCGTCCGCGCGCAGGAACCACCAGCACGGCCAGCCTCGCTTCGCGTCGCCCGCGGGCGAGAAGCGGATGGTTCGCGTCTGCTGGTCGATGGACTCGACCCGCGCCGAACCGCCCTCGAAGTCGGTGAAGATTCTAATTTCGCAGCGCGCGGCGAGCGCCACGAAAGACAGAGTGAGTGAGGTGACAAGTCGCATCATCGGGCGATGGGTGAAAAATTACGGCGAACACCGTCGCTACCTAATCTTCTGGTCCGGTAGTTCTTTCTTGATGCCCTCATCGAGGGGCATCTTGTCATTGCCAGCCGTCAGGCCCACGGCCTTCATCTGGCGGTCGAGTTCCTTCTGCATCTGCTTCACCACGTCGGCGTATTTCGGATTCGCGATCAGGTTGTGCCGCTCCTCGGGGTCAAACTCCATGTTGTAAAGCTCCGCCAGATGCCGGTCCGGCTTCCCGTCGCCGTGCGGGTAGTGGATGTATTTCCACGAGTCGCTGCGCACGGCGCGGACGTTCGGCGTGTAGGGGAACTGCTTCTCGTAGTTGTAATGGTAGAGCCAGCCGGTGCGCCACGAGGAGTCGCCGCGCTGGACGAGTTTCACGAAAGATTTGCCGTGAATCTTCGGCAACGCGGGCGCGCCGCAGAGTTCGAGGAGGCTCGGCGCGATGTCCACGGTGAGGACTTGTTGCTCGATGACTTTGCCCGCCGTGCTGGAAGCCGGCGCTCCGCCTGGACTCGCAGAGCTGGAACTCTGCGCTCCGACCAAACCGGGATAACGGATCGCCAGCGGGATGCGCAGGCTCGCCTCGTGCGCGGTGCGCTTGTCCACCATGCCGTGCTCGCCGTTGAGCAGGCCGTTGTCGCCCATGAAGACGATGATGGTGTTGTCGAGTTCGCCGCGGCGTTTCAACTCAGCCACGAGTTTCCCCACGCTGTCGTCCACGGAGAGGATCGTGCCCCAGTAGGCGCGCGTCATGTTCGCGAAGTCCTTCACGGCCTCGGGGCTGTCGTCGGGAAATTTTTTCCGCCACTCGAAGAGCGGGCCGTAGATGCCGTGCCACGTGTAGAGCCGGTCCTTCATCCACGCCGGCTTGTCGTCGAGGTGGAACGCGCTCTCGGGATACGGAATCCAGACCTTGTCGAAGGTGTTCGAGTATTTCGGCTCGGGAAAATAAAAGCTGTGCGGCGCCTTGTGGCCGATCATCAGGAGCCAGGGCTTGTCACCGTGCGGGCGGTTCAGCCACTCCATCGCCCAGTCCGTGACCAGATGCGTGTAGTAGCCGGGGACGAGTTTGCTGCCGCCACCGTTGACGTTCCACTCGGTGTCGAAATATTTGCCCTGACCCTTGTGCGTGACGAACCAGTTGAAGCCGGGGCGCGGCTGGTCGTTGTCCTCGCCCATGTGCCACTTGCCGAAGTAGGCGGTGTCGTAGCCC
>JACQFS010000170.1 GCA_016199935.1 Verrucomicrobiota bacterium
CGGGCATCAGGCAGTAGGCCGGGCAGAAAAGTTTTTCGCGCGTCGCGGTGTGGGTGAGCAACTCGCGGAACTGGAGGTGGAACCGCTCGGTCAGCCAGCCGGGTGAGCGCGGCTCGACGCGCATCCGCCAGTGGACGGCGGCGAAGGCCTGATAGTGACGCCGCTCCAGCCTCGGGAGGTTGTGGCGTGGCGGGTTGTCCATGGGAAAAGTTTGCCGCGCTCTCACGAGCGCGGCCACTCAAAATTGTGACACTCAAAATTGTGGCCGTGCTCGTGAGAGCACGGGTGACTAGGTCGGCCGTCAAGCACCAGAGTTTTGAAGTCCCGCGTTCTTACGAACGCGGCCACGAACACTGGCGCGGCCTCGCGCGCTGTGTTTCAATTCCACCCATGACGTTGAACGAACTGCTCGGCGGCGGCAGCGCTGACATTTTCTCCGTGCGCTCGAAGGCCGCGGGGCCGGCGGGCAGTCTGCCCATTGATGAAAATTTTCTGCTGAACCGGCCGAGCGGCGATGTCTTCGGACTCACGCAGAACGTCGGCATGGGCTGGAATCCCGCCGAGGTGGGGCGCAAGGCGTTTCTGATTTTAAGCACGCAGGGCGGGCTGCGCGCGGAGGACGGCTCGCCGATCGCGCTCGGCTATCACACGGGGCATTGGGAAATCGGCCTGCTCGTGCGCGCGGCGGCGGAGGAGTTGAAGCGGCTGAAGACGGTGCCCTTCGCCGGCGCGTGCTCGGACCCGTGCGACGGGCGCACGCAGGGGACGCCGGGGATGTTCGACAGCCTCGCGTATCGCAACGACGCCGCGATCATTTTCCGCCGGCTCATCCGCTCGCTGCCGACGCGCGCGGGCGTGCTGGGCGTGGCGACGTGCGACAAGGGGCTGCCCGCAATGATGATGGCGCTCGCCGGAATGCGCGACCTGCCGTGCGTGCTGGTGCCGGGCGGCGTGACGTTGCCGCCGACGAACGGCGAGGACGCGGGCGCGGTGCAGACGATCGGAGCGCGGTTCGCGCACGGGATGCTGTCGCTGGAAGAGGCGGCGGACCTCGGCTGCCGCGCGTGCGCGAGTCCGGGGGGCGGGTGCCAGTTTCTCGGCACGGCGGCAACGTCGCAGGTCGTCGGCGAGGCGCTCGGGTTGTCGCTGCCCCACAGTGCGCTCGCGCCATCGGGCGAGCCGGTATGGCGCGAACTGGCGGTGAGTTCGGCACGGGCGCTGGTGGAGTTGGAAAAGGCGGGCGTGACGACGAAGCAAATCCTCACCGACGCGGCGATCCGCAACGCGATGGTGGTGCACGCGGCGTTCGGCGGCTCGACGAATCTGCTGCTGCACATTCCCGCCATCGCGCACGCGGCGGGGCTGCGCCGACCGACGGTGCAGAACTGGATCGAGGTGAATCGCACCGTGCCGCGGCTCGTGAGCGTGCTGCCCAACGGGCCGGTGCATCACCCGACGGTGCGGGCGTTCCTCGCGGGAGGCGTGCCGGAGGTGATGCTGCATCTGCGCGCGCTCGGCGTGCTCGACACAAGCGTGATGACGGCGAGTGGAAAAACTTTGGGTGAAGTGCTGGAGTGGTGGGCGAAGTCGGAGCGGCGCGCGCGGTTCCGGAAAATTTTGCAGGAACAGGACGGCGTGGATGCCGACGACGTCATCATGTCGCCCGCGCGCGCGAAGGAGCGGGGGCTGACGAGCACGGTCACATTTCCGCGAGGCAATCTTGCGCCCGAGGGCGCGGTCATCAAGAGCACGGCGCTAGACCCGAAGGTCGTGGATGCCGACGGCGTGTATCGCAAGGAGGGGCCGGTAAAATTTTTTGCACGAGAGAAGGACGCCATCGCCGCGATCAAGCAGGTCCGCATCGAGGCGGGCGACGTGCTCGTGGTCGCGGGCATCGGCCCGATGGGCACGGGGATGGAGGAGACGTATCAGCTCACGTCGTCGCTCAAGCACCTGCCGTTCGGCAAACACGTCGCGCTCATCACCGACGCGCGCTTCAGCGGCGTAAGCACCGGCGCGTGCGTCGGCCACGTGGGACCGGAGGCCCTCGCGGGCGGGCCGATTGGCAAGCTGCGCGATGGCGATGTGGTGCGGATCGTCGTTGATCGCAACACGAACACCGGCACGGTGGACTTCATCGGCGACGGCGCGCGGAAATTTTCACCGGAGGAGGGCGCGAAGATTCTCGCGGCACGGACGACGCGGGAAGATCTCGCGCCGGACAAGAACCTTCCGGCGGACACGCGGCTCTGGGCGGCGTTGCAGGCGGTCAGTGGTGGAACGTGGGGCGGGTGTGTGTATGATGTGGAGAGCGTGCTGGCCATTATCGAAGCCGGACGAAACGCGATCGCGAAATCCAAATGAGCCTCCTCGAAATCTCAACGCGACGGGTGGCGCCGGAAATCCTCGACGGGCTGGCGGCCGTGGACCAGCGGGCGGTCCGTTCGCGCGCCGATCTGGTGCGGGTGAATGCGCGGCTCGGCAATCCGTCGCTGCTCGCGCGACATTTGCAGGCGGCATTTCCCCGCGCGAAACCGCTGCGGCTCGTCGAACTGGGCGCGGGCGACGGACAATTCCTGCTGGCCGTGGGTGCGCTGCTCGGGCCGGCGTGGAAGGATCTGGAAGTGGTGCTGGTGGACCGGCACCGGAGCGTGAGCCCCCAGACGCGCATCGCGATGACGCAACTCGGCTGGACGGTGCGCATCGCCGGCGCGGACGTGTTCGAGTGGTTGCGCGCGAATCCGCTGCGCCCGACCGATGCGGTCGTGGCGAACCTGTTCCTGCACCATTTTCAGTGGGAGGAACTGCGGGATTTGCTCGGACTGCTCACGGCGGGTGCGGGGCATTTTGCGGCGTGCGAACCGCGCCGCTGGCATCCGGCGTTGCTGGCCACGCGGTTCCTGTGGGCGCTCGGCTGCCACGCCGTCACGCGCCACGACGCGCGGGTGAGCGTGCGCGCCGGATTCGCCGGCCGGGAGTTGTCCCGGCTCTGGCCCGGGGCGCAGCGGTGGGAAATGTCCGAGTGCGAGGTGAATCTCGGGCTGCACTTTTTCGCCGCGCATTTCAAACGGTGACGACGGGACAGAATGGCGTCCGGCCTGTTCCGAATCAGGACAGGCCCGGGGCGTCCGGATGCGAGCGGACGGGGAGTTCTCGTTTTTGTGGAAGACTTGTCAGCGTGGCACATGCGTTGCTGAAAAACGGTCACGTATGGCCACTACACCGAAAGCTCCTTCGATCACCGACTGGTTTCTGACGCGCTGGTTGGGCGACTGCGAGAAGTCTCCCAAGTCCGACGCGCCCTCCGCTTCGGCGAAAGCCGCGGAAGCGCGCGCGCTGCCGGTGCGGTTCATGTTCGGCATAGATGGGAAAAATGCCATCGTGCCGATCCTGCATCGCTCGACGTCGCTCCGCCGCCACGCGGACGCCGCGCCCGCGCGGGAAGCCGCGCGGTTGGAGAAACCGCCCGGCAAACCGGGCCGCTGAACGCGCGCCGCGAAACCAGCCATTCAACTCATGGGAGAACATTTCTCAGGACTCGATCTCACCTTCCCGGTGGAATACCTGAAGGCGGCGGTGGTGCTGTCACTGCTGACTGTCTGGGTGCTCGTCGGTTTGTTTTCGTATCTCAACCTCTACACGCGGCGGCGTTACTTCACGTTGTGGACGTGTGCGTGGTTGTTTTATGCGCTGTGGTTGACGCTGTGCATCGGCAGCGCGGGCCACGGCACCCAGGAGTCGTCACTGGTGATGATGCTCAAGCAATGGTGCGTGAGCGCCTCGGCGGTGTGTTTGTTGTGGGGCAGCGCGGTGTTCCACAACCTCAAGCCGCGGCAGACGATGTTCGGCCTGTTCATTCTGTTCCTCTTCGTCTGGAGCTACGTCGGCGCATATCATCTGGAGGATGCGCTGCACATCCAAGTGCCGATCTTCACGCTCATCGGTCTGTCGAGCGCGATGACGGCGTGGGCCTTCTTCAAATTCCGGTTGCGCCGCGGCTACATCGGCGCCGGGCTGCTCTCGGGTGGATTTTTCTTCTGGGGATTTTACCTCGCGGGGTATCCGTTCATCCAGACCTCGGAGGCGATGATCAGCTCGGGCTTTCTCGCGTCGGCGGTGCTGCAACTGTTCATCGCGGTGAGCATGATCATCCTCGTGCTCGAGGAGGTGCGCAGCTCGAACAAGCTCGCGTTCCAGCAGCTCCGTTCGCAGAAATCCGAGAAGGCGGTGCTCCAGCAGAAGGTCGCCTCGACCGAGGAGCGTTACCGCGACCTGTTCGACAAGGCGCACGAGGGCATCATCATCGTGTCGGCGGAGGACCTGCAGATTCTGGAAATGAACCAGACCGGGCGGAAACTGCTCGGCATGCAGAACTCGGCGCTGAAAAATCCGAGCCTGCGCCAGTTCGTGCGCGATGTCGCGGACAAGGAACCCGCGCCCGCCGGCGGACAGGAATGGTTCCTGTGGATCAAGAAAGTCCAGCAGGTGACGCTGGTCCGTTTCGACGGCAGCTCATCCCAGGTGGAGATTGACGGTGCCGGGGTCGAGTATGACGGGCGGAGCGCCTTCCAGTTTTTCATCCGCGAAGTCACGGAACGCGCGCGGCTGGAGCAGCAGTTGCGGCAGGCGGAGCGGCTCTCGGCGCTCGGCCAGATGATCTCCGGCGTGGCGCACGAGTTGAACAACCCGCTGGCGGTCGTCATGGGGTATGTCGAACTCATCCTGAAGCGGCAGGGGTTGACCGACCAGATCCGCGGCGATTTGCAAAAGGTCGCGCTCGAAAGCCAGCGCGCCGCCAAGCTCGTGAGCAACTTTCTCTCGTTCGCCCGCGGTCATTCCACCCATCGGGTGGGCGTGGACCTCAACCAGCTCATCGAGCGCGTGGTGGAGCTGCGCCAGCCGGAGATCCGCCTCATCGGCATGGAGGTCTCGACCAGTCTTGACCGGGCGATTTCCTGCGCGATGGCCGATCCGGACCAGGTGCAGCAAGTTCTCGTCAACCTCATCAGCAACTCCCTCCACGCGATGCTCGACAGGCCGCTGCCCGGCCGCATCCGCATCCGCACCGCGCAGGAAGGCGCGTCCCTCTTCATCCGCGTCGAGGACAGCGGGCCCGGCATTCCGGCGGAGATCCAGCCCAAGGTATTTGAACCGTTCTTCACCACCAAGGATGTCGGCATCGGCACCGGGTTGGGTTTGTCGATTGCGCACGGCATCATGTCCGAACACAACGGCCGCATCACCTACGAACGCTCCCCGGAGTTGGGCGGTGCCTGCTTTGTGCTGGAGTTTCCGCTGGTCGAGGTGAAGGAAGAGCCCGTGAAGGAAGCCGCCGCCGGGGCCGTCGCCAAGCCCGAAAATGCACCCGCCGCCCCACCCCAGGCGAAACGTTCCGCCCGCGTGCTCGTGCTCGACGACGAGGAGATGATCGCCACCTTGTTGAGCGAAATGCTCTCCCTGCTGGGCTTTCAACCGACGGTGTGCCTCACCGGCCAGGAGGCCTTGGAGAAACTCAAGGGCGAGGAGTTTGACGTGGTCCTGTCCGACTTCCGCATGCCCGGCATGGACGGAAAAAAATTCTTCACCCTCGCGGTCGAACAGCAGGCGGATGTGGCGCGCCGCATTATTTTCCTGACGGGCGACACGGTGAACGAAGAAACCCAGGCGTTCCTGAAATCCATCGGGGCACCTTGCGTTGGCAAGCCGTTCCGGTTGGAAAAAATCGAGCAGGCGGTCACCGCCATCTTGGAGAACCGCAGGGAAGCTGTGCCGGCACTGAACTAGCGCGTTGGGCGCACCTCGCGCTTGCGCGCGTCCGGCGAACCTGATATGCCACACGCCGTTCTCAGCGAGCGGGTGTGGTTCAATGGTAGAATGTGGGCTTCCCAAGCCTGAGACGAGGGTTCGATTCCCTTCACCCGCTCCACTTCATTTTCTCACCTTATCCGGTGCGGTCTCCGTGGACAAGTTGCTGCCGCCATGGCAATCATCGTCACGCCTCAGTGAAGACCCGCAAGGCCAACGGTCCGCTGTCCCGCCGCTTCGCTGCCGCGAGCGCGTTCGTCGAACGCTACTTCATCACCGCGGCGTTCGCGCTGATCGTGCTCGTGCTCGCGTATCACCAGCCGTGGATCGGGGCGCTCGCCGCCGGGTTGGGCGCGCTCTACGCGTGCGCGTATCTCGATCCGCTCACGCGGCTGCACGGCGGACACACGCTGCGCGCGCACTACGGTCCGTTGCGCGCGGTGGATTTTTCCGGTGACGGCCGGATCGTTCGCGCGGTGTCAGCGGAAAGGGTGCTCATCGAGTGGGATGCCGGGACGCGCGCAATGCAGCGGGTCAGGATCGGTGAACTGCACGTCGCCTCGCCGCCGATCCCCTCGCCCAACGGCCGGCTGTATGCGCAACTGGCCGGCGGTTCGGCGAAGGTCTGCGATGCGGTCAGCGGCGAGCCGCTCCCGGCATTTTGCGGCGGGCTGCGCGGGATTGAATGTGTGGCGTTCTCCTGCGACAGCGCGCGCGTGGCCATGTCCGCGGGCCGCACCGTTTCCGTCTGGGAGCTCGCGACGGGCCGGCGGGTGCGCGTTCTGCGCGGGCACCGCCGGCGGGTGACGGGCCTCGCCTTCGCCCCGGACGGCGGGTTGGCTTCGACGAGCGCCGACGGCACGGTCAAGTTGTGGCGGATCTGAGGAGCGTGCGCCTTGACCCCCGCTGAACACCGCGCTATCCAAGCGCGTCCATCATGCACCAAATTATGCGCCTCACCTGTCTCGCCGCCGTTTCGCTCGCCGCGATTTCCACCAACCTCTCCGCCGCCGACTGGCCGCAATGGCGCGGGCCGCAGCGCGATGGCGTGATCCGCGGCGAGAAGCCGCTCGACAAGCTGCCCAGCGCGCCGAGAAAAATTTGGGAAATCCCCGCCGGCTCCGGCCACAGCGCCGTGGTCATCAGCGGCAACCGCTTCGTCTATATTGACCAGGGCGGCGAACCGGCCGGCACCAAGGAAGTCGTCCACCTGTGCGACCTCGCGACGGGCAAGGAACTCTGGAAGAACGCCTACGCCGAGATGGCCGACTACTACAATTACGGCACCGGCCCGCGCACGACGCCGGTGATTGATGGCGACCGCCTTTATGTCCAGTCGGGCCGCGGCGAATTTCAATGCCTCAAGCTGGCGGATGGAAAAAAAATCTGGAGCGTGAACTTCGAGAAGGACTACGGCGCAAATTACTTCGGCAACAAAGGCTCCGACCCCGCCGCGAAAGAGACCGCCGCCCGCCGCCACGGCAACAACGGCGCGCCGGTCATTGACGGCTCTCGCGTCTTCGTCCCCGTCGGCAGCCCGGAGAAGGGCACGCTCGTCGCGTTCGACAAACTGACCGGCAAGGAACTCTGGCACGCGGGCAGCGACAACACCGCCTATTCCTCGCTCATGGTCGGCACGCTCGCCGGCACGCGGCAGGTCGTCCACTTCACCGCCGATGCGCTCATGGGAGTGGACGCCGAGAAGGGAAAAGTCCTCTGGCGCGTGCCCATCAAGACCGGCGCGAAGCGGCACACGTTCACGCCGCTCATCGTCGGCGACACCGTGACCATCGCGTCGCAGACGGTGGGCTTGATCCGCTACCAGATCGCGAAGGCCGGCGCGGCGTTCACCGCCACGCCGATGTGGGAAAACAAGGAGACGAAGGTGAACATCTCCTCGATGGTGCTCGTGAACGGCAAGCTCTACGGCATCGGCGCGGGCGGAAACAAAACCGATTTCACCTGCGTGGATTTCGCCACGGGCAAGACGCTCTGGACGCACCCCGGCTTCGCCGACTACGCCTCGACGCTCGCGCTGGGCGACAAGCTGCTCGCGCTCAATTCCGACGGCGAACTCCACCTGATTGCCGCCGACCCCACGGCCTACAAGGAGATCAGCCGGATGCAGCCGTGCGGCAAGACCTACAGCTTCCCCGCCTACCTCAACGGCGTGCTCTACGTGCGCGACGAGAAGACCATACGCGCGCTGGCGATGGGCGAAGCGCCGCTGCCGTGAGGCCGCGTCCGGCGGCGCTTGAAACGGGCTCCGGCTTGCGACGATCTGAACTCAAATCGTGGCTGGTCAGACTCAAGCGACGGTGATCTGAACCCAACCTGCCGCGGTCTGAACTCAAACTGCCGCGTTTCGAACTCAAACCGCGGCAAGTTGGATTCAAACTGTGACGATCTGAACTCAACCAGCCGCAAGTTGGATTCAAACTGCCGGAATCTGAACTCAAACTGCGGCGATTTGGACTCAGATCGCGGTGATTTGGACCCAGATCGTGACGATTGGGACCCAGATTGCGACGATTTGGACCCAGATTGCGACGATTTGGACTCAGATCGCGACGATCAAAGTCTGAATTCCACGCACTTTAGACCAGTTATCCACTTCCAAACACGATATTTACGTCGCTTTACGTCAGCTTCAGCCTGCCGCCCCACGTCCGGTGTCCAGCCAGAACCGGCGTTTCCCCGGGCTTTGAACCGTGCTTATCCGGTTTGTTGGCATTGAAGGAATTTAGCTCCTAAAGCGCATCGCGAGACCGCGCGATCCCTCCGTCTTGCCGCCACGGGGCGCGCTGCCGAACGGCGGGGAGGTTGTTCATTGTATTATGGAAACGCGCCCCCCCCCACTCGATCAAAGCGAACCGCGGAGCAAGCACGAGTTGGGCTACCAATTCGATGTCTGCAAAAAAAACCCCCGCCGAAGCGGGGGGTGAATTTCAATCGAGAAGTTCAGGCGGGAATTGCCTTCTTGTCTGGTTCGGACGCTCGAACTTCCGCCTCAGCATTGGAGCCAAATCCGATGCCTTGTTGTTCCTGACCAAGCCTTACCAAGTTCTCAAGGAACTCGATGTCAATGGACCCATTCACCCGCGTCACTCGGACAGTCGAGTGATCATTACCAGGGTCGGCGTTCTCGCCACTTGTTTTGTTATCACTCATTTGTTTGTTACGCCCTCTGTTGCCTTGGGTTTAACTTTGCGCGACTCACCACCTATGTAGCAAGCCACACTCACAACATCGGTGAAACAGGCAAGGATTTCACCAAAATTCTTGTCATACATGTTTGGCTCTTTCCAATCAAAACACAGGACTCCCACTACGGTTTTGTTGGTGATCACGGGGCAGGTTACGACTGTCCGGTAACGAGCGCCATAACTTTGTTTCTGCTCCTGTGGCCAGAACCGTGAATCTGTCAGGATGTCGTTCGTCCATGCAATTTTCTTCGTGATTAACGCCTCCTGCGCGATCCCTTGGTTGGTTGGAAGAGTAGTCGAGTTCTTCCTTCGTTCCAGTGGAGTTGATGGGCTGTATGCGCAAGTGACCAAACCGGGTTCGCCAGTGTTCGGGTCTGGCTTCAGCACTTTGAAGACGATTTGGCAGTCCGCTCCGGAAATTGCGCGCATCGCTCTCTCCAGCATTCCGAGTTGCGCGCTGATTGTGTCGAAAACATGTTTGGTCGCGGTGGCTACGTCGCTTTGGTCAGCAAGCCGAAGAAAAGCGCCGTCCGAAAGCAAGGAATCACGGGTTTGGTGAATGACACAATGGAGGCTGGCATAAACATCGTAGTGTGACGTTACGACCTGCTCCAGATGTTGAACCTTCTCCGCCTGTGCCCCAGCGTTCTCACCGATAATAAAAAACGCCCGCACCGCAAAAGCCCCTACGATCACGTAAGCCAATTGCAACGCGGTCACCACTCCTTCGGAAATGAGCTTCAGATCGAGCGCCTGCTTGTGCAGCTTCATCACAAAGTCTGCCAAGGCGATTACGGAAACCCAACTGAATATCTTGATCGTCAAACTCCCCTGGATACCGCTCCAAAAATGTCCGAGGCGGCGCAGCCACTGGGGCTGGGTGTTTTTTCGTGGTGCAGACATGATGCCTACCGAATATTGCGTTTCATCCAATCCACCACTTCCTTCACAACATTAAGGGAGTTCCATCCGCCCGTAAGTTCGACAACCAAAATCTTGTCGTTTTCATCCACGAGCGCCATCAGGGAATCCCGCACCTGAGTTGTGTTCTGCGACGTCACTAACAACCAGGTGGATTCCAACGGCCTTGCCCATAACTCGAAAGTTTTGAGTGCGGTGATCAGCTTGGAATAGTCCCGATGTGGTGCCTTTAAATCATAGCTGACGAGGATTTTGTTCATGGCGACGCTCAGATTTGTTTAAGCATCTGCGGCAGCAGTGATAAGAGAGGAATGGTTTGCATGAAGCAAAAGGAAAATTTCACTTTGTCAGCGAACCGGATAAGCGTGCTTTGAACTTTGAGCTTTGAACTTTCCCCCGGCGTCTCTAGCGTCCGCCCGCAAAACCACGCGCCATGCCTGCATTCGCCCTCGCCATCTTTACCGGCGCCTTTCTCATCTTCCTCGTCCAGCCGCTCATCGCGAAGTTCATCCTGCCGTGGTTCGGCGGGACGCCGGCGGTGTGGAGCACGTGCGTCCTTTTTTTCCAACTGCTCCTGCTCGGCGGCTACGCTTACGCGCACCTGAGCATCAGCAAGCTGACGCCGCGCCGGCAGGTCATCCTGCATCTCGCGCTGCTCGCGGTCGCGCTGCTCTGGCTGCCCATCGTGCCGGGCGAGCAGTGGAAGCCGGCGGACGGGACGAATCCCTCCGGGCGCATCCTGCTGCTGCTGCTCGCCACGCTCGGCCTGCCGTATCTCGTGCTCTCGGCCACCGGGCCGTTGATGCAGGCGTGGTTCGCGGAGGCGCGGCCGGGTGTATCGCCGTATCGGCTGTATGCGCTTTCAAATGTGGGCTCGCTGCTCGCGCTCGTGGCGTATCCGTTCATCGTGGAACCCAACCTCTCGCGGCGCGCGCAGGCGTGGGCGTGGTCCGGCGGGCTGCTGTTGTTCATCGGCTTCGCGGTGTGGTGCGGCGTGCTCGTGTGGAAGGCGGCGGGGCAGACGAAACCGGCCAGCACACCGGAGATGGCGGCCGCGGATTCTGCCGCCGAAGACAAGGGTGGTCCCAAATGGCTGTGGTTCATGCTCCCCGCGTGCGCCTCGGTGCTGCTGCTCGCGGTGACGAACAAGATTTGCCAGGACATCGCGGTCATCCCGTTTTTGTGGGTCGTGCCGCTGAGCCTTTACCTCGTCACGTTCATCGTGAGCTTCGACGGCCCGCGGTGGTATTGGCGGCCGTTCTGGATTCCGCTGTTCGTGATCTCCATTGGTGCGCTGCTCTGGATGCTCGCGGGGCCGGACCTCACCGAGCCGACTTCCAAAACTCTCAAGCCGCTCGCCTGGCTCATTGAAAAATCCAACGGCCTGTCCATCCTCACGATCATCGGCATCTACGTCGGCACGATGTTCGTGTGCTGCATGGTCTGCCACGGCGAGCTCTACCGGCTCCGGCCCGGCGCGAAAAAACTCACGGGCTACTTCCTCACCATCTCCGCCGGCGGCGCGGCGGGCGGTCTGTTCGTCGCGCTCGTCGCGCCGTTCATCTTCCGCCATTTCCTGGAAATGCAGGTTGGTTTCTTCGCCGTGTGCGTGCTCGTGGTGACCGTGCTCTGGGTGGACAAGAATGGCTGGCTGCGTCATCCGCGCCACGCGTGGTCGTGGTTCGTCGTGCTGCCGGCGCTCGGCGGAGTGGGCGGGCTGTTTTACTTCGACGCGCGCGAGGACATGCGCGGTGCCTCCGAGCTGGCGCGGAACTTCTACGGTGTGCTCAAGGTTTACGAGTCCTGGCCCGACAATCCGGATCTGCACAAATTCATGTTCCAGCACGGCGGCACCACGCACGGGTTGCAGTTTGTGGATGACGCCAAGCGCCGCCTGCCGACGACGTATTACACGAGCAGCAGCGGCGTGGGGTTGGCGATGAAAAATTTCCCGCGCAAGGAGAACCGCCGCATCGGCCTCGTGGGCCTCGGCGCGGGCAGCCTCGCGGTATATGGCAAAGCGGGCGACACCATGCGCATCTACGAGATCAACCCCGAGGTGCCGCGCATCGCAAACAAATGGTTCACCTACCTCAAGGACTCCGCCGCGAAGATTGAGCTCTCGATGGGCGACGCGCGCCTCTCGCTGGAACGCGAGCCGTCGCAGCAGTTCGACATCCTCGTGCTCGACGCCTTCAGCAGCGACGCGATCCCGGTGCACCTGCTCACGCGCGAGGCCATCGAGATTTACCGGCGGCACCTGAAGCCGGACGGCGTGATCTGCGTGCACATCTCCAATCGCCACCTGAATCTCCAACCCGTCGTGTTCGACCTCGCCAGGCATTTCAACTACAAGGCCATCCTCTTTCGCGACGACGACGTGGACGAACGGCAGGAGGACGAGGAAACCGGCGGCGCCTACACGACCGACTGGGTGCTGCTGACGAACAACGAGGAGTTCGCGAACCTCCCCGCCATCCACGGCGGCAAGGGCGAGCGGGACGAGTTCAAAAAGAAAATGCCGATGTGGACCGACGAGCGCAGCAGCCTCTCGGAGATTTTCATTTTCTGAAAGGCGGCGTGACGCCGCGCTCCGACACCCACGAGGTCCAGATGCGTTTCGCCCTGAAGTTTTTCCCCGAACGCCCGTTTGACTTTGCCCCGGCCGCTGGCATTCTGCGCCCCATGAAATTTGTCCTCCTCGCCGCCGTGGCCGCGCTCGTCGCGGGCAGCGTGGGCGCGCGCGCCGCGGGACTGCTCGACATCCCGCTCAAGGACATCCACGGCAAGGACACGTCGCTCAAGGCGTGGAAGGGCAAGGTGCTGCTCATCGTCAACGTCGCGAGCGAGTGCGGTTACACGCCGCAATACGCCGGCCTCGAGGCGCTCTACCAGAAGCACAAGGACGCCGGCCTCGTGGTGTTGGGTTTTCCGTGCAACCAGTTCGGCGGACAGGAGCCGGGCGGCGAGGCGGAGATTTTGAAATTCTGCACCGGCAACTACCACGTCACGTTCCCGATGTTCAGCAAGGTCGAGGTCAACGGCCCGGGCGCGCACCCGCTCTTCGCCGCGCTCACGGGCAAGGACTCGCCGGCGCCCGGTCCGGTGGCGTGGAATTTTGGAAAGTTTCTCATTGGCCGCGACGGCAAGATTGTGAAACGCTTCGACTCCGGCGACGAACCGGAGTCGCCGGAGGTGGTGTCCGCCATCGCGGCGGCACTCAAAACCAAATAAACTCGTCGGAAAAATTACGGCCGGCGGGCGCCGAATGCGCCGCGCGGGCCAGAGCGAAAAAATTATGTCCAAGATCAACCACGTCGTCCTCCTGAAGTTCAAAGAGGGAACCACCGAAGAAACCGTCACGCAGATTTTCGACCAGGTGCTCGAACTCTCCGAGAACGTCCCCGGCATCGAGAACTACACCGGCGGCCCGAACAACAGCCCCGAGGGGCTTGCGCAGGGCTTCACCCACGCGTTCGTCATCACCTTCAGCGATGCCGCCGCGCGCGACGCCTACCTCACGAACGCCGACCACGGAAAGTTCAAGGACGCCGCGCTGCCGCACGTGGAGAACGTGGCCATCGTGGATTTCGAGGTTTGAGTCGGAGCGCGGAGCTCCGGCTCCGCGTGTCCCGGTCCGTTCGAACGCGCAGAGCTGGAGCTCTGCGCTCCTCATTTTTCCCCGAGCGCCTTCACGACCCGCTGGCGCTCGTCCTTGTCCTTCCGGCCGAGCTTGCGGACTTCCTTGTAGAATTTTTCCGAGTCGCCGTCCTGTTGCTTGAGCAGCGCGGCGAAGCCGGGGACGAGTTCGTAGTAAGTTGAAATGGTGTTGAGCCGTGCGTTATTCAGCTCCTTGGCGAACCACCGGTCGTATTCGCCGCGGCCGCCCCACGTTTCCTTCAGCCCGCCGTAGCTTGCGCGCAGACGATCGAACGCGGCGGCTTTCTCCGCGCGCATCGTCTCGGGCGGGAGGTTCGTGCGCGCGTAGAGCGCGGTCAGTTCGTCGCGCGTGCGGAAGATGAGGTGGGAAAAATCGGTCTCGTGGCCGAGGCCGGCCTCATACTTCGCGAGCGCCTCCGGTTTTTTCTCCGCGCGAAACCAGCGGCGCACGCCCTCCTGCGCATTGGCGGTGGCGAAGGCCTCGTTGAAATCCGTGTCGCCGGAAATGAAGACCTTCTGGTGCGTGAGTTCGTGGAAAAGCACCTCGGCGAGATCGTCCTCGTCGCGGTTGATGAAAGTGTTGAGCACCGGATCGGGAAACCAGCCGAGCGTCGAGTAGGCCTCCACCCCGCCGACGAAGACATCCTGCCCCTCGGTTCTTATTTTCGCCGCGTAGTCGCGGGCGCTCCGCTCGTTGAAGTAGCCGCGGTATTTCAAACTCCCGACCAACGGATACCACCAGCTCCGCGCTTCAAGCGAAAACTCCGGCGCGGCGTAAATGGTCCACACGGCGTAGCGCCGGCCGAGGTCGGCGTAGTTGAGGTAATGGCGATGCGCGGAGAGATGCAGCTCGCGCTCGGCGAAGGTGCGCACGCGCAGGACGAATTCGAGCTGGGCGCGGAGCTTGGGCGGCGTGTTGGTGCTCGCGAGAAAATCCGCGATGGGCTTGGGCGCCGTGAGCATTTGCCATTGCCCGCGCGCGGCCTGGCCGTAGAACCGGCACGACTCGCACCCGCACAGCGCGAGCAGCAGCGCGAGCAGCAGCGCGAGCGAGGCGAACAGGAAGGTGAGTTTTCTGGCGCGCTTCTTTCGCGATTTGGCGGCGGGGGCGTCGGGCACGGCGGGGTTTGTAATTCAGAACCGGCGCGGTGTCAGCAAGCCAGTGCCGCAGGCACGAAAGAAAATAGCCCCGGTTTTCAAGCCGGGGTTTGCAGCGGGAGAGTGCGAGTCCCGTCAGGGACGAGAGAAGGATGAACGAAATTTTTCTGCCGGCCCTTCGGGACTCGGGGCCGGAACTGCCGGCAGGATGCCGGCGGCACGTTGGTCAATGATGCGTGCAGACGAGGTCGCGCGCCGGCTCGATGCCCCAGCGTTTGCCGGTGGCTTCGAGGTCGGGTGTGAGCGACCAGCGGTCGGGCAGGGGCTCGCCGGCGTAACCGGGATTGCCGCCCTTGAGTTCCATGCAGCCCTTGTTGTCGCCGATGCGCGCGATGGCTTCGATTTCCTCCGCGCTCAACTTCACGTCGGGCAGCGCGGCGAGTTCGTCCACCTTGGCCTCGTAAGTTTTCGCGCCGTCGCCGAGCTCCTGGACGAAGGTGGGGATGACGCTCTGCACGGGCGATTGCGCGAGGGTCCAGAGGCACGCGAGTTGGAGCGGGGTGAGGCCGTGCTTCTGCGCGATGGGGCGCATTTTTTCCAGCTTCTCGTTGCCGGCCTCGACCCAGCCGGCGGGGCGATGCGCGCGGTGATCGTGCGAGCCGAACTGGTGGCCGGGCTTCACGTCGTCGTGAAAGATGCCGCCGTAGTCCACGACGCGGGCCATGAGTTTCACGTTGTGTTTGCGCGCGGCGGGGAGGGCGAGGTTGCCGGGCCACGGCTCCATCGGGCCGAGGATGATCATCGCCCAGTCAATGAGTCCGTCGAAGCGCTCGAAGCAGTTGATGAGGTCGAGCGAGAAGCCGTTGGCCGGTCCGGGCGCGACGCCGAGGAGGCTCGTAAGCTTGGACTCCTTGAGTTTCTCCATGCCTTTCCACACAACCTCGTTGGCGTAGCCGATGGAGTCGGGGTTGTGCAGCATCACGACGTCGAAGTGGTCGGTGCGGCAGCGTTCGAGGCATTTCGTCGCGGCCATTTCGAGGTAGCCGGCGTAGTCGGCGGGCTGGCGCAACGTGGAGCTGGTGAAGCGCGGGAAGCCTTTCGAGCCGTCGCGTTTTCCGGAATAAATGTCGTGCCCGAGCACGCCGACGAGGCAGTAAGTGTCGCGCGGCACGCCGGCGAGCGCGCGGCCGAGCATCGTGTCGGCCTCGCCGTTGCCGTAAACGTCGGAGGTCATGAAGGTGCGGATGCCGCGGTCGTAGGCGCGGCGCAGGGCGGCGAGGTAGCGTTCCTCGGTGAGCGGTTCGCCGAAGTGCATGTAGCGTCCGCCGCTCCAGGTTCCGTAGGCAGTGCGAGTGGGTTGCATAAATTTTAGCGGGGCGAAATCTAGAAGCGCGGCCGGGCGGGGGCAAACCTGTTTTTGTCAGCGTTCACCCGGATGTTGCGGCGGGGTTTTAACGCAAAGGCGCAAAGGCGCAAAGACGCGAGAGGAATCTCAGATCGAGTCTGGCCCGCCAAGCGGAAGTCGTTTGTATTCCTCGCGCCTTTGCGTCGTTGCGCCTTTGCGCTAAAAAGAAAACCTCACGCCACCCGCCAGATCCCGCGATACTCGCGGTCGAGCCACTTCGCGTTGCCGGTGCCGTTGATGAATTCGTGCTTCGCCGGGTTCCACTGGATTTTCTTCCCGTAGCGGTAGGCGAAATTCACGAGGTGGCAGACGGTGACGGTGTGTGCGCCAACATCCACGTCCGTGATCGGCCGCTTGCGGTTGCGAATGCACGCGATGAAATCCGCCTTGTGATCCGTGCTGGCGTAGAGCTTCACCTTGGCCTTCGCGAGATACTCCTTTTCCACGCCGTCCAGGATTTGCTGCAAGCCGGCCTTGTCCTTGGCGAGCGAACTGGCCGCGTCCTTGCCGCCGAGTTCCATCCCGAACTTGCCCCGGTTCACATAAATTTTCCCGCCGCTGCCGAAGAACGTCACACCGTTCTCGCTGATGTGCTCGACCTCGATGCCGTCCGCGTAGCGGTAGCGCACGCCGCTCTGCGCCGTCGCCACGTCGGCGGGCGGGGTGATCTCGACGGGACCGCTGGCGTCCATGCCCAGGCCCCATTGCGCGATGTCGAAATGGTGCGCGCCCCAGTCGGTGACCATGCCGCCGCCGTATTCCCAATAGTTGCGCCACGCGGGGAAATGAGTGTGGACGCCGCGCGGGCTGAGGATCGAGTTGTAGGGCCGCATCGGCGCGGGGCCGAGCCACATGTTCCAGTCGAGGCCCGGCTCCATCGGCTCCTCGGGCAGGTCGCACGGTTTGCCGGGGCCGCCGACGCCGACGGTGACGCGGGAAATTTTTCCGATGACGCCATTGCGGACGAGTTCGCACGCGACGCGGAACTCGCGCGAACTGCGCTGCATCGAGCCGGTCTGGAACACGCGCTGGTTCCGGCGCACGGCGGCCACCATGGCGCGCGCTTCCTTGACCGTTTCGGACAGCGGCTTCTCGCAATAGATGTCCTTGCCCGCGTAGGCCGCGGCGACGCTGATGATCGCGTGCCAGTGGTCCGGCGTGGCGATGCAGACGGCGTCAATGTCCTTGCGCGCGAGCACCGCGTGGAAGTCGGTGTAAGCGTCGCAGCCCTTGAACGTGCCGCCGGGCGTCTTCTTCGCGTAGTAAGCCTCGACCGTTTTCTTCGCGGCCTCGCGGCGCGTGGTGTCCACGTCGCACACGGCGACGACCTGCGTGTCGGCGCGATTGAGGAAGCCGCCGAGGAGCCCGCCGGCCTGTTTGCCGTTGCCGATGAAACCCATCGTGAGGCGGTCGTTCGCGCCGAGGCGGCGGTCGGTCGCGCAACCGCCGGAAAGAATCAGCGGCGCGGCGAACGCGGTGGCGGCGGAGGCGTGGAGGAAATGGCGGCGGGAGACGTTGGCGGGGTTGGTCATGCGGCTGTTATGCGCCGCGAGGAAAGCGGCGGCAAGTTTTTCTATTTCCATCCGCGGCCGGGCAGGCCGGCGAAAAATCGTAACACCCCCCGCCGTAAAGTTCCGCCCGTGAGGGCAGGGTGGTTCAACGGCGGGCGGGGGCGCGCAACGGCTGGGAAGAGCGCCACCGCCGCAGACGACGAACCCTCGTTCCAACAAGGGAACGACAGCGGGCGAGGGGTGTTAAATCCAAAAGCATTTCGGTGCCGGTTCAGAGGCGCCCCTGCGCGATGCCCAATTGGGTGTCGCGGTAGGTGCGCAAAAAAAGATTCGTCTCGGCGACCTGCTGCATGATGAGCGCGCCGAGGCTGTCAATGTCGTCCTTGTGGACGACGGCGTTGACGCTGTGCTGGAGGGCGTGGAGCGTGTTGAGCGTCGCGAAATTTTCGCCGAGGAGGAAAATCACCGAGTGCCGGCGGCGGCTCATCGGCATCTGCTGGAGCGTGGTGAGCGCGCGGTTGTCAACCGGGAGATCGCAGAGAAACTTCTCCTCGATGATCACCAGTTCGTATTGGACGTGGACGTAGTTGTTGAGGAAGTCGTCGTGGTGCGCGGCCTCGTAGGGTTTGTAGCCGAGCGCCTTGAGGACGTCCTTGGCGACGCCGAGATACTCGGGCGAACTGAGGCCGAGCAGGGCGGGTTTGCCCTCGGCGCTGCCAAAATCAATTTCGATGGCCATGCGTCACTTGAGTTTGAGCGCGAAGCCCGGTTGGGGCGCGCGGCGTAGTCCAGGTTCGGCCGCGCCGCGCGGGGCGGGGGCGCCCTTCGCGGGGCCGCCGGCCGCGGGCAGCGACGAGAGGTTGAGTTTCACGAGGTCCTCGGCGGAGAGGCCCTGCTTCTTGCGGATCATGTCAATGCCGCGCGAGACGTGGCCGCGCTTGGTCGCGTAGCGCAATGCGATCTCCTCGCTGATGACGCCGGACTCGTAGGCTTCGAGGCACGAGTAATCAAACGTGCGCCAGCCGAAGGTGGTGCTCGCCTCGATGATCTCGTAAAAACTTTTCCCGTCGCTCTCGCCGTGGATGACGCTCTCGTTGACGCGGAGGTTGGTGCCCATGATTTCGAGCAACGGCATGCGCCCGCCGGATTGCTTGGGGACGAGCCGCTGGCTGATGACCCAGCGGAGCGTGTCGGCGAGCCGGTAGCGCACCTGTTCCTGCTCCTCGGGGTCGAACATGCCGAGGATGCGGTTGACCGTCTGGCCGGCGTCGATCGTGTGCAGCGTGCTGAAGACGAGGTGGCCCGTCTCCGCGGCGGTGAGCGCGATCTCGACCGTGAGGCGGTCGCGCATTTCGCCCACGAGGATGATCTTCGGCGCCTGGCGCAGCGCGGCGCGCAGGCCGTTGGCGTAGGTGTCGAAGTCGTTGCCCATCTCGCGCTGGTTGAAGGTGGAGAGCACCGGCGTGTGGACGAACTCGACCGGGTCCTCGAGCGTGATGATGTGGCAGGCGCGCTTGTTGTTGATCTCGCCGAGCATGGCCGCGAGCGTCGTGGATTTGCCGCTGCCCGTGGCGCCGGTGAGGAGGACCAACCCGGTCTTTTCGTCCGTCGGTTTGGAGAGGACCGTCGGCAGGCCCAACTCGGCGAGGGTGGGGATGGCGGTGTTGAGCTTGCGCAGGACGATCGAGTAGTTGCCGCGCTGCGAGAAGATGTTCACGCGGAAACGCGCGCGGTCGCTGACGCCGTAGGAGCAATCGCACGAGCCGGTGCGCAGGAGGTCCTCGGTGAGGCGGCGGTTGCCGGCGATGATCTTCAGCGCGAGATGCTCGGTCTGGAAGGGCGTGAGCGCGCCGATGGGCGGGTCGGTGATGATGGGGACCAACTCGCCATAAACCTCCACCTGCAACGGCCGGCCGGGGGTGAAGTTCAAGTCGGAGATGTCCGGATACGAATCCATCATCGCCGACAGGAAGTAATCAAGTTCGTTGATCCGCATGGATTGAAAGCGTCGTTGGCGCGCGCCGCCTGCTTCGCCGGGTTTTTACAACTCGTCGTCTTCGGGCGGGTGCGCGAGGAACATTTTGAATTTCTTCTTGTCGAGCGCCCGGTCGAACGCGTCCTCCGGCGAGATGCGCTTCATGCGCAGGTGCTCCATGATCGAGTCGTCGAACGGCTGGTTGCCCAGCTTCTTGCCCACCTGGATCATGCCCGGGATCTGGTGCGTCTTGCCCTCGCGGATGAGGTTGGCGACGGCGGTGTTGATGACGAGAATCTCCAGGCCGGCCACGCGGCCCTTCTTGTCGATGCGCTTGAAAAGATTCTGCGCGATGACGCCCTTGAGCGCCTCGGAGAGCGTCTGCCGGATCTTGTTCTGCTGGTCGGCGGGGAACACGTCGATGATGCGGTCCACCGTCTTGGCCGCGCTCGCCGTGTGCAGCGTGCCGAACACGAGATGGCCCGTCGCCGCGGCGGTGATGGCGAGTTCGATGGTTTCCAAGTCGCGCATTTCGCCGACCATGATGATGTCCGGGTCTTCGCGCAGGGAGCCGCGCAACGCCGAGGCGAAGGACTTGGTGTGGACGCCGACCTCGCGGTGGTTCACGAGGCAGTTCTTCGACTCATGCACGAACTCGATCGGGTCCTCGACGGTGATGATGTGGTCCTTCCGATTCTTGTTCGCGTAATCCACCATCGCCGCGAGCGTGGTGGATTTGCCGGAGCCGGTCGGGCCGGTGCAGACGACCAGGCCGCGGTGCAGCATGGCGAACTTCTTGAGCACCGGCGGCAGGGGCGCGTCGAACTTTTCGAAATCCTCGAAGGAGAGCACCTTCGTCGGAATCTGGCGGAACACCGAGCCGATGCCGTTTTTCTGGTTGAAGAAGTTCACGCGGAAGCGCGCGAGGTTCGGGATTTCGTAGCCGAAGTCCACGTCGCCGGTTTCCTCGAAGATTTTGATCTTATACTCCGGCGTGATTTCGTAGAGCATCGCCTTGAGCGAGTCGTGCTCGAGCGCGGGGTAGTCAATGCGCTGCATCTCGCCGTTGATGCGCAACAGCGGCGGGTTGCCCGAGGCCATGTGAAGGTCCGACGCCTTCTGCTCGAACATCAGATTGAAGAACGAATCAATTCTAGCCATAGGATTCGCAAAGTTGACTCACCCACGCCGGCGTGACCGGACCGTTGGCGAATGCAGCCGTTGCACATGACCCTCCAAAAGCAAATCGCCCGCCAAGGCGCGATCCCCTTTGGGCACTTCATGGAGCTCGCCCTCTACTGTCCCGCTCTTGGATACTACGAGCGTGACACTGCCTCGACCGGGACCGTCGGCCGCGCCGGCGATTTCTTCACCTCCGTCAGCGTCGGCAGCGCCTTCGGTGAACTGCTCGCCCACCGCTTCGCCACGTGGCTCCGCGAGGCCGACGGGAGCGCGGAGCCGTCGGCTGAAAAAGGTGGGCGCCTCACCCTCGTCGAGGCCGGCGCGCATGACGGCCGGCTCGCCGCCGATGTCCTTACCGAACTTCAGTCCGCCCACGCCGACCTTTTCGCGCGGCTGGAATACTGGATCGTCGAGCCGTCGGACGCGCGCCGCGTGTGGCAGCGCGAACGGCTCGCGCCCTTCGCCGGGCGAGTGCATTGGGCCGCCGGTTGGCCGGAACTGGCCGCGCGCGGCGTGCGTGGCGTCATCTTTTCCAATGAACTGCTCGACGCCTTTCCCGCGCGGCGAATCGGCTGGGATGCGGCGCGCCGCGCGTGGTTCGAGTGGGGTGTCGCCACGCAGGACGGGCATTTCGTGTGGACCTGCCTGCCGCTGCGCGCGGGCGATGGCGACGCGTTTCCCTTCGCCGACTGCGGCCTGCCGCTCGACGCGCCGACGCGTGCCGCACTGCTCGACGTGCTGCCGGACGGCTACACCATCGAGGTGAATCCCCGCGCCGCCGCGTGGTGGCGCGAGGCCGCGCGGGCGCTGCGCGCCGGCGTGCTCGTGACGTTCGACTACGGCCTGCCCGCGGCCGAGTGGTTCCGGCCCGAGCGCCCGCGCGGCACCCTGCGCGCCTACCGCGACCATCGCGCGAGCGACGACCTCCTCGCCGCGCCGGGCGAACAGGACCTCACCGGCCACGTGAACTTCACCACGCTCCAGCAGGCGGGCGAGGCCGAGGGCCTCCGCACGGTCGCCTTCGAGACGCAGGAAAAATTCCTCGCCGACACGCTTGCCTCGCTCTCCGCCGCCGGCGCGCTGTCCCGCAACTGGACGGCTGCCCGCGCGCGCCAGTTGCAAACCTTGACACACCCGCAGCACCTCGGCCGCGCCTTCCGCGTCCTCGCCCAGTCCCGGCCGTGACGGGCGTTCCCCGGAGCGCGGCCTTTAGGCCGCTTCATCGTTCGGACGCCCACCGGCCGGTCGTTTCATCCCTGCCCGTCGAACGCTGAAGCGACCTGAACCGGGACGATGCAGTTGGAAATGGGGAGCGCGGGCACCTCGCCCGCTGTTTCCGGGGAGCGCGGGCGCCCCGCCCGCTGTTTCCGGCGCCCTCGCCGGAAACTTCGGACGCCGCGAGCGTCCACCAAACCGTGACCGCTCCTCGCGCCCGGCCAACCGGCGAGGGCGCCGGTTGGCAACGCCCGGGGCGGGCGTGCTCCCCATTTCCTACTGCGTCGTTCCCGCTAAAGGCCGCGCTCCGCGCCTTTCCCCTTCTCAATCCTGCTCATGGAACGCGCTTTGCTAATTAAGGGAGATGAGTTCCGCGTTGGACCAACCCAGGACTGGGCGGGCCGTGAGCGGGTTCGTTCTCCTGATTACCTCAGAACGGGAGAATGGCCGCAAACTAACCGTCCGGCTTGCGCCCCCCATGATCGTGGGCCGCGCCCTCGAAGCGGACATCTCCCTCGCCGATCATCTCACCTCCCGCCGCCATGCCCAGCTCAGCGTCCACGGCGACCAGGTCGTCATCGAGGACCTCGAATCCACCAACGGCACCTTCGTCAACAGCCAGAAAATCCGCCGTGCCGTCGTTCGTCCCGGTGACCGCATCCTCATCGGCGTCACCACCCTCGAACTTCAGACCCAGTCCCAGTCCATCACCCTCCCCTCCGGCCAGGCCGCGGCGCCCCGCGCCGGGGCCGCCCCCGCCCCCGTCCCCGGCAAGACCCTCGCCGTCACCACCATGGTGGACGCCGCCAAACTCATCAGCGGCTCCGTCAAGGAAATCCCCATCGCCGACCTCCTCCAGCTCCTCAACCACATGCGGAAAAGCGGCATCCTCATGATCCGCAACGCCAGCGACACCGGGAAAATCTACCTGCGCGAGGGGCAGATCTGCGGTGCCACCATCAACGGCAGTTGCGCCGTCGAGCCGCGCCGCACCTTCTACCGCCTGCTCCGGTGGCAGAAGGGCTCCTTCGAGCTGCGCCCGGCCGAGGACGAGCCGTTGCGCGCCGACATTTCCGACGCCACCGATTCGCTGCTGCTCGAGGCCGCGTGGCAGCACGACGAACTCATCCAGTTGGAATCGCAGCTCCCGCCCTTTGAATCCCTCCTCGCCCTGGCCAACCCGCTCCCCGGCCCCCTGCGCGACCTGACCCAGAGCGAGATGGACATCTGCCAGCTCGTGATGGAGCACCGCACCCTGCTGGGCGTGATTGACCACTTTCCCGGCACCGACTTCGAGGCCTACAAGGACCTCATCCGCCTCATCCAGCGCAAATACGTGGTGGTGAGCTGAGGCGTGCGGGCGGGGCGGACGGGGAAAAGGGGCGGCGGGCTTCCGTAAAACTCGAACGCGGTTTTGCTTCGGGGAAAAGTTTCCTGCTCGCGCTAACGATCCAAGCTGAGCGGCCGCGGAGCCGTTCGCGGCAGCGCATGGTCAGGGGACGGTTCGTTCACCAGCGGCTTCCTGAAGGTAGCTGGCTAGACGACGCAGCAAACGGGTGTGCCGCTCGGATGAGATGGAGCCGATGTCGCCCAAGAATTCATCGGCAGGTAACAGCGCGAGAAAACCCAGGCGGATGAGTGATGTGCTCGTCAAGCCGCTCGACGGAAAATCGGAGTCGGTCGGAGAAATAATCTCGTCGAAGTCGGCGACTTGGTGACGCAACTGGCGGCTGATGCCGCAAATGAGCAGGTCGCCAAACGGACGCATCACCCGCAAAACGATTGCCGGTCGGTTCTTGGTCTTGCCGTCGGCCTGCTCGAACGCGGTGAGCACTACATCGCCCTCTTTCATTTGGCGGCGGGCGTCCGCACCAGGCTCGCCGGATAATCTGGCTCGTCGTCCGAATACGCGCGCGCCAGACCCGCTTTGGAGAGCGCATACCACTGCTGCCGCTCGGCGTCGGACAAGGTCTCGGGCAGAATCGTTACGAGCAGCCGGGCGTCGGCAGGTAGCACGAACGGCTCGTCGAGTTGGATGTGGTCGCCGTTGACGTGGGCGGTAAGAGTGACGGCCTTCATGGGGGGCACTGTATTCGGTGGGCTCGTCGCGGGCAAGCACGTAAAGTCGGCCTAACGACCCAAGCTCAGCGACCCGGCACACGGGACGCAACGATTGCAACCGCGACGCTCCCGCCGGGTTCGCTGCAGCGCATGGTTAGGCCACGGTGTCGTCATAATCTCATCTCCCGTCTGAGCGCAATGCGATGAGCATCCCAATGGCAGATGCCAGCATCACAACTGCATAAACTGTCTGCTTCACAGAAAACTGAAGGTAGATAAGCCCCCAAATCTTCAGGACACCGAGAAGCCCGAACACTATCACGCCGAAGATCAAGAGTGCCTTCTTCATGTCAAAGCGGGTCGAGTGGTCTAACAGGTATTCGACCGCATTTTGCAGTCTAGCAAAGTGGGGGCTGGGGCGGTCATGCCGGCAGTTTATTGACGAAACAGGCCGTGTCGAGCAGGATTCCCGCTTCCCGGCATGACTCAGGGCGAAAATATTGAACCGACAAAAACCGCACCGTTTGAACGGATGATTCCGAATCCGAAGGCGCGCTTGCAGGATCAGTTGCACGCCGCAGGCAGGTAGGGACTCAGCCGCCGGCTGGTCCCCGTCGCCGAGCGCAGCGTCAGGCGACGGAATCCCCGGGCTCGCGGTCGCGCCCCCGGCCTCCGTTCCGCCCGCTGCACGCGGCCGGGGACCACCCGGCGGGTCGTCCTTACCTGCCCGTTCCCTCGCCGAAAAGTGTCCCAACGGGACATTCTGTCGTAAATCCCTCATTGCAAGCGGCTTAACATGTTAATCACGCGCCTTTTCCCTCCTCGGAAGCGTCGTTTCCCTCCTCGGGAACGACGTTCCCGTCCACGGAGACCACGTTTCCGACCACGGGAACGACGTTTCCGAGGAGGAATGCGTCGTTTCCACGCCGGGAGTCGGCGGCTCCTTGGAGGGGCGCGCCGCTTCCCTGCGGAGCAGCGAGGCGTCCCTGCATGGAAACCGGGCTTGTCTGCGGGGTGGTCGCGTCACCTTGGAGGGAAGAGGCGCGACTGCGGAGGGTGACGCAGCGTTCGTGGTGGGAGGCTCCGGCTTGCTGTCCTCAGCGAGTCGCAAAACCATCTTCCGCGTTTGGTCGGCCCGCCCTCACCCCGGCCCTCTCCCGGGGGGAGAGGGAGAATCGTTCCGCAGCCGTGGAGGTTCCGAACGCGTCCGGCCTTCGCCGAAGCTGAGTGCGTTTCCCCCTCTCCCGCCGGGAGAGGGCAGGGGTGAGGGCGGAATTACCAAGGGCGTCCGGTCTGGTCGGGGTGCGCTGAGGACGGTGCCCCCTGCCTTCCCGCCCTGCACCCGGCCGGGCCGCGCGGCGCGCGGTGAACAACCTGTGAATACTTTCCAATAACTTTGCGTTGGCTTTTTTCCAGGCTTCGGGGAAAACGCTCCCGTTCACCGCACCCACAGGAGGAGCAGTGCATTCATCCCCAAACCAGCAACCAGTCCGGCCACGGCCATGCAACTGTTTTACGACTCCGCGACGCCCGTTTTCTACGACGCGCCCACGAGCCATTACGACAGCGGTGCCGCGGAGCCGATCCTACGTAAAATGAAAAAAATAAAAGCTGACAGCCGCAACCTCCCCGTCCCGAACAAAGTCCTCAAGGGCCAGGAGGTCGCCGGCAAACTCGCGGCCAACGCGGCGCTCCCGCAAATGGCCGCCTTCTCCGCCACCCTCCTGACCGCCACGACGCTGATGGACAACGACTACAAGGCGGCCGTCGCCGCCGCCGACACCGCCAAGCAGCTCTTCAACGCCGCGCGCGTCTCCGAGTCGGCGTGGGACACGCTCTACGTGCAGGGCGCGGCGGACGTGAACAAATTCGGCACCACCGAGGCCGTCCGCCTCAGCAGCGGCTACCCGCTCGAATCCGACCGCACGCCCATCGGCCCGCTGCCCGCCCCGGCGAACTTCACCGTCACCTTCGGCGACATGCCGGGCACGCTCTCCTTCACCATGGACCCGGTGAAGGGCGCCAAGACGTATCTGATCGAGCTCGCCACGGCGGCCACCGGCCCCTTCACGCAGGTGCTGGTCAGCACGTCGTCCGACGGCGTGGTGCCGGGCCTGACGAGCGGCACGGTTTATTATCTGCGCGCCAAGGCCGTCGGCGCCGCGGGCACCGGCGCGGCGAGCGACATCGCCATGAAGATGGCACCCTAGAATCCGGGCGGACCCAGCGGCCGGCGAGAATCCTCCCGCCGTCACCGCCGTCCGCCCTCCAAGGAGGCGGGACGGGACACCACGGTGCCGTGAAACAAAACCCCGCCCCACCAAACAGACGGAGCGCGGCACGTTGGCCGCGACGGGACTTGGAGAGGTCTTATGAATCTCCAGCCGGTATGAAATGAAGACCCGTCGGGCGTCCGCGCCCGCGCTCCGTCCCCTGACGAAACACTTTCCGCCTTACCTCTTACCGCCCACCCCTTGCCGCCTATGCCCTTCGATCCCACCAAGCCCGCGACCGACGCCCCGCTGCTCTCCGCCGAACTGCGCGCGCAGTTCAACGGCCTGCGCGACGACCTCCACGCCGAAATCACCACCATCCCGCAGGGCCCACCCGGCAACGACGGCGCGGACGGCCTTCCCGGCGACAAGGGAGACAAAGGCGACAAGGGCGATTCCGGTGACAAAGGGGACAAGGGCGACCCGGGGAACACTGGCGCGACCGGCGAGGTGACGACCGTGCAGTTGAACGAGGCGCTCAACACGGCCATCGCCGGCACGAGCAGCAACACGAACGCCGTGCCGACGCTGGACACGCCCTTCGTCAACGACCCGCCCACGCTCGCGGACATGGAACTGATGCGCGCGGCGTATAACGCGCTCGTGCTGGCGATGCGTCGGTAAGGTAGGGACAACCCGCCGGGTTGTCCCCGCCCGCGTTCAGCAGCGGGCGGAACGGAGGGCGGGGGCTCACGGTGCGTCCCAATTCCGTCGCCTGACGCTCCGCTCGGCGACGGGGACGAGCCGGCGGCTCGTCCTTACCTCGGCGCGAGGTTGCCGCAAAAGAAAAAGCGCGGGCCCGAGGCCCGCGCTGGAAATACCGGGAGGGGTGACGACGCCGGCTCAGGCGACGGAGAGCTTGGCGAGGAGTTCGTCGTTGGTCTTGTGCTTCTTCAGCGCGGCCAGGAGCGTCTCCATCGCCTCGACGGGGTTGAGGTCCACCATGGTGCGGCGGAGTTTGCGGATGGCGTCGAGGTTCTTGGCGGCAAAAAGTTTCTCCTCCTTGCGCGTGCCGGACTTCGGGATGTCGATGGCGGGGTAGATGCGGCGCTCGGCGAGTTTGCGGTCGAGGATGAGCTCCATGTTGCCGGTGCCCTTGAACTCCTGGAAGATGAGCTCGTCCATGCGGCTGCCGGTGTCCACCAGCGCGGTGGCGATGATGGTGAGGGAGCCGCCATTTTCGATCTTGCGGGCGGAGGCGAACATCTTGCGCGGAATCTCCAGGGCGCGCGCGTCCACGCCGCCGGTCATCGTGCGGCCGGAGCCGCCGTGGACGGAGTTGTAGGCGCGGGCGACGCGGGTGAGACGGCGTTGGCGAGCTGCTTGAGGATGGTGGTCTTGCCGGTGCGCGGCGGCGCGACGATGATGCCGCGGGTGCCCTTGCCGATGGGGGTGACGAGGTCAATGACGCGGGTCTCGAGGACGTCGGGCGTGGTCTCGAGCTTGAACTTCTCGATGGGGTCAATGGTGACGAGGTTCTCGAAGCGGTTGGACTTGGTGTAGTCGTCGAAGGTCATCCCATTGACCGTGAGCACGGTCTTGAGCTGCGGGCTGGAGCCGCGGTGGGGCGGCTGGAGGGCGCCGGTGATGAGCGCGCCCTCGCGGAGGAAGCTCTTCTTGATGGTGTCGGGCGTGACAAAGATGTCGGCCGGCCGGGGCTGGAACTTGTGCTCCGGCGAGCGGAGGAAGCCGAAGCCCTTCTCGGAGATTTCAAGGAAACCGGAACCGCTGTCCGGGGTGGTCGCCGGGGGAGCGGCGTGAACGTGCTGACTCATAGTTTTGTTTGCCGTGGCGCGGCGCGGATTGCATCCCGCGTCGCGAACCTGAATTGTGATGTCTGGGAAACCGCGACCCTGAAAAAGCGCAGCAGAAACATACTGCGGTAGGGAGGAGCGGTTGAACCGTGCGCGGTTTGTTTAACCCAACGCCGCGTGATTGCAACTTCTATTTTACCGGCTGGCGAACAAGGCCGGAACTCCGGGCACGTCCACCAAGTCAAGTTCGAGCCTCGTTTCGCCCTCGTCTGTAACAGCTCCGACGGTGAACGCGCCCCAGCCCAGTCGGTCCAAGGACGCGATACCGTTGACCGGATTGGCAGACACCATGGAAGGATGAAACGTCGGATGCAGGTGGAAAGTTACCGGCGAAGCCAGCGGCTTCCCGCCCGTGGTCGCAACTTCGAGATGGATGAGAAAGTAGTCGTCATCAATGTTGTCCGCCTTGGTGACCTTCGCCGTCAGGCGCCGCCCGCCCGCCTCGGCTTTCCCGCCGAATTTTCCTTTGTGAGGATCCGCGTCATCGCCGGAGGGGACGGCGACGGCGGAAAGGCTGGTCAGGTTTTTCAACTTCTGCACCAGCGCGGCGCCCACGCCCTTGGCCGGCAGCGGCTCCGAGTCAACGGTTCCCGCGAGCTTGGCGGCCTCGAGCTGCTTGTCCCAGATGGCCCGCGCATCCTTGTCGGCCTCGGTCAGGGCGATGCGCCAAAACAGTTTCGTCAACAAGTAGGCCCCGAGGAATCCGACGATAAGATAGTAGATGATCAGCAGGACGATGAAGGCAACGCAACCGTCATTGCCCAGACACTTCGCCAGATACTCCGCGAAGCGAACGAGGCTGCTCCGGATCTCCTTCATCTGGACGAGGCCGGCGCCTAGGAGCAGTTTGACCAGCCAGTCGGAAACCTGTTCCAAGTTGGTGCTGTCCCGCAGTCCCGGAGACTCCTTGGCCCCGGCCGCGTTGGGCGCGGGCTTTGATTCCGGCTCACCATGTGGAATGCCGAACAAAAACCCGAACAGCACGCCCGCCGCGCAACAGCCCAGCGCGGCCATGAAGTAAATCGCCAGCCCGCGGGCCGGGCTGACGGGCGAATGCATCAAGCCCGTGGACGGGGCATTGGTGGCCGTGACGGCGCTGGTCCCGCCGCCGGCGACGGGCTGATGAGCGACGTTGGTTCCTTGGGTCGTAAGGGCTTGCGGACTGGAGTCGGCGGACTGGGTCAGCAGCCACGCCGGAACGATCCCAATCAGCAGTGCGACTACCACGGCCACGGCAATCGTGTGGATGTTCTTTTGATTTCCCGAATTGGCGGTTGCAGAATTCGGCATATCCGTTGCGGGCTTCTTTTTTAGCGCTCCGCTGCCGACCAGCGGCATGTTGAGATTGATTGACCCATATCAACCGCCCACTTCCTTGCGCGCCTCTTCCGCCAGCGCGGTGCTGAGGTAACGCTCGCCGGTCGAGCACGCGATGGTGACGATCAGCTTGCCCTTGTTCTCCGGCCGGCGCGCGACTTCGAGCGCGGCCACCACATTCGCGCCGGTGGAGATGCCGACGAGCAAACCCTCTTCCTTCGCGAGCCGCCGCGCCATCGCGAAGGAGTCGTCGTTGGACACCTGCACGCACTCGACGATCTGCGGATTGCCGGCGGCGTCCTTGAGGTGGAGGTTCTTCGGCACGAAGCCCGCGCCGGTGCCCTGAATCTTGTGCGGCCCCGGCTTCAACGGCTGGCCGGCGAGCGTCTGGGAAATGACCGGCGAATCCTTCGGCTCGACGGCGATGGCCTTGAAGCTCGCCTTGCGCGCATGAATGACCTCGTAGCAGCCCGTGATCGTGCCGCCGGTGCCGACCGCCGCGACGAGGATGTCCACCTTGCCGTCGGTGTCGTCCCAGATTTCCACGGCGGTGGTCTTCTTGTGGATCTCGGGGTTGGCCGGATTCTCGAACTGCTGCGGGATCCACGCGCCGGGGGTGCTCGCGGCGATTTCCTCCGCGCGCTTGATCGCGCCCTTCATGCCTTCGGTGCCGGGCGTGAGGACGAGCTTCGCGCCGAGCATCGCCAGCAAAGTGCGGCGCTCCACCGACATCGTCTCGGGCATGGTGAGGATGAGTTTGTAACCCTTCGCCGCCGCGACGAACGCCAGCGCGATGCCAGTGTTGCCGCTGGTCGGTTCGACGATGACGGTGTCCTTCTTGAGCACGCCGCGCTTCTCGGCGTCCTCGATCATGCTCAGGCCGATGCGGTCCTTCACGCTGCCGAGCGGGTTGAAGAACTCGCACTTGAGCAGGATGGTGGCGTCCACGCCGGCGGTGACCTTGTTGAGTTTGACCAGCGGGGTGTGCCCGACGGTTTCGACGATGTTGTTGTAGATGCGGCCCATGGTGAGATCAGGTGAAAGGTTGTTCGGTGCCGATGAAATAGCGCGGGCGCGGCGCAGGCGGCAAGCAAACAATTCGCGGGGTGCGATGTAGGGCAGGCATCTTGCCTGCCGGTCAGCCGGGCATCCTTGCCCGGCGAAGTTGGACGCACCATCTGCTCCGGCGAACACGGGGCAGGATGCCCCGTGAACCGGCAGGCTGGAAGCCTGCCCTACCTTCCGCGCGCAGCGCGATCCCCCGCTCACTCCAAGCCCAGCACGCGCCGCCCGTCCGCCGTGATCATGGACTGGTGCCACGGCGGGTCCCACACGATGCTCACCTCCGCCTCCTGCACGCCCGGCAGGTCGAGCAGCTTCGTCTGCGCGTCGCGCGCGATCACCGTGCCCATGCCGCAGCCGGGCGCAGTGAGCGTCATCTTCACGTTCACGCGCCGGTTGCCGTTGGGCAGCGGCTCGACCACGAGGTCATATACCAGTCCGAGGTCCACGATGTTCACCGGGATTTCCGGATCGAAGCAGCTCTTCAAAGTCTCCCACACCGCCCGTTCGTCCGCCACCGGGCCGGTTTTCGGCGCGACGCTCCCCTGCTCTGCCGCGAGGCCCAGCGCATCCGCATCTTTCGGGGCGATCTGGAACAACCCCTGTGCCGTGCGCAGCGTGTGGTTGCCGCCCAGGCTCTGCGTGATGTCGAACTCCGTGCCCGCCGCGAGCGTCACCACCTCGCCGCTGGGAATCCGCACCGCGGCGCACTCGCGCCGGAGACTGGTCGCCGTCGTTTCGTTCTGCATGACGCAAACCGTAGCGGAGACGAAATGAAAAGCAACGCGCGCATGACTCCGCGATTCGCGAGCGCGGCGGAATGGCTCGCGATCCCCGGCACACCGCCCTCACCCGCGCTGCCGCGCCGCTTCGTAGAGGAACACCGCCGTGGCCGCGGCGACGTTGAGCGAGTTCATGTGCGAGGGCATCGGGATTTCCACGGCGGCATCGCACGCGATCACCGCCGCTTCGCTCAGGCCTGGGCCTTCCGCGCCGAACACGAGGCAGCGATCGCCCCGCAGGTCCACGGCGGAAAGTTTTTCCGCGCCCGGCCGCGGATGCGCCGCGAGGCAGCGCACGCCACGCGCGCGCAAGTCCGCCAGCGTGGCCACCAGGTTTTCCACCTGCACCACCGGCTGATCGAAGATCGTGCCCATTGACCCGGAGACCGCGCGGCGCTGAAAAGGACTACCGCACGTTTCGCCCACGATCAGGAAGGAGACGCCGAAGGCCGCGCAACTCCGCACGATCGCGCCTAGGTTTTCCGCGCTGGCAATTCCCTCGACGGCCGCGAGCAGGAGCGGACGCGGCGTGGTTTCGATCAAGAGCGCGAAGCCCCGTTGCGGCGGGATGCGCGCGACCGCGAGCGCGCCCTGATGAAGCTGGTAGCCGGTGATCGTTTCCAGCAGCGCCTTGTCGCCGACGTAAACACGGATTTCTTCCGGACGCGCGCGCAGCCGGGCTTCGAGGCGCTCGAACCACGCGGGCGTGAGCAGCACGGAGACGACGGGGAACCGGCTCGCGAGCAATCGCTGCACGACTTTCTCGTTGGTGGCGACGAGCACGCCGGCGCGCTCGTGTTCCTCGGGGCGCTTGAGCGTGCGATACAACGCCAACTCCGGAGCGTCGAGCGAGAGGATGGTTTCGATGTGCAGCGTGGCCACGCGCGAATTAGAGCGGCCGGCGCAGCGAATGAAAAGCCCGGCGCACGACGTGAAGGGAGCAATTCATTTCCGCGCGGCCCTCGGCGGCTCGACCGCGTGGAGCCAGAGGGAGGTGCCGATGCGCAGGCAGAACGCGTCTCCGGCCGGATGCCACATCAGCGCCGGGTTCGCACCGCGCGAGCCCCAGCCGTCCCAGACCGCATCGGGAATGGATTCCATCAAGGTCGCGCTCCGGCCGTCCGGCGCGGCCGCCCAGAAACCAATCCAGCGACGCGAGTCCAGGCTGACCCACGGGAAGATATCCATGCGCGTCACGCGCGGCAGCGCATATTCGTGGACGGTGAAGAGCAGGAGCTGGTCGCCAGCCGGCGACAGTTGGATGTTGCCGCCGACGTAAGGCAGCGGCAGGTCCAGCCGCCGGGGTTCCGGCGATTGGCCGGCGGGATCAGGATTCAACGGCACGAGATCGCGCTGGCGCGGGTCGCCCATGAGGCTTTCGCGTGAGCCGAGCAGCAAGCCATCGCGCCCGACGCCGTGGAGTGTGGTGTTGGGTTGGTTCGTGTGCAACGCGACGCTCACCTCGCGACCGGTCCGGTCGAAACGCCGCAGGTTCATGCCGCCCGACTCGGCCGGCTCGACGGAGATCCAGCCGCTCGAATCGGGATACCAGAAAGTGTTCCGCAACGACATGGGCCGCAGGAGGCGCACTTCGCCATCGGGCAACGAAACGAGCCGGACCGGCCCGCCACCGGAACGATTCGTGGCCGTGCTCACGAGGAGAAGGCGACCATCCGGCGAGGGCCGCGCGGTCCAGCGAACCGTGTCCCGACCGCCGGGCGGAAACACTCCGCGCAACGGGGTGAAAATTTTTTCCGAGCCGGTCGCGACGTTGAGCACGCAAGCATCGGGCGCGCGGACGAACAGGATTTCGTTCGTGTTGAGCCAGACGAACCGCTGCAACTCCGGCCGCGACCAATCAACGGCCAGGCCGATGCGCCGCGCGTGCGGGAACGCCTCCCCACTCGGCCGGCGCAATCCAAGCGCCAGCGCGAACGCGAGCAGCACCAGCAGCGCGGCCACGACGGCGAGGGAGGCTTTGCGGATCGAGGGCACAGAGGCGGAGGAGAAGGTCAAAACTCAAAGTCTAAAATTCAAACGGTTGAGCATTGAAGGTTGGAGCTTCCGTTGAGCCTTCGCTTTGGAAGTTGTCCCTCGGCCGTCGCGCTTCACTTCGGCGCGACGGCGGGCGGCACGGGCGCCGGGGCCGGGGTGGGCTCGGGCGCGAGCAAGTCCTCCGGCGGATTGGGCGGGAGATCGTCCGCCGTCAGGCGGCGCGCGCCCCCGGCGACGAGGAGGTTGCCGTCAGGATCGGTCGTGAGCACAGGACGCGTGCCGGCGTATTCGAAGATCTGGCGCTTGAGCATTTTTCCCTCATTATCCATTTGCGTGAAAAGAAAAGAACGCGCGCCATTCTGGTAGAGCACGTGCAGATTCCCCGCGCGATCAATCTGCGCCTCGGGCTTGCTGAAGGAAATCAGGCCGCCCAGCGGATAGATGGCAAAGATGCGCGCCTCGCTCGGGTCGGTGAGGCGGAAGTAGAGCTTCAACTCCTTGCGGTGATTGGACTGGATGAGCGCGTAGCGCCGCATCTCGGGCTGCGCGCCGCCACGCGGAACGCCGAAGTCCGCCTCCCAGATTTTGCTGCCGGGAACAATGTTGAAGCCGATGGGTTTGCTGGTCCAGTCCTGCTCCCACGGCGAAACTTTCATCGACGCGGTGACGAAATAACGCCCCGGCCGGTCAAAGGAAAAACACGGGCCGAGGTTCACGAGCTTGGTGCCGATGGTGGCGTTCTGGAGCTGGAACGGCGCCCGCACCGGCGGTTTCTCCAACTGCCGGACGAAGCGGTGCTGATCCGTCTCGATGCGGAAGGTGAGCCAGTCGTCATTCCCGCCGAACTGAACCACCTGGCCGGAGACATTTGAGATGCGGACCTTGAGCGGCACACTCTCGCCGGGGAGGAACTGCTCCTGATCGAAACGCAGTTCCACTTCGAGTTGAGCCCACGCCGGCAGAGCGAGCAACACCAGCGCGGCAAGGGCGAGGAGATTCTTCATGACGGACGCAAGGCTAAGCGCCCGGGCGACGCCGCGCAAATGGGAACTGGCGGGGAAAATCTCTGAAATCACCGGGGGCGGAACGATGGCGACCAAACGCAAGTTCAGGATGCCGGCACCGTAACCCCGCGCAGCATCGCCGCCACGCGTTGCGCCACCACCGCGGGCGTGATCGCGCGCAGGCACTCCCTCGGCTTCTCGTAGGCGCAGCTTCCCTTCATGCACGGCACGCACGGCAGCGAGAGCTGAAGACAATTCGCCAATTGTCCGTAAGGCCCCGTGCGGCGCGGCTCGGTCGGCCCGAACAGGCCGACGAGCGGTTTGCGCAACGCGGCGGCCACGTGCATCGGCCCGGTGTCGTTCGTGACCACGACTTCCGCGAGCCGGATCCACTCGACCATTTCCATGAGCGAAGTCTGACCGGCGAGATTCAGGCATCGTTCCGGCAACGTCGCGGCGATCTGTTCCGCGAGCGGTGCGTCCTCGCGTCCGCCGAGGATGGCGAAGCGGACGTTCGGAAATTCGCGCGCCAGCAGGCACACGGCCGCGGCGAAATGTTCCGCGGGCCAGCGCTTGTTCAGCCAGCGCGCGCCCGGATTCAAAATCACCCAGCGATGCGCGCCAATGGACCACTTCTCCGCCATCACTTCCTCGACCACGGGCCGCTCCGGCAGCCACTCGAACGCCGCATCGGTCGGGATGCCGGCCGCGCGCGCGACCGCGAGATACCAATCCACCGCGTGCGAGAGCCGGCCGGGACGCGCCACGGCCGCGTCGTAAAACGCGCGCGCGCCTTCGCGCAAATCATCCACGCCGATCGTCCGCGCGCCGCCCGCGAGCCACGCGAATCCGCCGCTGCGCAGGAGACCTTGCAGATCGAGCACGAGATCGAAGCGGTGCGCGCGCATCTCGCGAATGCTCGCGATCATCTCCGGCCAGTGCCACGGCTTGCCCCAGCGTTTGCGGCGAAAAAGAAAAAGCCCGGCGAGATCCGGGTCGCCCCGGAGCAGGTCGGCGATGCCTTCATCAATCCACCAGAAAATTTCCGCCGCGGGCCAGCGCCGCTTGGCGAGCCGCAACACCGGCAGCGCTTGCACCACGTCGCCAAGCGAACTGGGTTTGAGGATGAGGATCTTCAAGCGGGTGCGAAGTGAATGACGCCGTGCGACCGTCCCGCGTGGGAAAAATCGCCGCGGCTCACTTGCCGTAAGAGAGTCGGTCCGCGAGCCGCTCGGGCAGGCCGGCGGCGCGGATTTTCGCCTGCGCGGCCGCGATGTCGTAATCGAGACGGCGCAGTTCGACCGAGCCGGTGTCCACGTCGTAAACCACATACGCGGCCTTGGGATTGCCGTCGCGGGGCTGGCCAACGCTGCCGCAGTTGATGAAATATTTCCGCCCGCCCTCGATGCGGAACTTCGAGTAGGTGCCGCCGCGCACCACGCTGTCGCGGATGAACGCCAGCGGCAGATGCGTGTGGCCGAAGAAGCACACCGGCGTGTTCTGGTAGGTGAAGCTGGCCGCCGCCGCGAGCTTGTCCGCGACGTAGCCCCACGTCTGCGGGCCGTCGAGCGTGGCGTGGACGATGGAGAAGTTCGCGACGAGCCGCATGTATTTCAGCTCGCGCAGCCATTTGCGATCTTCCTCGGTGAGATGCGCCTTGGTCCACTCCACGGCCTCGGCGGCGTGGGGATTGAAGCCCTCGAGTTCGCGTTCGCCGGAGCAATACTCGTCGTGATTCCCCTTCACGCAGGGCATGCCCATGGAGCGGACCAGGTCGAGGCACGCCTTCGGGTCGGCACCATAGCCGACGACGTCGCCGACGCAGGCGTAGTGCGTGCAACCTTGCTGGCGGGAGTCCTCCAACACAACCTGGAAGGCCTCCAGGTTGGAGTGAATGTCCCCGATGATGGCGTATCTCATGTCGGCTACCGAATAATCTCAAATCCCCGGAAGCGGTTTTCCGCCGGCCGCCACGTCACGTGCTCGTTCTGAACGAACCGGCCCACTTCCGAGTCCTGTATCGCTTTTTGAAACTCAACCAACTCCGCGCGCGCGCCCTCGATCACCAATTCCACCCGGCCATCCGGGAGATTTTTCACCATGCCCGTGACGTCGAACCCCGCCGCCAGTGACTTCACCGTGTAGCGGAACCCGACGCCCTGCACGCGGCCCGTGTATAAAATGTGCAACTGGCAGCGTTCCATGCCGCACCATGCCCGAAGTTCCCCGCTCGCGCGAAGAGATAACGGCACGGTTTGAAAATGTAGCCACAACCGGCGCACGCGAGGCAATGTTTAAGTTCGCGCTTGCCACTTGCCCGCGCGCCCGAAATTCTCGCCGCATGAATCAACCCGACCAGTTGCGCGAACTTTTCCGGATGCAGCAGGCCCTCAACGAGCGCATCGGCGTGCGCACCGACGGCATGAGCGAGGAGGAGAAGACCAAGTGGATCCTCAATTACTGCCGCGCCATGTCGCAGGAGATGGCCGAGCTCACCGACAGCGTGCCGTGGAAGTGGTGGGCCAAGTATCAGAAGTTCGACGAGCAGAACGCGCGTGTGGAGGTGGTGGACCTGTTCCATTTCCTGATCTCGATGGCGCAGGTGCTCGGCATGAGCGCCGACGACGTGTTCGCCGCCTACGTGAAGAAGAACGAGGTGAACTTCAAACGGCAGGACTCGGGCTACACGACCAAGGACCACGAGGACTCGAAGCACATTTAATTTTTCAACCTCACCCTCCTTGTCTCAATCCTTGTCTTCATCTCTGTCCTTGCTGTCTTCTTTGTCCCTGGAAGCTAGCCATGGGGGCTGAAATCGCGCGACAAGGATTGAGACAAGGATGAGGATAGTCGGATGCAACTCGTCCACGCCACCACTCCCGAACACCTTGTGACAATCCGCGAGTTGTTTCAGGAATATGCCATCGGCATGGGAATGAATTTTCATTTCCAGGGTTTCGCCGAAGAACTCGCCACGCTCCCCGGCAAATACGCGCCGCCCAGGGGCCGCCTGCTGCTCGCCGTGAACGACGAGCAGGCGGCCGGATGCGTGGCGCTGCGACCGTTGGCGGAAGGCGTCTGCGAAATGAAGCGTCTCTTCGTGCGCCCGCAATTTCGCGGACAAGGCGTCGCGCGCCGAATGGCGGAGACGATCCTCGCCGAGGCCCGCGCCCTCGACTACCGGGTGATGCGGCTCGACACCCTGAAGACCATGCGTCCGGCGATGGCGCTCTACCAGTCGTTGGGTTTCGAGGAGATTCGGCCCTACTATGACAACCCGTTGCCCGACGTGGTTTACTTCGAGCGCAAACTGTGGTGAATTGGTGGGAACACTCGATGACCAAACCAGACAGTTCGCAACGCGCACAGGCAACCCGCCGGCACCGCCTTCACGCAAGGCCCGCCTGGCTCGACTCGTGGCGATGACGTGAGAATCGTTTCCGTCCATCGCGCACGAGCCGTTCAAGCCTTTGTGCTCGCGCTGGCTTTGCCGCTCACCGCGGCGGAGTCAGGCCGCCTGGCCGACCACACGCTCCGGCAGATCGAGGCGCTGCATCAGGAAAAACTCGCGCGCACGCCCGCGCAGCAGAAGCTCGACTCGCAACTCATCTACGGCGCGAAGGGCGCGCGCGGCGAACTCATCGCCGCCGGCATTACGAACCTGCAGGTGGATCTCCAGTTCGCCCCGGACGGCCGCGTGCTGGTGGATCTCGACGCCTTGGTTTCCGATTCCCTGCTCGCGCAAATCCAGTCGGGTGGCGGCCAAGTCCTCCACAGTTCGCCCCGGTATCAATCGATCCGCGCGCTCGTGCCCGTGACGCTGGTGGAAACCCTGGCCGCGCGCGCGGATGTCCGCTTCATCCGCCGCGCCGCGCTCGCGCGCACGAACCGCCTGCCCGGGCCCGGATCGCCCGTCCTCAACGCCTCGGGCGGCGGCGTGATCGCCAACGCCGGCAGCGTCACGTCGCAAGGCGACATTGCGCACAATGCCAACCTCGCCCGCAGCACGTTCAACGTGGACGGCACCGGGGTGAAAGTCGGCGTGCTTTCGGACAGCGCGGATTACTACACGAACTCCCAGGCCACGGGCGACCTGCCCATCATCACCATTTTGCCGGGCCAATCCGGCATCGGCGCGGGCAACGCCGGCGAGGGCACGGCGATGATGGAGATCGTCCACGACCTCGCGCCGGGCGCGCAACTTTTCTTCGCCACCGCGTTCACCAGCGACACGAGCTTCGCGCAGAACATTCGCGATCTCCGCACCGCCGGGTGCGACATCATCATCGATGACGTGACTTACTTCAACGAGTCGCCCTTTCAGGACGGTGCCATCGCGCAGGCCGTGAGCGACGTGTCCGCCAGTGGCGCGCTCTACTTTTCCTCCTCGGGAAATTCCGGCAGCAAAGATCACGGCACGGCGGGAACGTGGGAGGGCGATTTCCTCGACGGCGGCTCGGCCGCCATCGGCCGCGGCGGACGGTTGCACGATTTCGGCGGGCTGACCTACGACACCGTGACCTCGGCATCGAGCGGACGCGCGGATCTGTTCTGGGCCGACCCCGCGGGTGGCGCGACCAACGACTACGATCTCTACATCGTCAATTCGAGCGGCACCGTGCTGCGCAGTTCGACCACCACGCAGAACGGCTCCCAAAATCCTTACGAAAGCGTCAGCAGCCTCAACACCGGCGAGCGCATCGTCATCGTGAAATTTTCCGGCGCCGGCCGCTTCCTGCATCTGGACACGGGCCGGTCCGCGATTTCGTTGAGCACCTCGGGCATGACCCGCGGGCACAACGCCTCGGGCGCGAGCAACGCCTTCTGCGTCGCCGCGGTTCCCGTGCCCATTCCCACCGCGCCGTTCTCGGGCGGAGCCGCGAATCCCGTCGAGACCTTCAGTTCGGACGGACCGCGGCGGATGTTTTTCAACGCGAACGGCACGGCCCTCACGCCGGGAAATTTTTCCTCCACCGGCGGGCAGTTGTTTCAAAAGCCGGACCTCACCGCCGCCGACGGCGTGGCGACGACGGTGCCCGGGTTCAGTTCTTTTTTCGGCACCTCCGCCGCCGCGCCGCACGCGGGCGCGATCGCAGCGCTGGTCAAGTCGTTCAACCCGTTGCTCACGCCGGCGCAGATCCGCGCGATCCTCACCGGCTCCGCGCTCGACATCGAAGCGGCCGGCGTGGATCGCGACTCGGGCGCGGGCATCGTGATGGCGCTGGCCGCGCTCCAGATCACGCCGCCGCCGGACATTCCGCGCCTCGTGCTCACCGGGGCCGCGCTCGCGGCGGAAAGTTGCACGCCGACGAACGGGGTGATTGATTCCGACGAATTCGTCACGGTGAATTTTTCCATCGCCAACACCGGCTGGAAAAACACCTCCAACCTCGTCGTGACGCTGCTCGCGACCAACGGCGTGAGCTTTCCCAGCGGCCCGCAAAATTTCGGCACCATCGTGACCAACGGCCCGGCGATCACCCGGCCGTTTTCGTTCGTCGCCAGCGCCACGTGCGGCGCGACGATCTCGTGCGTGCTCGATCTGCAGGACGGCACGAACTCACTCGGCCAGTTCACGAACACCTTTCTGCTGGGGGTCGCCATCACGAATGTGGTCAGCCTCACCAACAACAACCTGATCACCATCCCGACGAACGGCGCGACCGCCGGCGCCGCCACGGCCTACCCCTCGGTCATCAGCGTGTCGAACTTCGCGGGCACCGTGACCAAGATCACCGTCACGCTGCGGAATCTTTCGCACACCTTTCCCGACGACCTCGACATCCTGCTCGTCGGACCCGGGGGACAGAAGGTGGTGCTGCTGTCCGACGTGGGTGGCGGCAATGATCTGGTCAATGTCACCCTGACACTCGACGATTCGGTCGCGGCGCTCCTGCCCAATACGAGCCAGATCACCAATGGCACTTATCGCCCGACGAACGTCGGCACCACTGACACGTTCAATTCGCCCGCGCCCGCCGGTCCTTACGGGACGAACCTGAGCGCGTTCGCCGGCGTCAACCCCAACGGGAACTGGTCGCTCTACGTCATGGATGATTCTTCCTCCGACATCGGATCGCTCGGCAGTTGGTCGCTCAACATCATCTCCACCAATCTTTCCTGCTGCAACGGCGTGGGCATCTCCGACCTCGCGGCCGGCGCGGGGCCGCCACCGCCCGTAACCGTCACCGGAAGCAATTTCACTTTTGCGCTCATGATCACGAACCTTGGCTCGGACCCGGCGACGACCATCACCGCAACCGACCAGCTTCCGCTGGGCGCAAACTTCGTCAGCGCCATCGCGAGCCAGGGCGGATGGACGAACGTCGGCACCAATGTCGTTTTCACCTTCACCAATCTCGGCATCGGCGGCGCGGCGACCGGCAGCGTCACCGTCGTCGCGGCGAGCGCCGGGCTGTTCACCAATCTGGTCAGCGTGAGCTCCTCGTCCATCGATCCGATCCCGGCGAACAACACGGCGACCGTCGTCGCCACGGTGCTGCCCGCGCCGCCGGTCGCCAGCTTCACCGGCAGCCCGCTCGCCGGCGCGCATCCGCTGCTGGTGGCGTTCACGGACACTTCGACGGGCACCATCACGAATCGTGCTTGGAATTTCGGCGACGGCGTCGTGACGAACGCCAGTTCCACCAACGTCGCCCACACCTACGCCTCCACCGGGACCAACACCGTGAGCCTCACCGCCAGCGGGCCCGGCGGGACCAACACGCTCGTCCGCACGAACTACATCTCGGTCACCAACCCGCCGCCGCCGCTGTTGAGCGTCAGCCCGGCCAGTCTGAACTTCGGCAACGTGCTCACCGGCCAGGTCGCGCAGGCGAGTTTCGTGGTGAGCAATCTCGGCGGCTCGCTGCTCACCGGTTCCGCAACGGTCGTGACCGGAGCGTTCGCCGTTTTTTCCGGCGGCTCGTTCGCCGTCGCGGCGGGCGGCTCGACGAATGTGGTGATTCATTTCACGCCAGCCGGCGGAGGCGGTGCGAGCAACGCGGTGGTGTTCGCCAGCGATGGCGGCGACTCGACCAATGCCGTGAGCGGCACCGGCGTGCTCGCGCCGATGGCCGACTTCAACGGCACGCCGACCAATGGAACCGCGGCGTTGACCGTGACGTTCGCCGACCTCTCGACCGGCACGATCACGAACCGCTTGTGGGTTTTCGGCGACGGCTTCGCGACCAACACGACCGCGACGAATCTCGCCCACACCTACGACGCGGCGGGCACCAACACCGTGAGCCTCACCGTCAGCGGGCCGGGCGGGACGAACACGCTCGCCCGCACGAACTACCTCAACGTCACCAATCCGCCCGCAGCCGATCTCGCGGTGGCGGCCAAGGCTTCACCGGAGCCGATGGTCGTGAGCAATCAACTCACCTGCACCATCGCGATCACGAACCGCGGGACGCTGGACGCGAGCGCGGTCACGTTGAGCAACGACCTGCCGGCGGGCGTGTTCCTCATCTCCGCCACGAGCAGTCAGGGAACGTGCACCAATCTCGGCAGCGTCTTCGCGTGCGATCTCGGCGCGTTGACGAATGGCGCGGCGGCGACGGTCACGCTCATCGTGCGGCCGACGATTCCAGGTCTGCTCACGAACCATTTCCGCGTGACCGCCGCGGAGTTCGACGGTGATCTTGCGAACAACACCGCGACCGTGATCACCACCGTCCTCGCCGACAGCGATGGCGACGGGATTCCGGACGTTTGGGAAATTGCGCACGGCCTGAATCCCAACGACCCCACGGACGCTGCGCGCGACAACGACGGCGACGGCCTCACCAACTTGCAGGAATATCTCGCGGGCACCGATCCGAACGACGCGCAAAATTATCTGCACATCGTCGCGGTCGCGGCGGCGGGCGGGGACACGCTCGTCTCCTTCAGCAGCGTGACGAACAAAACCTACCGCGTGGAAAACAGTGATGACTTTCCGCCCGGCGCGACGTGGCAGACGCTCTTCGACAATCTCGCCGGCACGGGTGGCACGCTGACGATGACGAACTCCAACACCATCGCCCTGCCCCGGCGCACGTATCGCGTGCGCCTGCTGCCGTGACTCAGCCCTGCTCGCGCAGCAGCAACTCCACGTAGGGCAGATCCGCGGGCACCGTCACCTTCGGGTTCGGCGTCGCGCTCTCCACCAATCGCACGGGTTGGCCGATGAGTTCGCACGCCGCCGTGTCGTCGGTCAGCACCAACCCGCGCTCGCGCGCGGTGGCCAGTGCGCGGCGGATGATGGACACGCGAAACGTCTGCGGCGTCTGCACCGCCCACAATTTTTCCCGGTCGAGGTGGCGCGCGATGGTGCGGCCGTCGGCGGATTCCTTCACCGTGTCGGTCACGCGCATCGCGGCGACGGCGGCGCCGGATTCGCGCGCCGCGTCCATCGTGGCGCGGATGAGCGCCTTGGTGGTGCAGGGCCGCGCGCCGTCCTGAATCGCGACGATCTCCGTCGCGGGCGCGAGCGCGTCGAGACCGTTGGCGACGGAGTCCTGTCGCGCCGCGCCGCCGAGGACGAGCCGCCACGGAAGCTGCACGTCGAGTTCGATGGCGAGTTCCTCGAACGCCGGCCGCAAATCTTCGCGCGTGACGATCAGGATTTCATCAATCTCCGCCACGCCGTCGAACCGCTGCCACGTGTGGCCCACGATGGGGATGCCGCCGATCTCGAGGAAGAGCTTGTCCACGTTCGGCCCCATGCGGGTGCCGCGCCCGGCGGCGACGATGATGGCGGAGTTCATGGCGCGAGGTTTGAAGTTCGGCGCGCAAAGCGCAAGGTTCGAGTGGCGAGGAGCCCGGACGGTCCCCGTCTGCAGCGGCTCCGCAACGAAGAACGCGCCCGACAACCCTCAACCGCTTCGCGATCCCACGCGCTGCGGCCCGGGACGGGCCGCGCTCCGCTCACTTCCCCGCGCGCCAGTCGAGCAGCTTCAACTGGAGCGACACGCGGCCGTTGTATTCGTTGCGCTCGGGCGCGAAGGCAAGGTCGAAATTTCCCTCTGGCATCTTCGAGTCGCCGCAGCGCCACCACACGACCTCGTGCGTGACGCCGTCGCCAGTGACGAACAGTTTTGCGTGCTGCTGCTCGCGGCCCATGCGCTGCGGCGGGCGCGCGAGGCGCAGGCCGCGCATCAGGAATTGCAACGGCGGGTTGCCCTGACCGAAGGGGTTGAGTTGTTCAAGCTCGTCCAGCAGGCCGAGCGTAAGGTCGCGCGCCGAAAGCTCCGCGTCGAGCCGAAGCACGGGGCGAAGCTGGTCGGGCGAGAGCGAGCGTTGGACGAGTTCGTTCAGGCGCGTGCGCAGCGCGTCCACGTTTTTCGGATGGATCGAGAGACCCGCGGCCATCGCGTGGCCGCCGTGGCGCAACAGCAAATCGTCACACGCGCGCAGTCCGGCGGCGAGGTCGAAGCCCTCGATGCTCCGACCCGAGCCGCGCCATTCGTGACCGTCGCCGCCGAGGACGATGGTCGGCCGGTAAAATTCGCGAAGCACGCGCGAGGCAACAATGCCGACGACACCGACGTGCCACATCATCTCGCCCTCGACGATGGCGAAGTCGCGCGCGGGGTCGAAGCTCTGGCGCAACCGCGCGGTGAGATTGTCGGCGATGCCGCGCTCGATGTCCTGCCGCTCGCGGTTCCGAGCATCAAGTGAGTGCGCGATGGGCAGCGCGTCTTCGAGCGAGCGGGCGAGGACGAGATCGAGCGACTCCTCGGCGGTTTCGAGGCGGCCGGCGGCGTTGAGGCGCGGGCCGAGTTGAAAACCGACTTCATACACGCCCACGTCGCCTTTCACTGCCGCGACTTCCTTCAGCGCCACGAGGCCGGGGCGCGTCGTGCTCGTGAGCCGGAGCAGGCCGGCGTGGACGAGGATGCGGTTTTCTCCGACGAGCGGCACGAGATCGGCGACGGTCGCAAGCGCGACGAGGTCGAGCAGCGGCTTGAGATCAAAGGCGTCGGCGCCCGCGAGGCCGGTGGCGCGTCCGTGTTTGAGCAGGGCGTGGGCGAGCTTGAAGGCGAGGCCGGCGGAGCAGAGTTCCGTGAAGGAAGTTGAGGGTTGAGAGTTGAGAGTTGAGAGCTGCGGATTCACGAGCGCCACGGCGGCGGGCGCGGGTGAGCTGACCTGGTGATGATCGAGCACGATGACATCCACGCCGCGTTCGCGGAGCCACGCGATGGTCTCCACGGCGGTCGAGCCGCAGTCCACGGCGAGCAGCAGCTTCACCGGAAATTTTTGCAGGCACTTCTCCACGCCGTCGCGCGTGAGGCCGTAGCCCTCGGCCATTCGGTGCGGGAGATATTGGTGAACCTTCCAGCCGAGCGCGCCGAGCACCTCGGTGAGCAGCGCGGTGGAGCAGACACCGTCCACGTCGTAATCGCCGAAGATGACGAGCGGCTCATCCGACGCCCGCGCGCCGAAAAGACGCTCGACGGCGGCGCGCATATTCGGAAGCAGGAACGGGTCGGCGAGATTTTTCAGGCGCGGCGCGAGGAAGGCGGCGGCGGACTCGACCGAAGTGTGACCGCGGTTGACGAGGCATTGCGCAAGCAGGGGCGGAAGCGCGAGCGGTGTGGCGAGCTGGTTCACGAGCAACGGCTGCGGGGCCGCAAGTGACCAGCGGAATTTCATGCGGTCAGTTGGCGGAGTGCCCCGCGCGTTTCAAGAACTCAAAGACCATGACGATCGCCTTCTCGCCGAAGAACGCGAGCATCGTGAACCATGCGGCCGTCACGAGCGCGAGCGCGTAGGCAAACCAGACGAGCACGCCGTCCTCCTCCATCATCGCCAGCGCGAGCAGCAAAATGGAAAAGCCGGGCGGCTGGTTGGTGAACGGAATCGGAATCGGCAGCGCGAGCAGCGCCGCGAGCACGACGATGAGGAGCGCGTTGAAGGCGCGCGCCGGCCGCGTCTGGAGCCAGACGGTGCGGCGCGGGCGGACGACCTTTTCCACCCAGCGCAGAAACCTGATGCTGCCGTTGACCACCCGGATCTGGAAGCCCGGCGGAAGCACGCGGTCGCCGATGAAGCGCGGCAGCCCGCGCGGTTCGGGGAACACGAGGCGATACGCGAGGAAGATGATGACGACGCCCAGCACGGTGCTGAAGCCGGGCAGCGGAATCGGCTGCACGAACGGCAGGCAGAGCAGCACGATCAGGAGATAGACCCCGCGGCCCTCGGTGCGGCGGATCAGATCATTGAGGGTGAGTCCGCCCGGCGGCACCTCGGCGCGCACGACCGCTTCGAGATCCTTGGAGAGCGGGGTGTGGTGCATCGCGCGGCGGGAGAGTGGACGCGGCGGTGTCTGAACTCAAGCCGGCGGCGGAGTTTTCCGTTCGCGCGCCGCGGCGAGGAGCGAGACAACCACGGAGAGCACGATGATGCCGATGACAACACCGAGCGAGTAGCCGGTCGGGATCGTCCACCAATTCGCCACGAGCATCTTGATGCCGATGTAGGCCAACACGACGGCGAGGCCGTATTTCAAATAGCGGAACAGCGCGATCGCGCCCGCGAGCACGAAGTAGAGCGAACGCAGGCCGAGAATGGCGAAGACGTTCGAGGTGAAGATGACGTAGGAGTTGGTGGTGACGCCGAAGATCGCCGGGATGGAATCCACCGCGAAGATCAGGTCGGTGGTCTCGACCATCAGCAGCACGAGCGCGAGCGGCGTCAGCGCGAGCGTGGGCGAGGAGGCAATGCCGGCGTGGCTCCCGCCAGTGGGCAGGTGCGTGAAAAATTTCTGGCCGTCAAATTCCGCCGAGACGGGGCAGAGTTTCCGCGCGAGGCGAATGGCGAGGTTCCGTTCGGGGTGAACCTCCGCTTCGCCGCCGAAGCACATCTTGATGCCGGTGACGACGAGGAACACGCCCAGCGCGTAGAGCAGCCAGTGGAACTGCTGCACGAGCGCGACGCCCGCGCCGATCATCAGGCCGCGCATGACCAGCGCGCCGAAGATGCCCCAGAACAGCACGCGGTGCTGGTATTCCTGCGGCACGCGGAAGTAGGAGAAGATGAGCGCGATGACGAACACGTTGTCCATCGAGAGCGACAACTCGAGCACGTAGCCGGTGACGAACTCGTTCGTCTCCTGCAATCCCCAGCCGTCCACGAGTTGCGGCGCCACGGTCCACGCGAAAGCCATGGCCGCAAGGAACCACACCGTCGTCCACCCGAGCGCCTCGCGGAAGCGCACCACGTGCGCGCGTCGATGAAACACGCCGAGGTCAAGCGCGAGAAAGAAAATGACCGTGCCGAGAAAGCAGGCCCAGCGGGCCGAGAAGATTTCCGCCAGGGCGATCATGCGGGCGGCCGCGCGCGCTCAGACGCGCGCCGCGTCTTTGGCCCGTTCCTGCATCACGACCTGCGAGCCACCGAAGCTGCTCGTGGGCCGCTGGCCCTTGTGCCACCAAAGCACCAGCGCGCTGGCGATGTAGATGGAGGAGTAAGTGCCGGTCACGATGCCGACGAGGAAGGTGAAGGCGAAGTCCTTGATCGCGCCGCCGCCGAAGACGTAGAGCGCCATCGTCGAGAGGAACACGGTGCCGGAGGTGATGAGCGTGCGGCTCAGGGTCTGGTTGAGCGCGGTGTTCAGCACGTCCTTGAACGAGCCGCGCACGCCCAGCTTCAGGTCCTCACGGATGCGGTCGAAGATGACGATGGTGTCGTTGGTCGAGAAGCCGATGATGGTGAGGAACGCCGCGACGATGGGCGAACTCAACTCCAGCCCCGCCAGCGAGAAGATGCCGAAGGTCATCAGCAGATCGTGGATGATCGCCAGCACCGCGCCGACGGCGAAGGAGAACTCGTAGCGGAACGCCACGTAGATGAGGATGCCGAAGAGCGAGAGCAGCGAGGCGAGCACGGCGGAGCGCTGGATTTCGCGGCCGACCACCGGGCCGACGCGGTCCTGGCCGAGCGGCTTGAGCCTGGCCTCGGGGAAATCCTGCTGCAACTTCGCGATCACGTTGGAGCCTTTCTCGAAGGCGGTGGTGACGGCGAGGAACTCGGAGTTGTTGCCGATGTTGCGCTGATACTGGATCGTCGGGTCGCCGAAGCCGAGGCTCTGGACGGACTCGCGCACCTTGTCCACGCCGACGCGTTTCTCGAAGCCGAAGGTCACCGCGTCGCCGCCGACGAAATCCACGCCGAAGAGGTCGCCCTTGTAGGCGCGCATCCCGCCGTAGGTGCAGCCGACGATGATGAGGAGCCACGTGGCGGCGAAGGCGGGCTTGGCCACCTTCATGAAGTCAATGTGCGAGCCCTTGATGAACTGGAGCATCGAGAGCGAGTTGAGCCAGCCCCGGCCCAGCAGCCAGTCGAAGATCAGCCGCGTGACGAACAGCGCCGTGAACATCGAGACGCACAGGCCGATGGTGAGCGTGACACCGAAGCCCTTCACCGAGCCGGTGCCGAGGAAAATCAGCAGCACGGAGGAGATGAGCGTGGTGAGGTTCGAATCGAAGATGGTGCCGAACGCCTTGTCGTAGCCCGCGGCCAGCGCGCCGCGGATGGATTTGCCGGCGGCCAGTTCCTCGCGGATGCGCTCGTAGATGAGAACGTTCGCGTCCACGGCCATGCCGATGGTCAGCACGATGCCCGCGATACCCGGCAGAGTGAAGGTGCTGGGCAGCGCGCACATCACGCCGATCAGGATCAGGAGGTTCAGCAACAGCGCCACATTCGCCACCACGCCGGCGCGGAGATAATAGACGAGCATGAACAGGGCGACGGCCGCCGTGCCGATGAGCGAGGCCATCATGCCGCTCTTGATCGAGTCCGCGCCGAGCGACGGGTCCACGCCGCGTTCCTCGATTATTTTCACCGGAGCCTCGAGCGGATTCTCCATCACCTGCGCGAGCTGGATGGCTTCCTTGATGTCAAAGCTGCCGGTGATGCGCCCGCTGGCGCTGATTTCGCTCTGGATGACCGGGGCGGAATAAACGACGCCGTCCAGCACGATGGCCATGCGCTCGCGGATGTGCTCGCGGGTGAGCGCGCCCATGAGCGAGGCGCCCTCGCTATTCATCTCGAAAAGAATTTCCGGCTCGCCGGTGGTCATGTCCGTGGTGGGCATGGCGCGCTTGAGATACTTGCCGGTCAGCTCGGCCTTCTTCTTCACGAAGATCGGGCGCTGGACCTTCTCGCCATTGGCCGCCTTGGTTTCCTCGAAGAGCCGCTCGTAAAGCGGCTCGCGCTCGACGCTCTGGGCGATGAGTTCATCGTTGTTGGGATGAACCATGCGGAATTCAAGGAAGGCCGCCTTCTGGAGCGTGATGCGCGCATCCTGCTTGGCCGACTCAGAAAGGCCGGGAAGCTGGATCAGGATGCGGTTGCCGCCCGCGGGCTGGAGGACGGGTTCGGCCACGCCCATCTTGTCCACGCGTTTACGGAGCACCTCGATGGCCTGGGCGATGGACTGATCCAACTGCGCGCCGGAACTGAGCTTGGTCGTGTCCAACTCCACGAGGAACGACTGGCCGCCCTGCAAATCGAGGCCGAGGTGGATGCGGCCGGCGGCGTCGCGCTGGAGTTTGTTGAGGATGGTCCGCGTGGGATTCGGATCGGTGGGCGGCGCGAACTTCGGGAAATAACCGGCGATGGGGTTGGTGCCGATGGCCGCGACGAGGTTGCTGTAGGAGTTGCCGGGGAGTTGTTGCTCCAGCGCGTGCGCGCGGCCGACGATGGCGGTGAAGTTGGTGTCGAGGACGCCCGCGGCGCGGTGCTCGAATTCGCCCACGAGATTGCGCGCCGTCGGCGGGCTCATCTCATAGATGGACCAGACGACCACGAGCGAGACGAAGAGGAACTTCCACAAAAGGTTCTGCTTCATTGCGGGTCAGGATTCGGAGGAGGAGGCTTCGGTGATCTCGGCGATGGTGCTCTTGAGGACTTCGAGCTTGGCCTCGCCGGAACGGATGGTGACGGTCTTGTCCTTCACGGAGACGACGATGCCGACGAGGCCGCTGGAGGTGAGCACCTTGTCGTTGGACTTGAGCTTGGAGAGGAGGTTCGTCTGTTCCTTCGCCTTCTTCTGCTGCGGGCGGATGAACATGAAGTAGAACATCACGCCAATGATGGCGAACATGCCGATCATCTGGACCATCTGGCCCGTGGGATTGGCCTGCTGGCCGGGTTGGGAAGGCGGCGGCGTGAGCGCAAGCAGGGCCGTGAAATGGTTAAATAGCGTTGTCATCAGAAAACAAGAGGCGCAAATCTAGGGAGCAAGAGGGTTTTGGCAAGCTTTACGTTGGCCGGAACGGAAATCACCGCGGAGCGACACTCGCGCCCGCGATGATTTTCGCCTTGAGCCATCCCCCGCCCGCCCGCGCGCGTCACGCGGGAACCTGCTGCCGGTGGTAATACTTCGTGTATTTGTATTGGTAGTAGCCGGGGAACTGCGGGTCGGCGCGATTGAGGATGCAGCCGAGCACGTTGACCTTGCGCTGGCGCAGGAGGTCCAGCGCGCTGCGCGCCAGGCGCGTGGCGGTGAAACCGGAGCGCAGCACGAGCAGCACGCCATCGATCTTGGGCGCGAGGCTGGTCGTGTCCGCCGTGGCAAGCACCGGGGCACTGTCGAAAATGACGAAGTCATAATGCGGACAGACTTCGCTGATGAATTTCTCCGTGTTCGGGTGGAGGAACAGCTCGCCGGCGATCAGCGCGGGCTTGCCGCACGAGATGAGACTGAGGTTGGGCGTGCCCGTCTGTTTGATGATCTCGGAGTGGTGGACCTGGTCGGTGAGCGCCTCGTGCAGGCCGGGCTCGGCGGCGACGCCGAAGTGTTTGTGCAGCGTGCCGCAGCGCAGGTCGGCATCCACGAGCAGCACGCGGGAGCCGGAGATGGCGAGCGTGACGGCGAGGTTGGCCGAGACGGAGGACTTGCCTTCATTCGGAACGGCGCTGGTGATGAGGATCGTCTTGGGCAACGCATCCCTGGGCGTCGAAAACAGGATGGCCGAACGAATGTCGCGGAAGGCCTCGACGAACGAGTGGCGCTCATCGTGTGAATGCACCAGCTCGAGTTCGCCCTTGCGTCCGCGCATTTCCGGAATGAGGCCCATCGTGGGCAAATCAAAGGCCTCCATGAGATCACTCACCCCGGTGATCCGGTCGTCGTTGCGGTCCACAAACCAGATGATGCCCACGCCCAGCGCCAGGCCAATGAAGAAAGCCGTCAGGATGCGCTTGATCACGCTGGCCTTGACGGGTGCCGCGGTGGAGGCGTTCTCCATGACCGAGACGTTTTCCTGCTCGAGATTTTTGCTGGTGCCAATGCTCTGCGCCATGTTCAGCAGCTTCTCGAACAGGGCGCGCTGGCGATCCTCGCCGGCCTTGAGCTTTTCATAATCCGCCATTTTGCGATTGGCCTCCTGGGCCTTGGTCGTCCATTCGGCGACCGCCTGCTGGACACTTTGGATCTGAACCTTCACGGAATCACGGGCATCCGTGAGTTGCTCGCGGCTCTGCTGGCGGTAAATCTCGAGCAACTGCTCCAGCCGGCTGATGTCCAGATCCATCTTCATGATGCGGGGATGACGCGGCTTGAGGTAGCGCGCCCAGTCGGCCCGCTCGGCCCGGGCGAGCTGGAGCTGTTCCTTCGCCTTCTGAAAGCCCGTCAGCGCGGCGGTGTCCACCTTGCTTTTCGTTTCCGGGCTGGCGGAGCTTTCGATCATCTTGGCGGCATCACGGTCGGAATTGGCGATGAGCAACTCGAGCAACTGCAACTCGGAGCGCAGGTCGGCGAGCCGGGTTGTGTTTTTGCCGAGTTGGGCGGCCGCGCTTCCCCCCTGATCGTTGAGCGAGGTCATGTCGTTCTGGCGGGCGAACTCCAGTTTCTTCTCCGTCGCATCCTCCAGTTCCTTGCGCGGGGCGTAGAGCTGTTCGGTGATGCCCTTGAGCGCCTCCTCGGCGGACAGGTTGCGCAGTTCCTTTTTGTAATTGAGATACTCCGACATATGCTGGTCGAGAAACGCCTTGGTGTATTCCGGTTCACTGCCGATGACCATCAGGACGAAGACGGCGGTGCGCGGGAGCACATTGACGCGGAAATCCACGGCGCCGGGCGCGAGATTGGGCTTCAGAATCCGGAGACGTTCACGGGTGCGCCCCTTTAACCTATCGCTGCGCAGCAGCTCGGACTGCGTGCCGAAAAAGTTTTGCAACTCTTCGCGCCAGCTCGAGGCTTCCGGGACGGCGACCTTGCCGCTGACCCACATCTTGGCGTCCGACCGGTAGGACGGTGCCTCGCCGTAAATGGCGTAGGATTGCCAGCACACGGCGCCGATGACGCACAGGGCGACGACCCACCACGTGCGGCGCAGCAGGCGCAGGTAACGATAAACGCGCGCCTGGAGGTTGAGCCCCGGAGCAGCGGCGGCTGGAATCAGTCCCTTGGGTTGGTCCATAATGGAAATTTAGCGGGGCTAGAGGTTGATCAGCCGTTGCGGCACGAAAATCATGTCGTCGGCCTGCACGTCGAGATCCAGATCGGAGCGCCCCTTCTCCAGCACCTCAGTGCAATCGATCACGTAGATCACGTTCAGCCCGTCGGCCCCCTTGCGCGTGACGCGCACTTTGCGCTTGTTCGCGAAATCCGCGAACCCCTGCGCGCGCAGGATGAGCTTGCTGACGGTGAGCACCTCGTCGGTCGGCAGATCCAGGGCGCCGGGAGTGCGCACCTGGCCGTAGAGGTAAACCTTGCCCCGCGTCTTGGCGAGCTGGTCCACGCCGATGACGACGGTGGCGCGGTGATAAAAATCCTTTTCCAAAACCGTCTTGATCTCCTTGGCCAACTGCGCGCAGGTCTTGTCCGTCGCCTTGATGCGTCCGGCCAGCACCACCTCCACTTCGCCCGAGTCCGTCACGAACAACGGCCGCGCGTCTTCGCGGTCCTCATACACGCGATAGCTGAGTTTGTCGCCCATGCTCAACTTGCGCTTGTCATCAAGGGACTTCATGAGTTCCGCCGCCTCCCCGTCACTCAGACCCGTGCTCAAAAACCCGCCGCCGCCTTCGATGCCCGCCGCCATCATCTTTGAAATGGTGGTCGCCGACGGTTTGCCGAGGGACGCGGGCGGGGCGGGCGCAGGTTCCACAACCGCAGTGGCCGCGGCCGGGATGATCGTCGCCGCCGGAGCCGGAGCTGGCGTCGGCGGCGCCACGGCATTGAGCGACTGCAACTGCTCCATCAACTTCTGGCGGGTGCGCGAAAATTCATCATCCGGTGCGGGAGCGGGTGCCTGCTGCGCGCGCAGCGGCAGGACGGCCGTGCACAGGCATAGCGCCAGGCCGGCCAAAGGGCGGAAGGTTTTCATTTTGGTGAACATGGGTTGGGTTCAAAAAGACTGGAGATATTTGGGTCATCAAAAGGCAAAAGTCAATTTTTATGCCCCGGCAACTGGCTCACGAAGCAATGCAGAAGTCGGGGCACCGGCATCTGACCGGCGAACCGAAGCAAAGTTCAAAGCGTGCTTGTCCGGTTGGTTGACAAAGTATGACGCGAATTGCGCGAATTGGCACGAATTGGAGAATCTGTTTTTGAATTCGCGCCAATTCGCGCAATTCGCGTCACCGGTCTTTTTTGGTTTCTTCGTTTTTGTCAGCAAACCGGATAGGCATGATTCAAAGTTCGCGGTTCAAGCGAGGCCCTCCGTCCCGCCCTCACGGCCGCGCCTTCAGCCGCGGGTCCGCCAGATCGAGCCGATACATGATCTGGTTGTAGTCATACCGCGGCGTGTGGACCGCGTTGCCGGAAAACTCCTGCGTGTAAGTCCCCTCGAAAAAAATAAACCGCCCGCCCGCCGCGTCGAGGAACGCGTGCTGCGCCGGGTTGTAAAATGTGTAGCGCTGATGCGTGACGATCCGGTGCGGATTTCGCCACGGCCCCGTCGGCGCGTCCGCCTCCGCGAACCAGATCTCCCCGCCGAACGACGGCCCGCCGAACAACTGCTGCCCGATCAGAATCCACTGCTTCCGAAACGCATTCCAGTTCACGCCGGAAGCGTGGATCGCCACCGGCTTGCCCGAGTCCGGGTCGCTCAACTGCCACCGCGCCTCCGACGCCTTGAGTTTGCCCGCGCCGATCAGCGCGAGTTCTTCCTTCGCACCGACCGGCTCCGCGCCCTTTTTCCACGACCAACGCGGGCGGCCGTCGGCGCCGAGGTCCGGCTTCGCGCTCTTCGCGGAAAATTTCGCCGAGCCCGCGACGCACGTGAAGCCTTCGTAGCTCGCCGGGGTTTTCAAATCCTCCAGCGTCGCGCGCACGCGGACGTTCGCGAACGGCGCGGGGAAAAGAAAATAATCCCCGCCCTCCTCGTGCACGCGCACCGGGTGGCCGCGCGGGCAGCGCCAGTCGTCGTTCAAATCAAACTGCGCGACCTTTTCGAACTCCTCGCGTTCGTCGTTGTAAATCACCAACCCGTGTTCGAGCCGTTCACCGAGCGACTTCATCCGCGAGTAATGCGCCACCAACCGCTCGCGGCCCGCCGCGTCGGCGACGGTGAGCAGGCCGTCAATCCAGATCGGCCCCTCCGCCTTGAACGGCACCATGCGTTTGGAGAATCCCTCGGCGTCCTTGAAGTAAGTCAGGTTCACGCCCACGGCCGGGTCGAGGCCGCCGTGGCCGGGCAGTTCGGACGTCGCGCCGCTGGTTTGATAATGGCCGAGCGGATAGCGCGCGCGCATCGTGTCGCCCCAGAACCAGAAAATTTTCCCGCGATACACCGCCGTCTCCACCGTGTCCTGGCCGACCACCTGCGCGTTGAGCAACGGCTCGGCGATCGGGGGCGTGTGCCCGAGCAGCACGGTGTCGCGATAGATGCCCTCGCCGGTGATGCGGTAGAGGCGCTCGGCGAGGTTCACGCGCTTGAGCTTGATCGTCGCGCTGCCGCCGGGCTTCACGTCGAGCGCCTTGCCGATGTAGCCGAAGCCGTCCTTCGACATTTCGTAGCCGTGACTGCGGACATGAAAATAAACCGCGCGGCTCATCAGGCCCGGCTCGTGAAACGCGACGCGCCCCGCGCTGTCGGTCACGAAGAGCAGATGGTTCACGGTTTCCAACTCGACCAGCGGCACGCCGCGGCCGGTCGCCTCGTCCACCACGCGGATTTCAAAATAATCGGCGGGTGCGGCCAGGCCACGCAACGCCGCGAGCAGGAGCAGGCCGGACAGGAGGGTGATTGAAAATCGGAGCGGGCGCATCATGAGTCAGGTGGTGAACAGCGGATCAGGCGCGAACCGTATCGGAACGGATTCCCGTTTCAAGCCTGCTCCAGCCGGTCGCTTCCACGTCGGTGGAAAAGCCGGTTCACCCGCCCACGGACCGCGAGCCGTCCCGGCTCGCAGCGGCTTCGCGGCGAGGAACGGGTCCGGCAAATCCGGAATTCCGAAGTGGGAATCTGGAAACCACGGATGGACAGGGATCAACACGGATGGAACCCGGACCGGAGCCGGGGGATTTTTTCCCGCGTCGAAAAATGCGCGCCCGACGCGCGCCGGCTTGGCTCCCCAACCATCCGTGTCCATCCGTGGTTCAATTTCGGAGTTCGGGTAAATCTCAACGCGCGCCGGCCGCTCTGGCCGCTGCGGGCCGGGACGGCCCGCGCTCCCTTCCACGCGGAGCGCGGACGGTCTCCGTCCGCAGCGGCTCCGCAACGCGGCGCGGGTTCGATCAATCGCCGCGCCTTCTCGCGGCCGTGGCCGCTGCGGGCCGGGACGGCCCGCGGTCCGCCCGCGCACCTTGCGCTTGCACTTTGGCCCGCGCGCCGGAGACTCCGCCCCATGTTCATCCAGTTCCTCGGCGCGGCCCGCACGACCACCGGCTCGATGTCGCTGATTCAAATCAACGGCGCGAAGCTCCTGCTCGAATGCGGCCTCTTCCAGGGCCACCGCGGCGAGTCCATCGAGCGCAACTGCTGCTTCCCCTTCAAGCCCGCCGAGCTTGACGCCGTGATCCTCAGCCACGCGCACATTGACCATTGCGGCAATCTGCCGAATCTCTGCAAGCAGGGTTTTCGCGGGAGCATTTACTGCACGTTCGCCACGCGCGACCTCGCGGCGATCATGCTCGAGGACTCGGCGGACATTCAGAAGGACGACGCGGCATTTGTCTCCAAGCAGCGCGCGAAAAAAGGTCTGCCGCCCGTCCAGCCGCTCTACACGGCGGAGGACGCGCGGCGCGCGATCGAGCAGTTTGTCTCGATCAATTACGACCGCCCCTTCCCCGTCGCCGACGGCGTGAAGGTCACGTTCCGCGACGCGGGCCACATCCTCGGCTCCGCGCAGGTGGTGCTCGACGTGCAGGAGGGCGGCCGGAAATTTCGCCATCTCTTCAGCGGCGATGTCGGCCGCGGCGGCGACGAAATCCTCCGCGACCCGCAGCCGGTCGAGAACGTGGACTCGCTCCAGATCGAGAGCACCTACGGCAACCGGCTCCACGCCGAGCGCCAGCTCTCGAAGGAAACGCTCGCGCAACTCGTGAACGAAACGATCGCGCGCCGCGGCAAGGTGATCATCCCGGCGTTCAGCGTCGGGCGCACGCAGCAGATTGTCTATGTGCTCAACCAACTCACCGAGGCGGGCAAGCTGCCGCGCGTGCCGATCTTTGTGGACTCGCCGTTGAGCGTGAACGCGACGGAGGTCCACCGGCTGCACCCGGAATGTTTCAACGCGGAGATTTACCGCTTCCTGCGCGACGTGAAGAATCCCTTCGGCATGGAGAACCTCACCTACATCCGCGAGGTCGAGGGCTCGCGCAAGCTCAACGAACTTCAGGAGCCGGCGATCATCATCAGCGCGTCGGGCATGGCCGAGGCCGGGCGCATCCGCCACCATCTCAAGAACAACCTCGGCAATCCCGCCAACCTCATCCTCTTCATCGGCTTTTGCGCGGAGCACACGCTCGGGGCGCAGATTCTGGCCGGTCACAGCCCCGTGAACATCTTCGGCGAGCCGCAAGAAGTCCGCGCGCGCGTCGCCTCGGTGGACGCGTTCAGCGGTCATGCGGACAAAAACGAACTGGTGCGCTACGTGCAGCAGCTCACCGGCAACATTAAAAAAGTGTTCGTCGTCCACGGCGAGGAATCGCAGAGCCTCGCCTTCGCGGAGACGCTGCGAAAACTCAAGCCGAAGGCCGAGGTGAACGTGCCGGTGTATCTGCAGAAGTTCGAGATGTGACGCGGAGCGAAGCGGGCGCATCCGCGCACTACTACCGATGTCTTCTCCCTCTCCCCCGCGCGAAGCGCGGGGGAGAGGGCTGGGGAGAGGGGGTGAAACAAAAGAGCAGGCACGGTTCAGGCAGCAGTCGCAGTTTTCACCACGAACAAGGCACCTCCTCTCCCCGGCCCTCTCCTCCACTTCGTGGAGGAGAGGGAGTCCGCCCGCGTGCAATTCGGTCAATGCCCGGACGCGCCCGACTTGGACTTGTGTTCACGGGTGCGGCTGACATAGCTTTCCCGCGCACGACACTCTCGACAACACACCATGCACTGGTGGCACCTGCAAAAACTGAAGTTCAAAGACGCCAAGGCCCGCCTTGAGGCGTTGAAGAAACTTTCCAGCCAGGAGGATCCGGACAATTTGGAAATCATCCTCAGTCTCTTCATCGACGAGGACACGGAGATCCGCAAAATCGCCGCGCTGGAGGCCGGCAAGTTCCGCAACGAACAGGCCACCCGCCCGTTGCTCAAACTGCTCAGTGACCGCGAGCCGGCCGTGCGCGAGGCGGCCATCAGTTCACTGCGCCGCATCGCCGACCCGCTGGTGGTGGATGCGCTGGAGCCGATGCTCAAGGACCCGGACAGCGCCGTGCGTTATCGCGCCGCGTCCGCGATGGAGTCGCTCAACTGGACGCCCAAGTCGCCGGAGCTTTCCGCCTACCACGCCGTCGCGCTGGGCAAGCCCGAGCGCGCCGCCTATCACGGCAGCGCCGCGGTGGAGGCGCTCGTCTTCGCGCTCCAGTCCAGCGTCGGCTACAAGCGCCAGGAGATCATCGACGTCCTGAGCAAGATTGAAGACCCGCGCGTGGTCAAGCCGCTCATCGCCGTGCTGCGCGACAACGACTCGAACGTCCGCGCCAACGCCGTCGAGGCGCTCGGCCGCGTGGGCGATGCGCGCGCGACCGAGCCGCTCATCGCCTCGCTCAAGGACAAGGACAACCGCGTGCGCGCCGCCGCCATCGAGGCGCTCGCGCGCATCGGCGACGCGAAGTCGGTCCCGCCGCTGGCGAAGCTGCTGAAGGATTCCGCGTGGGAGGTGCGCATTGCGGCCGTGCAAAGCCTCGGCAAGTTCAAGGACGCCTCGGTCATTGATCCGCTCGTGGGTTGCCTCAAGGACAAGGACCGCGACACGCGGCAGGCGGCGTGCCTTTCGCTCGGCATGATCGGCCACCCGCGCGCGATCCCGGCGCTGGTCATTTCCATGGCCGACGAGCAGGAGTCCGTCCGCAACGCCGCCGCGATGGCGTTGCGCATGATTGATCCGGAGTGGGAAAGTTCGGACCTGGTCAAGATCGCCATCCCCGGGCTGCGCGAGGCGGCGAGGTCGAGCGTCTATTGGGTGCGCCAATCCGCGCTGGCCGTGCTGGCGCGGCTCGGCGAGACGGAGGGACTGTCAGGCAAACAGGATGCGCCGGACATTTCCGACCCCGCTCAGGTGCGGCGGATGTTCGCCTTCGACGTGCTCACCGCGGTGTTGAAGGAAACGGACCGCGATCTGCGCCAGGCCGGCGCGGAGGCGCTGGGCCGCTTCGGCGACCGCCGCGCCACGAAAGGGCTCGCGACCGCGCTCGACGACAATGATGAATGGGTCCGCGTCGCCGCCGCCAATTCGCTCCAGTCACTCCAGTGGGAACCGGCGGACACCGAGCAGCAGGCCAAACACATCGTCGTGCTCCACCACTGGGACGAGGCGGTGCAGTTGAAGGCGGCGGCCGTGGACCCGCTCATCCGCGCGCTCAAATCCGCGGCCCACGCGGATCGCTCCGCCGCCGCCACGGCCCTGGCCCGGATCGGCGACAGTCGCGCGAAAGTTCCGCTGCAGCCGTTGCTGCGCGATCCGCACCCGAGCGTCCGGCTGGCCGCCGCCAAGGCGCTCAAAACCCTGCGCTGGGTCAGCCCCGATCCGCTGCTGCGCGCCATCTGGCACGTCGAACTCGGCGAATGGGAGCAGGTGCTCCCGCTCGGGCCCGCGGCCGTCGAACCGCTCGCCAACGCCGCCGCCAACCCGCAGGAGAATGCGCAGAACGCCGAGATCGCGCTGGCGCTGCTCGCGCGCGTGGACAACCCCGCCGCCGTCGGGAAGCTGCTCGTGCAGGTTTACAACGAACGGCTGGCCGCCGCGATCGTGCCCGCCCTCGAACTCATTCTCACCAATCGCGCCGCGGACGTGTCCGACGACAACCTCCGCGCCGTCCTGACCATGATCAATCCGCACGTGACACCGGGCTCGCTCAGCGACGAGCCCGTGGCGCCCCAGGAACTCGACTGCGATCCCCTGCGCCAGCTCGCGTTGATTGAACTCAACCGACGCGAAGATGAGGTCCGGGCGGAGTGAGGGGAAAGCCCGCATCCACTTCACATTTGATTTGCTTCGCCGGAGCGCTTCCCTGAAATAATCCGCACAAGCAACCGCGGATGAACGTGGGCAGCAAACTCAGGCTCCTCCACCGTCATCCGCGCAAGCCGAATGAGCAACGACGCCGCCAAACGCAACCGCATCCTCTTCGTGGACGACGACGAGGCCTTCCTCTCCACGGTGCGCGACCTGTTCGACGCGTTCAGCAACGGCGACTGGGAGGTGCATGGCGCGCTCAGCGGAGCCAAGGCGATGGCCCTGCTCCAGGAATCACCCGTGGACCTCGTCGTCACCGATCTCCAGATGCCGGTGATGGACGGCGTGCAACTCATCCAGTTCCTCAAGAAAAATTATCCCGCCATCCCCAAGGCCGTGCTCAGCAGCCGCACCGACCCGAGCGCGCGCGACTCGTGCATGCAGGCCGGCGCGGATCTCTTTTTCATCAAGCCCACGGACATCAACGTGTGGGACGAAATCTTCGCGAGCCTCCGGCAGCTCGTCTCCGTGCAGCCCAAGGAGGGCTTCCGCGGCGTCATGCGCCGCATCGGCCTCCAGGAAGTCATCCAGCTCGAATGCCTCGGCACGAAATCCTCCGTGCTCGAGGTCAAGGCCGGCGACATCGTCGGCGAAATTTTCATCCGCGACGGCCGCATCATCCACGCGCGCGTCGGCGACCGCGAGGGCCTCGAGGCGTTCAACCGGATCATGGCCTTCAACAGCGGCGAGTTCGGCCTGAAGGCCTTCGCCGAGCCGCCGGTCGAGACGATTTCCGGCTCGTGGGAAATGCTGCTGATGGAGGCCGCGCGCGTGCGCGACGAGGCCGCCCAACCCTCGGCCACCGGCGAACCGCCCACCGCGGCGGAAGTCGCCGTGACCGCCCAGGCCAGGGCCGCCGCGAGCGACGCCGCCGAAGCCGTGCTCGCCGGCGAGCAGGGGCCGCAGGTCGAGGAAATCCTCATTTGCACCACCAAGGGCGACGTCGTTTACGAGTGGCAGTCGCCGCAGGCCGACGCCCGCATGGAGATCATCTCGTTCATCAAGAAGTGGACGCAGCAGTTGAACCGCAAACTGCCGCTGGGCCGCCTGCGCGACACCGAGTTTGTCAACCAGGGCGACCGGCTCGTGTTCAAGCTCGCCGACGATTGGACCATGCTGGTCCGGACCCGGCGGGTCGCGACGCCCTCCGGTCGCCAGGCATCATGAAGGAAACCTTCAATCTCTGGCTCGAGGACAACACGCAGTTGTCCGTCATCCTCGCGTGCGCGCTGCGGCACCCTGATCGCGAGATCCACAGCCTGAGTTACGCGCCGGAATTTCCCCAACCCGCGTGCGAGGAGGCCTGGGCGTGCATGGCCGAGGCGCAGCGGTTGATGGACAAACTCAAGATGCCCCGCGGCCGGTTCTGCTGGAGCTTCCAGTCGGCGCGATTTTATTTCGGCGCGCGCCGCGACGGCGTCTGCCTCGGCTTGATCACGATGCCGAACCCGCCCGCCGAGCAGATTGAGAAAATCTTCGCCGACTTCCAGGCGATCCCCGCCGCCGCATGAGCGCCGATCCGCTGCCCAAGCTCGTCGAGGAACTCGGCATCCATTCCTACCGCCGCCACATTTTTCTCTGTGCGGATCAGACGGAGGCGAAATGCTGCGCGAAGGAAGCCGGCCTCGCCTCGTGGGAATTTCTCAAGCGCCGGCTCAAGGAACTCGGCCTCGCCGGGCCGAACCCGCTCATCTATCGCTCCAAGGCCAACTGCCTGCGCGTCTGCACGCGCGGTCCCGTGGCCGTCGTCTATCCCGAGGGCGTCTGGTATCACGGCTGCACGCCGGAAGTTCTGGAGCAGATCATCCAGTCGCACCTCATCAAGGGCAAACCCCTCGCGACGCACGCCTTCGCCGAGAACCCGTTCTTCGCCGGCATCGTGCGGCGGGGAAAATAGCTTCCGAGGAAATGTTTTATCGCCGCGCGGCAGTGATAAACTCGTTGACCTTGTCAATCAGCGCTTGGACCACGGGGTCTGAATGCGTGTCTGGGATAAGATCAACAGCGTTTGTATTGTTGCTTGTTCCATTCACGGCGTTGGCGAGGGCATCCGTCATCTGCTGATTCGTGACTTCGCCGGGCAGACCCTGCGTCCCGTCGTGCCCGCGCGGGATGCCGAAGGTGAAATGCACGTTGCCGTCGAAACTGACCGCCACGGTCGCGGGATCGTCGGGATTGAGAGTATTCACCCCGTCAACAAACGCGTTGGCAAATGGCGGCCCTTGCGTTCCAGGCGTGCCATCGTTGCCCGGATCACCCTTGTCGCCTTTGTCGCCGCCATCCCCTTTGTCTCCCTTGTCGCCTTTTTCGCCTGGGTCACCTTTGTCACCTTTTGGAATGGCGGTGAGGCCGTCGTTGAGCGCGTTCAGTTGGGCGCGCATTCCATCGCCATCCAGTGGATCGCCGTTCTGCGGATAATTCGGATTGAAGGGCATAATTTAGAGTGGTTGAAGTTGTGGTGGGCGGGTTTCAGATCGGTTTGGACAGGTTTCCATCCGGTTCGAAAACATTTCTAATCGGTTTAAACACATTTCTTTTCTCGTCGGAAGGGTTTCCAAACGGTTTGGAAACCCTCCTTTTCGGTTTGGACACTTTTCCCACGGCTCGGAACACGTTTCCCATCGGTTTGGAAGGCTGCCTTTTTCATTTGGAAACCCTTTCCATCGGCTGGGAAGGCTGTCGGAAGCGTTTGGAAACTCTCCTTTTTCGTTTGGAAATCCTTCCAACCGGTTTGGACGCCTGCTTTTTGACTTCGGAACGCTGTCCAAAGTGTTTGGGCAGGCGCCCAAACGGCCGGAAGACCCTTTTCAGGGGTTCGGCGGGGTGGGCGGAGTGTTGTCGCCCCCGTTGTTCGGGCCGCGACCGCGGAGGGACTTGCGGATGCGGGTGCCTTCCTTCGCTTCCACCGAGCGGGAGCCGAGCTTGCTGATGGCCGTGGTGAGCGCATCGCTACCGTCCATGTAGCCGCCGTCGCAGGCCGCGTTGACAGCGGTCGTCTTGTTGGCGAGGTCGGTCTTCAACTTCTCCTGATCGGAGTCGAGCTTGCTCAGGGCCGTGGCGGCAGCGCGGGCGGTCGCGATGTCGTCGGTGGGGTCATACTTCTTCGCCTGAAGCTGAACTTTATACTTGTCCAGAAAGTCGGCGACCTCGTTGAGGAAGCCGATACACTGCGTTACATTAACGGCAGCCATATGCTTTTTCCTTTCATTTTGTTGTTCCTGCCCACCCCATGTAAGCCCGCGCTGTCCCCAGCGCCGGGAAGGCTTCCATGTCAAGGTTGGCATGGCTGCCAAGAAGGCATAACGCGTGCCAACTCAGAATTGAGAAATGGTTTCCAACCTGCTAGCGATGTCTATAGCGAAGGCAACCGTCCCTAACGGAAGTCTGAATAGCACCGCGTCATTCACCTTGGATGGAAGCCGGACTGATGTCGTCGCTCAGTCCAAAAACCTTCATTCTGGTCCGGATCGCTTGAGTTCAAGCGCTGGATCAAATTCGAGATTTCTAGAACCCCTGGGGTTAACATAGGCAAGTATTCCAAAATGCGCGCGATCATTGGCTGTCACTAGCATCTTCACGTATCCAAATTTCCCGCTTTTGAGTCGAAAATAATAGCTCTGCTCCACTTGGTCAAACCAGCGCGAGTCGTTTGCCGTCCTGATTATCTCCATTGCTGGTTTATATCCTTGCTCTGGGGCTTGGAAAGGAAATTCCTCGAGAGCTTCGACAAGTCCGCCACCAAGCACGCTGATTTTAACCTGCCAATCGTATTTGAGCCGGAAATCCAGCTTTCCGAGCGGAGCGATGAGTTCGACACGCATATCGCCCATTCCCAGCACCGTTTGTTTTCCCGTTTCCAATGATATTTCAATCGGGTTGCCATCTCGCGGCAACGGATATGTTAGCCATTTTCCGATCCCTGGCTGTTTCAAGACAACGAGCGGCTCCGCTTTACCCTTCTTTCGAAGGCGAAAGATCACAGGCTGAGAGACGTCCGGGTGAAACGGCCCATCCGGGTCACCATAAGTAAATCCTCGTGGGTTGTCACGATACGGGTAGTAACCCTCCTTTGAGACACTCACTCCAAGATCATAGCCCTTAGCCCCGGAAAGTTGGAAAAACCCGTCTCCATTCGATTTTGCAGCTTGCCGCGAAGTTCCATCCGCGGATAAGTCTGTCCAGATAAATACGACATCAGCCTCGGCGATTGGGTTTTCATTTTCATCCACTACTTTGCCGAAGAAATCAATCGGCGTGCGCCATCTTTCTGCCATCTGTTCAGGAGCCGCATCTCGCGCGGCTTTGCGCAAGGCCAGCCATTCTGGCACGGAATTACTATTAAGAAGGTGCCTGGGCGTGCCCGACGATTGCGGAAATGTTGGAGGGCGAAGCGCAGGAGGGTTGCTTTGTAGGCAAACGCTAGAACTAATTCTGGGTTCTGGAACGTATCGTTTGGCACGTAAATCGACAAACCACCAAGCCGCACAAAACAAAACCAGCGCGCATCCAAATAAAATTGTTCTCCGTCTCATAGCTAAAAGGGTGAGATTCCGAAGCTGCTAAGCACCTGCTGCCAGTATGGGCCAGCGCCCTGAATAGGATAAGCAAACTGAGCACTATGTTCCGTCCGTTCTCTGCCAAAATTGAATGGCGGCGCATTGAGGTTCACCGAAGCCTGTATCACTCCCGCCATGTTGTCCTGCGCCCCGACCGCTCGCGAGCGGCTTCGCGCAACAAATGATTTGGCTATATGCAAGTCTGTAACAAAATTGGAAACTGTAACCAATGGTGTGCTCTGTAAATACCATGATTGCCGCGTGTTTGTATTAAAACCCCATGAATCGATTACACCTCCGTAAGTGTAATATTCTGGTTTGTAATTCTCTTGGTTGGCTTCCCAATTAGTTTCGAGAAATTCAGTGCAAAAACCCTTTGCTAACGCATAATCGTTTGTGTTGTAAAAGCTAATGATTCTTCCCGTCAAATTCGTAAAACACCCGTGATAACCGCCCTCTTGATATGTAAATGGGGTCTGTTGACCAGCCTCGGACTCTTTATTCAGAAATCGCTGCAAAAATGGTGCATTTGTTGAATAGCAGTGCGCAGGCGCTGCGGCTTGAGAAAGAATAAAGTCATCAAACGGTGCACCTTGCCTGAGCGCCTCGCTTACAACAATGTTTCCTTGGCTGTGGCCGAGGATGTGAATTGAGTAATCTTTCAAGCGAGATGTCGTCCGTAAATACTCCAAATATTCCTTGAACGCTTTAGCCGATTTCCATGCGAAAAACTCGCCAATGTCGTAATTATATGGCGAGCCGCGTGGCACCGTGAAAGCGCACTCGGGCAACAGCGGCTGGGGCCAGAAAAAACCAGCGATTCGGCCTCGATAACCTTGCCAATAGAGCCGCTTGAATGTCGTTTCTGCACTCCGCCTTGCTTCCTCCAGCTTATTGTTAATCCCATGAACGAAGACGATCACGTCTTTTTGTTCAGTTGCATTTACAGGCATCCGATTTCGCAGCAGGTAGCGGCTTTGTAATCCGGCGGGTGGCTTGTTGGTTGCAACGTCCACAGCCTCTGCCCATTCATATAATTCAGTTATCGGCTTGATCGCGATCCAGACGGAAGTTTCCCCGACGATTTGCCCTTGGCGACTTACAGTCAGCACAAGCTCTCCTTCGCCGACACCGGATCCCTCAAAAATAAATTTCGTCCGCCCCCCATCACCAAAATAGTCATCCGGGATAAACCAATCTGTGTCAGGCGCAATTTCTACCAGCGCGTCATAGAAATGAGTGAGGTTTGCAAACCCGTATTCGTAGTAGCCCGTAATCTGCTGATTGGCGGCGTTCGTCTCCGTGAGGTAGCCTATGCTACCATTAGTATCAGCGGCGGCATAAATCTTTATCGAAGGCGCGTTAAATGGATCGCGCCAATGCAACTTGACTGAGCAACCAGCAAAAGCAGTGACTGAATGTGAAAGCGGGGGCATTCCGCTGATCCAAAGCCGCGCGAAATCCTCCAGGTCACGGCGAGATTTGATGTGCCCATCAAGATAATCTGGATCGCCAGAGTATTTCTCCTCGCCCTCCCCAATGCCATCCCGATCATCATTCAGCCAGAAAACAAAAGGCCGGCTTTGGCTGGTGTTATCAGGTCCGTTGAGTGAATGGTCCATGACGCCATCATGGTTCACATCGAGTTCGAGCTTTATGCAATAAACCCCACATTGCGCTTGTGCGCCGGTGTCCAAATCCGGTTTGGTGGTGAGAATCACCCTGCCCGGCTCGGTGGGCAGGAACTCCCCGTATTCGGAGAGAACTCCCGTTTGGTTAGTCGTGGCGTAACCATTGGTGTCCGCTTTGAAAGCCTTGTCGAAATACTGTCCGAGGTAGGCGAATTTGCTGGAATACCCGTTTGCAATACTTTGTTTCGCCCACCCGGCAACTTGAAACGGACGTCCGACGCCCGCAATTAGCAACGGGGTGGTGTTCGTCGTGTTGAAATTGATATTGCCAGGAAATTTGCGCACATCGGTTTCAAACAAATAGCTTTCCGTCTGCAAAACCGGGTCAGCAACGTCCTGAAATATTGCCCTCCAAGTAGTGAAGGAAAACGAACTGCCGACCAGATAGTTGGCATACGCGTTTGAAGAACTTGTGACAATAAACGAC
>JACQFS010000171.1 GCA_016199935.1 Verrucomicrobiota bacterium
GGGGTGAAAATTTTCCCGACGCCGACGGGCATTTTGGCCAGGAATTGCTCCGCCGTGAAGAGGGTGTTCCCCTTGAAATCAATCGAGCCGATCTTGTATTGGACGCCCTCGCGGATGGTGAAGCGGATGATCAGCCGCTTGGGGGAGGTGTAATCCAGCTTCACTTCCTTGATCTCGAAATCAATGTAGCCCTTGCTCCGGTAGAAATCCGAGAGCCGGTCCTTGTCGTCCTCGAACTCCTCGTCCTTGATCTTGCCGCTGCCGGTGAGCCACGACCACATCCACCAGCGGCGGGTCTTGAGTTCGCTCCGCAGCGTGCGCGGCGTGAACGCCTGCGCGCCGTTGAACTCCACGTCCACCACCCGCACCTTCGGCGTCTCGGTGATCTCGATGGTCACAGTGCCGCGCCCGGCGTTCTCGTCAATCGTCACGACGTATTTGGCCTTCGTGCCCTGGTAGCCCTCCTTCTGGTAAAACTTTTTGATCTCCTCGGTGTCGGCGAAGAGCTTCCGCTCGTTCAACGGCTCGCCCACCTTCGAGGTCACCTTCTTCATCAGCTTGCTGCGCGAGTAGAGCTCGTTGCCCTTGAGCAGAATTTCCATCAGGATCGGCTTGCCCTGGAGCACGTAGGAGAGGATCACGCCGTCGTCGGTGAACTTTTCGCCGATGCGGATGTTGTAGAAATAGCCGGTCGCGTAGAGCGTGCGGACATCGTCATCGGCCTGGGTGCGGAGGTAAGGCTCGCCGACTTTCAGCCGGATGTTGGCGCGGACGAGTTCCTCACTGGCGGCGGCGGGGCCGACGTGCTGGATGACGATCTGGGTGATCTTGGGGCCGGTGCCTCCGCCAAGTTGCGCGCGGGCCGAAGGGAGAAGCATCCCGAGGCCCAGCAACAGCAGCGCGACGCGGACGAGGAACTTCATTCGGCGATCGTTCCCTGCGGCACGTCCTCGGAGCCGACCTTTGCTGCGCTCTCGAAGCGCGTGTAGCCCTTGAGGAACGTGAGGTGAACCTCGCCGGTCGGGCCGTTGCGTTGCTTGGCTATAAAGAGATTCACGGACAATGCGTCTGATTCAATGGCTTCGTCTTCGTCTTTCACGTCGCGGTAGAGCAGCCCCACCACATCCGCGTCCTGTTCGATGGACCCCGACTCGCGCAAATCCGACAGGCGGGGTTTGGCGCCCGGCTCGCGTTTGTCCGCCTCGCGGTTCAACTGGCACAGCACCACCACCGGCACGTCCAGTTCCTTCGCCAATGCCTTGATGCCGTTGGAAATGTCCGCGACTTCCTGCTGCCGGTTGTCGGCGCGGCGCGAAGTAGAGTGAAGCAGTTGGAGGTAGTCAATTACGAAAAGCTTGATGCCGTGCTGCTGGTGCATCCGCCGCGCCTTCGCGCGCAATTGCAGGATGCTCAATGCGCTCGTGTCATCAATGAACAGCGGCGAGTTCGCCAGTTGCCCCGCCGCGCGCGTCAGCTTCGGGAAGTCCCGGTCCGCCATGAACCCCTCGCGGATGTTCCGCAGGTTCACCCGCGCCAGCGAGCACAGCAGGCGCAACACCAGCGACGACGAACTCATTTCCAGACTGAATACCCCCACCGGCTGCTTGAGGTTCACCGCCACGTGCTCCGCGATGTTCATCGCCAGCGACGTCTTGCCGACGGACGGCCGCGCCGCGATCACGATCATTTCCGAACCCTTGAATCCCGTCGTCATCAAGTCGAGATCCTTGAAGCCCGACTCCAGCCCCAGGATCTTCCCCTTGTTCGTGTGCATGTCCTCGATCTGCCCGATCGCCTTGTGCACGAGATCCTTGATCGTCACCGTGCCGAGCTTGCTCGATTCCTTCTCCTCGCTCAGCCGCAGGAACTCCGTCTCCACCTCATCCACGAACTTGTCCACCTCCGACTCGCACTCGTAAATTCGCCCCTCCACGTCCGCGCAGGTGCGGAGCAGTTTGCGCAGGAGATATTTCTCCCACACGATCTCCAGATAATAAGTGAGGTTCGCCGCGCTCGGCACCGCGTCCTGCAAACTGTTCAGGTAAGCCAGCCCGCCGACGGCTTCCAGCAGGCCCTTGTCCTTGAGCCGCTGGTGCAACGTGATCATGTCCACCGGCGTGCGCGCGTCGAACATCGCGGCCAGTTCCTCGAACACCGAGCGGTGCGGCAGATGGTAGAAAAACTCGCCGGCCGTCTTGAACTTCTGCATCACCTCGCCCAGGCACGTCTGCGGATCGAGCAACAGGCAGCCGAGCACGCCCTGCTCCGCCTCGATGGAGTGCGGCGGGAGGCGGTTGATCTTGGCGGGGTCCACGACGGGGGCGCGCTGACGGCGGGCCTTCTTCAAGTCGGCGGGCACGCCGCCGGAGTTTTCAACGGAATCAATCACGCGGGGAGAGTAGAACACTTCGCGCGCGCGGCGAGCGGAAGTTGCTGGAAAATTATCCCCGGTTGTTCACCGAGTTATTCAGCGGCGGTCACCTGACCTTGGCTGGACGCGGGTGGCGCCCTCGTTCATGATTCCCCGCACCATGTCCGGGCCGGAAAAAATCACCGAGCAGGAATCCCACCGCCGCCAGGCGGCCGGGTTCTTCAACGAGACCTGGACGCTGCTCGACAAGACCAGCCGCACCACCGACGAGGACCTGCGCATGATCCACCTCGCGCACGCGTCGCGGTGGCATTGGGAGCTGGCGGGCACGGCGGAAAACCTGGTCACCGGCGAGTGGCAGATCGCGCGCGTTTACTGCGTGCTCCGGCGCGCCGAGCCGGCCCTGTTTCACGCGCGGCGCTGTCTGCAACTGGTGGAGCGGCACGGCCTCGCCGGCTTTCAGCGCGGCTGCGCCCACGAGGCGATGGCGCGGGCATGGTGCCTCGCCGGCGGGAAGGCGGAAGCCGCCGACCATTTGAAGAAGGCACAGGAGATCGGCAGCCAGCTCAACGACGCAGAGGACCGGAAAGTCCTGTTCGACGACCTCGCGACCATCCCGCTCTGAAGAGAGCAGGGAATTCCCGACCGTTCATTTCCCCGCCTGCTCCAGCGCATCCAGCACGATGCCCGGCGTGAGCAGTTCCGGCAGCAGAATCGGCGGCTTGCTCGCGTCCCTGGGATAGATCAGCACCATCGGCACGCCGGCGCGGCCGAACTTTTTCAGCTCGGCGGTCATCACGTCCGGCGTGAGCGTGTAGTCGCCGAGCAGCGACACGGCGTTGAGCGCCTTGAGCTTCGCCTGCACGGAGGGAATCTCGAGGCTGGTCTTTTTGTTCGCCTGACAGGTCACGCACCAGTCGGCGGTGAAATCCACGAGCACCACGCGGCCCTCGCCGCGCGCCTTGGCCACCGTCTCCGCGCTCCACGGTTCCCACGCGATGCCGCCGGGCGTCTGCTCGATGCCGCCGGCCCTCACCGGGGCAGGCGCGCGCCAGTGAAGTTGCTTTTCCAAAATGAAAACGTAGCCGCTGATGAGCAGCGCGACGCTGATGAACATCGCCCAGCCCTTGTGCTTGCGCCCGCGCTGGACGAACTCGCCCCACACCCACGCCGCCATCGCCAGCAACACGAGGAAAATGCCGAGCCAGAAAACCTGCCGGCCGAAATGCGCCGCGCCCACGTCGAACGCCAGCCACGCCGCCGTCGCCAGCATCGGGAAGCCCATCGCGATCTTGAACTTCTCCATCCACGCGCCGGGCCGCGGCAGGAAAACAAAAAGCTGCGGCATGAAACTCAGCAGCACATACGGCAGCGCCAGCCCGAGGCCGATGACGAGGAACATGAGCACCACGACGACCGGCGGTTGCGCGAACGCGAAGCCCAGGGCCGCGCCGAGGAACGGCGCCGTGCAGGGCGTGGCGAGCGCGGTGGCGAGCACGCCATTGAAGAACGCGCCCGCGTTGCCTTCCTTGCCGGAGAGCTCGGTCGCCGCGCCCATCGCGCGGCCGCCGAGGATGATTTCAAACAGGCCGAACAGGTTCAGCGCCACGAGCGTGACGAGCACCACCATCGCCACGATGAACTTGGGATTGCCGAACTGCATCCCCCAGCTCGCGAGCTTGCCCGCCTGCTGCACGCCGACCACCACGCCCGCGAGCACGAGGAACGAACAGAGCACGCCCACCATGTAGATAAGCCCGTGCTTGCGCACGCTCCCCGGCGATGACTTGCTCTGCTGCACGAAGCCCAGAACTTTCAGCGCGATGACGGGCAACACGCACGGCATGACGTTGAGGATGAGTCCGCCGATGAACGCGAACGCCAGCATCAGCACGAGGGAGCGTTCATCCACCGGGCTGGCTCCCGGCGGCGTCTCGCCGCCGACGCCGGTCGGGGCCGTGGCCGCGACGGCGAGCTGCACCTCGTGGGCGACCGGCGCCCTGGCGGCGTCGGCACGTTGCACGAGCACGCCGGTGAGCGTGGCCGGCCAGTCGCCCGAACTTTTCTTCACCAGTTTGCGGATCTGGCCGGGCGCAATCTTTTCCGTGAGGGCGGCGACTTCGGAGGCGTCGGTGCCGTAGGGGAAAAAATCCACGTCGCCCGCCGCGCCGTCGGTCGTGATGATGAGCGGACGGGAATCGCCCTTCGCCGCGCCGGCCCAACCGGCCCGGGCCACGGGCGCAACATTGGGCACCGGGACCAGCGCGCGGAATTTTTCGATCAACGCCGCGTCGGCCGAGGGTCGGGTTTCGCCGGCGATGTTCAGCGTCGCCGCGACTTCGGTTTTCCCCTGCACGCACTGCACTTCGCATTCGAGCCACGCGACCCTGGCGTGCAGTTCCATGAGACCGGTCGGCGCGTCGGGCGGGATCTTCAACGGCACCACGAGCACCACCTCGTCGTGGTAGGCGTAGGTCGTCTGGTCGGCGACGACGAACTTCTCGGGCAGCGGCCATTCGATTTCGCCGGCGGTGATGCCCTTGGGCAGCGTCCACTTCACGGTGGTCGGCATGCCGGAATCGCCGGAGTTGCGCCAGTAGGTGTGCCACTTGGGTTCCATCTTGAGGTGGATGCCCGCGAGCACGGTGTCGCCGGGCTTCGCGGATTCGACGGCGAGCAGGAGGCGGACGGAGGTCTTGTTCGCCGCCAGCGCGGGCGTGGCCAGGGCGAGCAGCAGCGGCAGCGCGAGGAGTCGGAGCCAGTTCATGGCGGAGAAGATGCACGAGACTGGAAGTTATTTGAAATGTTTTCCCGTTCGGCCCGGAGCGCCGGCTTCCAGCACGGCGCGTTGGGTGCCCGCCCTCATTTTCGCGCCGTGCTGGAAACCGGCGCTCCGCTCTCCCCGCCGCTTCTCCCTTTCCCCCTTCCGCTCCGCCGCCCGCGCCCGCTACTCTCCGCGCGCCATGTCCGCCGCCAATGCGTCCGCCTTCCGCCTGCTCCGCACGGGCGCGGACGCGCTCGCCGCGATGCTCGCCGCCATCGAGTCCGCCACCGCGAGCATCCAGTTGGAGAGCTACATCTACGCGAACGACGCCACGGGCCGCGAGTTTCTCCGCGCGCTCGTGATGGCCGCCGACCGCGGCGTGCGCGTGCGCGTGCTCGTGGATGCGTTCGGCAGTTTCGAACTCGACTCCGCCCACTTCCTCGCGCTGCTCGGCGCCGGCGGCGAAATGAAATGGTTCAACCCCATCGGCCTCGACCGCTTCGCCTTTCGCAGCCACCGCAAGCTGCTCGTGTGCGACGGGCGCGTCGCCTTTATCGGCGGCTTCAACATTTCCAAGGACTACGCGGGCGACGGGCGGACCTCCGGCTGGTGCGACCTCGGCCTGCGGATCGAAGGACCGCTCGTCGGCGAGCTGGCCGCGTCGTTCGGGGAAATGTTCGCGCTGGCCGACTTCCGGCACGAGCGCCTCGCGCCGCTCCGCAAATCCTCCGCCGGGAAAATGCACAAGGGCGATTGCTGCGAGCTGCTCCTCATCAGCCCCAACTTCGGACGCAACCCGCTCAAGCGCGCGTTGCGCCACGACTTCGCCGCCGCGCGCGACCTCCGCATTGTGGCGTCCTATTTTCTCCCGCCGCTCCGGATGCGCCGCGCGCTGATGCGGGCCGCGCGCGCGGGCCGGCGGGTGCAGTTGATCCTCGCTGGCAAGTCCGACGTGCCCCTGTCGCAACGCGCCTCGCGCAGTCTCTACTCGCGTTACCTCCGCGCGGGCATCGAGGTGTGGGAATACCAGCCGCAGATTCTGCACGCGAAGATGGTCATCGCCGACGACGCCGTGTATCTCGGCTCATCGAATCTCGACCCGCGCAGCCTGGAGTTTAACTACGAGCTGATGGTGCGCGCCGAACTTCCTGACCTCGCCGCCGCCGCGCGCGCGCGCTTCGATGAGCTGCTCGCCGACAGCCGCCGCCTCGAGCGCAAGGAATGGAAACGCTCGCGCGGCTGGCTCGCCAAGCTCCGCGAGCGGCTCGACTATTTCATCGTCGCCAAGGTGGACCAGTTCGTGAGCCGGAGGCAACTGCGGCGGCTGCGGTGACGGAGCGCGGAGCTCCAGCTCCGCGAGTTCAGCCTGTTTTCAACACGCAGAGCTGGAACTCTGCGCTCCGCCGGCAAACTTGACGCCCGCGCCGTGCCGACGACACTCTGCGCCAGCCAACGCGCGACATGGATAATCCGTCACCGCCATCGCCCATCCCCTCCGGCTCGCCGCCGCCTGCGGTCGCCGCGGGCGACGGTCACGTGGCCGCCTACGAGAAGCGCGGCGACGCGTGGAACGAGAGCGTGCTCGTCCGCGATTTCTTCCACCAGCAACCCGACCTCGCCGCTTACCTGCCCGCCGCGACGGCGCCCGCGAGCCGGCCGTGGGCGCAAATTGTTTTCAACCTCGTTGTCCTCCTCGTTCTCGTCCTCGTCGTCGTCCTCGGCCAGTGGCGTTTCAAGGAACTGTTCCGCAGCGCGGAGCCGGTGCGCACCATCGCCTTCACCACCAAGCCGCAGCCGCTCGCGCGCGGCGACACGCCGGCCTCCGTGCAAGCCGCGGTCGGGCAAATCAACGACGCGCTCGCGAAGGACAACTGGCTCGGCGCTTTGGAGATCGCGCAGAAGCTCGCCATGCCCGGCGAGCCGCGCGAGGCGCTTCGCGCGAAACCCGCCGCGTGGCGCTGGCTCGTCGAGTTGCTCGTGAGCACGCCCGTGCTCGTGGGCGACCGCGCCGAGGGCGGCGAGCAGCAGCGGTATTATCAGCGCGGCCACGACAACTTCGTCCGCTACGCGCGCAGCACCGGGACGAATTTCACCCTGCTCTACCACAAGATCGTCGCGGACTTCCACGTCCTCGGCGGCGTGCATCGCGACACGACGCTGGCCACTGCCGACGACGAGCGCGCGCGCACCGAGGAGTTGCTGCACGACGTGAGCGAGCTGCGCAACCGCTTCAGTCCCGAACTCGCGCGGCAGACCGACACCGTGAAACGCCTCGCGCTCATCGAGGGCTGGGCGCTCGCGTGGCGGCTGGGCGAACGCGGCGCGTCGAAAGTCCTGTCACGCTTCGACAAGGACGTGCCCGCCAATCAGGCCCGCTGGCGCCGCCTCGCCGAGTTGATCAACACCGCCGAGCGCGACCTCGCGCTCGCGAGCGACCGCGACCTGCTGCGGCTCAAGCTGTGGTTCTGGGAGGCGGCGGAGTCGTTCTGCTTCAATCCGCTCAACTTCGATGAGGAAGTGGTCATCGGCTCGTGGACGTCGCACGAGCTGGCCATCAAGGCCACGGTGCGGCAAATCCGGCAGCAGCTCAATCCCATCCAATGACCACGCCCGGCATTTCCTCTTTCGCCCACTGGCGCTTCGGCGCGGCGGTGGCGCTGCACGTGATGGCGTGGCTGCTGTTCTTCGAGACGGGCGCGTTCGGGCCCGTCGCGCTGCCGCAGGGACTCGTCTCTTTCTGCATCGCCTTCGCCATCGTCGCCACGCTCGCGTGGCAGTGGAAGTGTCTCGGCGACCCGCACGAGCCGCACAACTTCCTCGTCCACCTGCTCCTGCTCGCCACCGTGTTCTTTCTCATCGTGCGCCTGCAATCGCCGCTCCACCGCGACTTCACCGTCATGGACGCCGTGGCCGCCACGGCGAAATGGGCCGCGGGCGTCGTGGGCATCTTCCCGCCGCAACTCTTCCAAGTGCTCGCCTCGCCCGTGACCGCCGTGTTCTTTCTCGTCACCTGCTTCGCGCTTTCGCTGCAAAGGCATTTCGCCATCGGCCTGATGGTCGCACTCGTTTCCGCGGCGGTCGCGCTCGCGCTCGGGCAGCCGCACTTCGGCACGCTGCCGCCATTCCTCGGCGGGGTCGTGTGCGCGTGCGTCGCGGTGTGGCTCCAGTTCAACAACGCCGAGGAGCGCCACTTCTGGCGGCAGGTCTTCGCGCGGCTCGAAGCGGACAAGGCCGTGCGCGGCGACATGGAATTAAAACACCGCCTCCTCAAGCGCCTCCTGCGCGAGGGCCGGCCCATCACCGAACAGGAATGCATGGCCACCATCGAGCGCGCGCTCGACCGGCACGAGCACGACCCGTTGCTCCAGCAGACCGCCGTCCGTGTCGTGCGCCAGATGGTCCGGTCCGACGGGCTCGTTGTGATGCAGGACGATTCGCGCGGGCGCACCCTCGCGCTCAACCCCGACCTTTACACCACACCCACCGACACCTTCGCGATGATCGCCGTGGTGCCGCGGACGATCTGCGTGCTCGCCGTGGCGGTGTTGTGGGTGCTCTCGCCGATTGATTTGATTCCCGACAGCCTCCCCGGCATCGGCATGTTGGACGACACGGTGGTGACGCTGCTGAGCGGCGCGGTGGTGAGCAACCTCTTCGTGTGGCTCAAAGCGTGGAAGCGCAAGGGGCCGACGGACGCGAAAGGGTATTTGAACAATGTGTGAGCAGGATGAACCCGGCGCGATTCAAACGATTCCCAGCCACAGTTTCACCTTGTCCTCCACGGCTTTCAATTGAGCCGGGTTGAGGACCGCCCGGCGACGGATGAGTTTCACCGCGGGAATCGTGTAAAGACTTTGCGCGTCGAAGCCGCCCTCGTCGAGACCCGGAACACGCAGCGGAACTTCGTAGCGTGAACCGCGCAACGCCGTCGTGTGATAAACCACCGCGACCAGAACGCGGTCCTCGTCCGCTATGTCGCAGCCAAGCACCAAGGCCGGCCGGACTTTGGCGGCAATCCCGAAATCAATCTGCCAGACCTCACCGCGTCTTGCGCTTGGCATGGTCGGCCTCCCGTTTGTCCAGCGTGCGCGCGCCCTCGGCCGCAAGCGTCATCAATTCCTCGTCGTTCAGGCGGTCGTCCACCTGCGTTTGCATCCAGCGGGCCAGCTTGACCTTCTGGCGATCCGGCAATCGCGTGACGGCCTGTTTGATTTTGGCAACCGTGCTCATGGCGGCAAAACTAATCGTCCGACGGGCCAGCGTCAACCGCGCTGCGGCTCACGCCCTGAACAACTGCCCCATCATTTTCCCCAGCAGCTTGCTCGCGGCGAAGAGGTTCACCGTCAGGATCACCATCCCCACCACGCCCAGCCGCACGCCACCGCCTACGTGTTTGACTCGCGTATCATTCCTGATACACTCGCTCGTGAATGAAATCCGAACGGCCGCTCAAGGTTGTCTTCTTCAAGACAGAGGCGGGCAACGAGCCGGTGCGCGACTGGCTCAAGGAATTGCCGAAGGAAGAGTGCAAGACCATCGGCGCGGACATATTGACGGTTCAATACGCATGGCCGGTCGGAAAGCCGCTGGTGGACCATCTCGGCGACGGCCTCTGGGAAGTCCGCTCGCGGCTGGCGAACCGCATCGCGCGGACTCTGTTCGCCGTGGTGGACGAGGAAATCGTCCTGCTCCACGGCTTCATCAAGAAGCAACAGAAGACACCGGCGAACGAACTGGATTTGGCGAAGAAACGAAAACGACTCTACCTGCAAAATTATGAGCAAGAGAATCCATCGCGGAAGTGACCTCCGGGATTTCCTGAAAGAACAGGGCGTGCTGGAGGATGTCGAGGAGCGCGCCATGAAACAGGCGCTCGCACTGCAACTCGAACGCCTTCTCAAGGAGAAGGAACTGACTAAGGCCGAGATGGCCTCGCGCATGAAGACCAGCCGCGCCGCCGTGGACCGTTTGCTGGACGCAACCAATACGTCAGTCACACTCACGACGCTGGGCAAGGCCGCCCGCGCGCTTGGGCGAAAATTGAAGATTGAATTGGCACCGGCGTGAGAGTCGGTGACGCTCCGTTAAGCCCGGAACAACTGCCCCATCTTTTTCCCCAGCAGCTTGCTCGCGGCAAAGAGGCTCACCGTCAGGATCACCATCCCCACCACGCCCAGCGCGCACGCCACCGACGCCGCGCTCGGTTCGATGCGGCCCATGAGCTGGTAGATCATCTTCGTGATCGGAAAATACTGCTCCTTCGCCGCGAGGATGAGGCCGTCGCTCACCTCCAGCATCGCGAAACTGAAGGTCAGGATGCTGCCGGCGATGAGGTTCGCCATGACGAGCGGCAGCGTGATCTTGCGCAGCGTGCGCAACGGCGACGCGCCGAGGTTCGCCGACGCCTCCTCCAGCGTCACGCTCGTCTGCTGGAAGCCCGCGTAGGCCGAGCGCACGATGTAAGGCAGCCGCCGCACGCTGTAGCTGATGATGAGGAGCAACGTCGGGTTGTCGCGCGGGTTGAGCCACGTGATTTTGAAATCGAACCCCGCCACGTAGCCGAACGCCAGCACCAAGCCCGGCAGCGCCAGCGGCAACATCGCCAGCGCGTCAATGAGGCCGGCGAAGGGAATGCGTTTGCGCGTCAGCAGCCACGCGATGATGACGCCGAGCACGAGGTCCACCATCGCGCTGAGGCTGGAGTAAAAGAGGCTGTTGCGGATGGACGAGGCCGTCAGCCCGTGACCGAAGACTTCGCCGAAGTTCGCGCCCGTCCACTCCTGCGGCAGCACGCTGAGGAACCATTTTCCCGAAAGCGACTGCACGATGACCGCGAAGTGCGGCAGCAGTGCCACGGCGATAACGCCGCCCATCATGAGCCAGATCAGCAGCGTCTCGCCGCGGCCGGCCTGCGATTCCGCGCCGCTCACGTGGCCGCGCGCGATCATCTCGTAGCGTTTGCCGGCGAGCACTTTCTTCGACACGAGGAAGAGCGCGAGCGTGAGCAGCAGCACGAAGACGACGAGCGCGTAGCCGAGCGGGTTGGTGTTGATCTCGGACACGGCGTCGAAGATTTGCACCGGCACCACGCGCGCGAAGCCGAAGATGAGCGGCGTGCCGAGATCGGTGAACGCCCAGATGAACACGATGATCGCGCCTGCGAAGTAGCCCGGCAGGATGAGCGGCAGCGTGACGGTGCGAAAGAGCCGCCAGCCGCCCGCGCCCATGTTCTGCGCCGCCTCGCGCAACGCGGGATCAATGTTCGCCATCGCCGCGGAGACGTTGAGGAACATGATGGGGTAAAGGTTCAGCACCTGGAGGATGATGATGCCGGTGAAGCCGCCCGCGCCGAGCCAGTCAATCGGCGCATCGGGCGCGATGACACCGAGCTTCATGAGGAAAAGGTTGAGCGAGCCGAAGCGGGCGAGCAGTTGCCGCAGGCCGATGGCGCCGACGAACGGCGGCATGATCATCGGCACCAGCAGCAGCGCGCCGAGGATGGCCTTGCCGCGAAAGCTGTAGCGCGTCATCCAGTGCGCGAGCGGCAGCGTGAGCAGCGTGGTGAGGATGGTGGTGATGAGGCCGATGAGGAAGCTGTTGAGCATCGCCTCGCGCTGGAGCGGGCTGCTGAGGAGCATGCCGAAATATTTCAGCGAGAATTTTCCGTCGGCGATGAACGCGCCCTTGAGCATGAAGCTCACGGGGTAAAACAGGAACGCCGCGAAGAACAGCGCGAGAAAGCCAAGGAAGGCGACGGTCCAGAAGTTGAGATCGTAGCGCTTCGTCACGGCGGCGATTGAAAGGCACCGGGCCACCGGCATCAAGCCCGATGAAGGTGGACGCAGATCGAGTCCAGTTTGTGCGACGGAATGAGCCTCAATTCATTTTACGCCAGCTTCCTCGCAATCTCCTCGTCCAAAATCTCCCGGACGGTGAACGCGACGATGACTTTGCCGCTGCGTTTGAAAAACTGGCCAATTTCAGTCAACGCATCGCTGGAATAATCAAAGGCGACGAAAAATCCCTTGTCGCAATCTTCGCGCATCATCATCGCTTCAAACGAATCAATGTCGGGGCGGCCAACTTTGTCTTTCTGCTTCACCTGAATCGGATACCAGCGTTCTTTCAACGCGAGTTCGCCTTCCTGTCGCTTGCGCGGCGCGGCGCTGGATGAAACGGGGTAGATGCGGCCGTCCACGCCCATGTCGCCGACCTGAACTTTGTTCGGAATGCCGCCGAGCGCCACGACCGCCCAGTTTTCAAATTCAAAGTGCGGATACTTCCGCAATTCTGCCTCGGTCTTGGGCAAGTCGCGCACGATGAAACCACGCTGCGCTTTCCAGAGGGATTCACTTTCAGGAATGCCGCAAACGTCGCGCAACCGCTTCGCCATGACGCGGCAGGCCGTCGGTGAAATATCAATACCGATCCATTGCCGCTTGATCCGGTGCGCGGCGACGAGCGCCGTGCCGCAACCGCAGAACGCATCCAGCACGATGTCGTTTTCCTTGCTGCTCACCCGGATGATTCGGTCCAGCAGCGCGAGCGGTTTTTGCGTGGGATAACCGAGCCGCTCCTTCGCTTGGGAATTGATGGGCGGGATGTCCGTCCAAACGGTGTCAATCGGGCGACCCTCCTGTTCATCGAGGTAACGCTTCATTCGCGGCACCGCGCCGGCACTCGGCTGGACCACGATTCCGTTTTCGTAAGCCTCTTGCATCCGCTCCTTCGTCCAACGCCAGACTTTGGTGTGCCCCAAGAATTCGTAAGTGAGGTTGGGCCGGTTGGGATTCGGATTGGTCAGATTATCCAACTGATAAAGCCTCCCGTCCGGGTCGCGGTGGGAATACTTCCCGGCGGTTTTCTCATCCAGATTGTCCGGGTCGTAAGGATTGTAAGGCCGGTTGAACGTGATTTCGCCACCACCGCCATAATAGAAAATCGAGTCGTGATTGTTCGGATATCCGGTGAACGCCAGACCCTTTGCCAAAGTGCGGTGCCAGATGATTTCGCATTGGAAATTATTTTCACCGAGAATCTGGTCGAGCATCACCTTGACGTAGTGGCTGGCGTGCCAGTCGCAGTGGTAATAAAAGCTGCCGGTCTTTTTGAGGACGCGGGCGAGTTCCGCGCAGCGCGGCCTCATGTAGTCAATGTAAGCCTTCGTGGACTCGTGGCGGTCATCGAAACGCCGCCGCTCGCTCGTCCCCGGCCAGAAAACTTCGTAGTTGCGGTTGGAGTTGAAGGGCGGGTCAATGTAAATCAGGTCAACGCATTCCTTCGGCAGCTTCTTGAGCTGTTCCAGATTATCACCGCAATAAACGACGCGCGTATCCACGAGCGCGGAAGGCTTCAAGCGTGAGGGCGCGTTCGGTTTCGCGTCAGGTTTCTTTGCCATGTGCAGAGCGTAGGAAGCGAGCGGCTGCTGGTCAATCGCCGGCTGCGCGAGGATTTGTTTTCACCGCCGCATCGTCAGGAGCAGCTCGTTGACCTTGTTCGCCACGGCCAGCAAGTCGGCGAGCGTGGCGGCTCGCTGAAGCCGCTCGTGTCGAACAGGGCACCCTCAGCGGCTGGTGAATCTGCTTGAAGCCACACGCGCGAACCCGTTTCATCGCCCGCGCCAGGGCCCGCGGATTGTGAACTTACGAACCCCGCCAGGGCCGGAAGGCAGCAACGGCAGTTTGCTTCGCAGCTGCCGCGGTCACCCTGGTATTTTTCCGCTTACGCATTACTCGTTACTCATTGATCGCGGAACGAGTAAGGAGTAATCCGTAACCCGAACTCGACACATGTCCTACCAAGTCATCGCTCGCAAATATCGGCCGCAACGTTTCGCCGACGTCGTGGGGCAGGAGCACGTCACGCAGACGCTCGCCAACGCCATCGGGCAGAAGCGCATCGCGCACGCCTACCTTTTCTGCGGCCCGCGCGGCACGGGCAAGACCACCATCGCGCGCATCTTCGCCAAATGCCTGAACTGCACCGGCGGCCCCAAGGCGGACTTCGCCGAGGGCGACGAGCGCGCGCAGGAAATCGCCGACGGCCGCTCGCTCGACGTCCTGGAGATTGACGGCGCGAGCAACAACGGCGTGGAGCAGGTGCGCGAGTTGCGCGAGACGTGCAAGTTCGCGCCCGCGGCCGCCGGCGCACGTGAAGTTTCTCTTCGCCACGACCGATCCGCAGAAGGTGCTGCCGACGATCCTCTCGCGCTGCCAGCGGTTTGACCTCCGCCGCATCCCGTCGCCGCTCATTGCGAAGCACCTCGCGTGGATTGCGCAGAAGGAGAACGTGCAGATTGACGCGGCCGCGCTCTACGCCATCGCGCGCGGCGCGGACGGCGGGTTGCGCGACGCCGAGTCCACGCTCGACCAGCTCATCAGCTTTTGCGGAAACAAAATCGAGGAGGCCGACGTGCTCTCGATGTTCGGCCTCACGTCGCTCCGGCAAATCCTCGCGATCACCGGCGCCGTCATCGAGGGCAACGCCGAGACGGCGCTGCGCGAGCTGAACGAACTCGCGAAGAACGGCAAGGACCTGAGCCGGCTCGTGTCCGAACTGCTGAACCTGTTCCGCAACCTTCTCATCTTCCAGGTCTCGAAGGGCGACCAGACGCTGCTCGAAGTGTCCGAAGAGGAAGCCGCTGCGCTCGCCGAGCGCGCGGCGCAGATTTCCACCGACGCGCTCACGCGCATCATGGAGGTGCTGAGCGATTGCGAAGGCCGCCTGCGCGATGTGGCGTCGAAGAAGACACTCATCGAAGTCGCGCTCTTCCGCGCGATCCAGGCGCGCAACGCCGTGCCGATTGACACGGTGCTCAAGCGGCTCCAAGACCTGCGCGCGAGTGGCGGAGGCGGACGCGCGGCGAGTGCGCCCGCAGCGGCGGCACCGACGCCGGCGGCGGCGCGGCCGTCGTTGAGTGCGGCATTCACCGCCACGGCGAGCGCGCCCGAGGTGTTGCGTGAGGCACCGGGGAAGCTCCCCGAAAAACCTGCGGCCGCTCCGGTCGCGGCGTCAGCGCCAGTCGCTGCGACGGCACCGATGGATTTGGAAACGCTGTGGGCGAGTGTGCTCGAAGGCGTCGGGCGCGCGAGTCCGTTCATGCGCAGCCATCTGGCCGAGGCCTTCCCGGCGTCGTTCGAGAAGGGCGTGTTCGTCATCGGCTTCGACCCGGAATTTTCCGGCCAGCTCGCGCTCGTGGACAACGCGAAGAACCGCACCGTGCTCCAGACCAAGCTCGCGGAACTCGGCCATCGCGATGCGCTGGTGAAGTTCATCGAGAAGGAAGCGCCCGCCGGCCGCGTCCCCGTCACGCCGCCAGCCACTGGAGACGCAACGCAAAGCCCCGGCACCGTCGCCACTGCGAAGGCTGCGCCGAAGGAGAAGGCCGCGCCCGTCAGCGCGGACGATTTCAAAAACGATCCGCTCATCAAACAGGCGCTCGAACTTTTCAAAGGCACCATCGTCGAAGTGCGCACCTGAGCGACCCGCAATTTCCGAACCTGCTTACTCCTCACCCCTTACTCCTCACGCCCCATGGCCAATCTCAACAAACTCATGAAACAGGCTGCGCGCATGCAGCAACAAATGGAACAGGTCCAGACCGAACTCGCCCAGCGCACCATCGAGGCCACCAGCGGCGGCGGCGTGGTGAAGGCCGTGGCGCGTTGCGACGGCAGCCTCGCCAGCCTCAAGATTGATCCGGCGGCGGTGAACCCCGCGGACGTCTCGCTGCTCGAAGACCTCGTGCTGACCGCCGCGAACAACGCGCTCGCGCAGGCGAAGGAGATTTACAACACCGAGCTCGGCAAGATCACCGCCGGCATGAACCTGCCGGGGATGATGTGACGGAGCGCGGTCTTCAGGCCGCTTCACCGCCCGATGCCTCATCACGCTCCACTAATTCAGAACGCTCTTCGCGCACCGCACCGTGAAGCGGCGTAAACGCCGCGCTCCGCGTCAAGACGATGTCCTCCCTCCCCCCACCGCTCCTTGAGTTGATCGCCGCGCTGCGCAAGCTGCCCGGCATCGGGCCGCGCTCGGCGGAACGGCTGGCGTTGCACCTCGTGCAGAGCGAGGCGGCGCAGGTGCGCCAACTCGCGGACGCGCTCGTGAAGGCGGTGGAGACGATCGTGAGTTGCGAGCGTTGCGGCGCGCTGACCGAGCAGCAGCCCTGCGCCATTTGCGCGGACGCGCGGCGTGATCATTCGCTCGCGTGCGTGGTCGAGCGCGCGACGGATGTCATCAGCATCGAGAAGGCCGGCGGCTACCGCGGGCTCTATCACGTTCTCGGTGGACGCATCTCGCCGCTCAACGGCATCGGCCCCGAAGACCTGCGCATCGGCGAGCTCGTCAAGCGCCTCGCCGCCGAACCAATCAAGGAAATCATCCTCGCGCTCCCGACCGACGTGGAGGGCGATGCGACCGGCTACTATCTCGCGAAGCTGTTGCGCGAAAAAAATGTTGCCATCACGCGCATCGCGCACGGCCTGCCGGCGGGCAGCGGGCTGGAGTTCGCCGATGAACTCACGTTGAGCCGCGCCATCGAGGGACGGAGGGAGTTGAGGTGAGAACACGCGAAATGACGAATGACGAATGGCCGATGGCGTTCCGCCCGGCGCGGCTCCATTCGTCATTCGTCATTCGTCATTCCCAATTCCAATGACTCCCCTCGCCGCCGTCTTCGACATTGGCAAAGTCCTCCTCGACTTTGACTATCGCATCGCCGCCCGCGCCATTGCCGCGCAGGCGAGCGCGACGCCGGAGGAAGTCTTCGCGCAACTCAATGCCCACTCCGAACTGCTGCGCGAATACGAGACGGGGCTGATGAGCACGCCGGATTTTTACGCGCGCGTGAGCGGACTGACCGGCTACCGCGGTGCGCTCGCGGATTTCCGCCAGGTGTTCGCCGACATCTTCACGCCCATCGGGCCGATCATCGCGCTGCACGCGCAACTCCACGCACGCGGCGTGCCGACTTACATTTTCTCCAACACAAACGAGATGGCCATCGCGCACATCCGCGCGGCGTTTCCGTTTTTCCGCAATTTCACCGACTACGTCTTGAGTTACGAGCAGACCGCGATGAAGCCGCACCCGCGCATCTACGAGGCGGTGGAAAAAATCACCAGCGTCCCGCGCGAGCGCCTGCTCTACATTGACGACCGGCCGGAGAACGTCGAGGAGGGCGCGCGCCGCGGCTGGCAGGCCATCCATCACACGGACAACGCGGCGACGATTGACGCGGTGAAAAAAAGCGGCGTGCTCGGCGAGTGAGGCCGTTCCCGAGTGGGGTAGCAGCCCAAGTAAGGAGGCTCTGACCAAATCGAGAGGTCAGAGAGCAGACGGCAGAAATCAGATGGAGCCTGCTCACGTCGGCTGCCACCGAGTCACGTCCGCCGTCGCGCCACGAAGAGCAGCAACGCGCACAGCGCCACGAACGGCAGGAGTGAGAGCCAGTCGGCGTGCGGCCCGGCGAAAAACGGATTGTGCGCCTCGGCCCATTTCCCGAGCGCCGCATCCTTCTTGGCGAACGCGCTGGCCATGATCGCGATGATGATTCCCGCGATCGCTCCGCCCGCGATGTAGCCCGAGGCCATCAGCACGCCGGGACTCTTGTCGCTCCCCGCGGCAAGTTCGGCCTCGGTGAGTTTCGCGTTGCGCGGATTGGTCCGCTCGCGGTGGTCCACGAGCCAGCGGATCATGCCGCCGATGAAAATGGGCGCCGAGGTCGCGAGCGGGAGATACACGCCGACGGCGAACGCGAGCGACGACACGCCCGCGAGTTCGAGCGTCACGGCAATCATCACGCCGAACAGCACGAGCGACCACGGCAGCTTGCGATCGAGGATGCCGCGGATGATGTAGCTCACGAGCACGGCCTTGGGCGCCTCGAGTTTGCGGACCTCCGTGCCGTCGGGGCGCCTCGTTTGCGTGCCGTTGATGCCGGGGTCCACAAACCACACGGCGCGGCCGGAGTCGTCCACGAGAAACTTTTTCGCCGCACCGCCCGCCGGGTCGGCCTGGTGCCACACGCGGTAAGAGTTCGCGTCGGTCGCCGACTGCGGGCCGCGAAGTTTTTCCGACGCACCGATTTCATTCGCGGGCGCGATCAGGCCGGGCGCGATCTTTTCCGCCGGCACATACACGGTCGCGGACTGATTCAGGCCGAGCAGAATCGGGCCGAGCGCGAGCGCCGAAGCCGCCGCGCCGATGAGGATGGCGACCTGCTGCGCGCGCGGTGTCGCGCCGACGAGGAAGCCCGTCTTCAAATCCTGCGAGGTGTTGCCGCCGTTCGCCGCCGCGACGCACACGATGCCGCCGACCGACAGCGCCGTGACGTAGGAATCGCCGCCGGTCCAGCCCACGAGCAGGAAAATGAGGCACGTGAGCAGCAGCGTGGCGATGGTCATGCCGGAGATGGGATTGGATGAGGAACCGATCTCGCCGCACAACCGCGACGACACGGTGACGAACAGAAAACCGAACACCACGACGAGCACGGCGGCGAGTGGATTGATATGGAGCGGGCGCGCGAGCAGCATCGCCGCGATGAGCACCGCGATGCCGAGGGCGACGAACTTCATCGAAAGGTCGCGGTCGGTGCGGAGCGACGGAGCGCGGGCCGTCCCGGCCCGCAGCGGGTCCGCATCGGAAGCGGCGTGAAAATTTTCTGGCGCGCTCTCGGTTCGTGACTGCTGCGGGCCGGGACGGCCCGCGCTCCGGCCACGCGAAAAATCCGCCACCCCCGCCTTCAACCCGCGCCAGATGGTGGGGAGCGAACGCACTAGGCTGATGAGGCCACCCGCCGTCACCGCCCCCGCGCCGATGTAGAGAATGTAGGCGCTGCGGACCTGGCCGGCCGACATTTGCGAAATCGCCACCGTGCCCGGCGGCAGCGCGGCGGCTAGTCCTTCGCCGAAAAATTTGATGAGCGGAATCAGCAGCAGATACGAAAGCACGCCGCCGGCCGCCATGATGCACCCTATGCGCGGCCCGATGATGTAGCCGACGCCGAGCAACTCGGGCGAGACCTCGACGCCGACGGAGCCGCTCTTGAGCGGCGCGCCGAAAATTTTCTCGGGCACTTCCTTCCAGCCCTTGAGCGCGATCATCGCGGTCTTGTAGGCCAACCCGAGTCCGAAGCCCGCGAAGATGGTTCGCGCGCTCAACCCTTCCGGCGCGCGACCTTCAGGCCGCTTCGACGTTGATTCGCCGCCGGGCGGTGAAGCGGCGTGAACGCCGCGCTCCGCCACGGCGCGCGATTCGTCACACGCGCCGGCCTTGAGCACCTCGGCGCACGCGGTGCCCTCGGGGTATTTCAATTTGCCATGCTCCTGCACGATGAGTGCGCGGCGCAGCGGGATCATCATCAGGATGCCGAGCAAGCCGCCGAGCACGGCGACGAGCGCGACGCGGAACAGTTCGAGGTCGAAGCCGAGAATCAGAATGGCCGGCATCGTCACGCCCACTCCGAACGCGAGCGACTCGCCCGCGGAGCCGGCGGATTGGGTGATGTTGTGTTCGAGGATGGTCGCATCGCGGCCGCCGAGTTTTTCCCAAAGCCGGAAGAGCGTGATGGAAATGACCGCGACCGGGATCGAGGCGCTCACGGTCAGCCCGACCTTGAGCACGAGGTAGAGCGACGACGCGCCAAAGATCATCCCGAGAAACGTGCCGACGATGACGGCACGCGGCGTGAACTCGCGGAGGCTCGCGGACGCGGGGATGAAGGGTTTCGGAATCAAATCAGAGTCCATGAATTTCCTAAAAAGCGTAACGGTCGTGCCTCCGCACTTCAACGCCTATTGATGAACATGAACACGAATTGCCGTGAAATAAGCTGTGAATAAATTTTGCTTCAACCCAGAACAGTTTTTGTTTAAGTTTCGGATGTCGGTTTTAGTTACCGCAGTATCCAGACGGCCACCAAGTCTAAAAATTTGCTGCTATGCCTCCAGACAGCTACATAAAGGCTACAATCGATGCGGGTGCCAGAAGCCGAGTGCTGGTTTTCGCATTGCTTACGGCAAGTGTAGCTTTTTTTGCCGGAGCGTGGAAATCACGTCCAGGGAGTTGGGAAGATACTCGTTTAGAAATGGCTCGTGACGGTTATCTTTACTGGGAAGCCGTCGTAAACAAAGAAAGCACTACAAATCGTGAAATTTCGCTTTCGATCACAGGCAGTAATAGCGGCGGCTACAGCACCAATTTTTACAAGCCAGTCGAACCGCCGCCTCGAAAACGAATTGACCAAATCCGAAGGTATCTTCTGGAAACGAGGAAAATCACGACGCAAGAAGAGGCCAAACATTATTACGATGACTTGATGAAGGAGCGGATCGAAACTGTCATGCACGTAAAGGTGCCCATTTTCGGCGTTCAATTCGACATCAACGACATCGGAATTATGGCCGGTTTGACCTTCGCCGTCATTCTCACGATGTTGACTGTCAGTTTGGATCGAGAGGTGAAAAATCTCAGACTTGTGTTTGAGAAGATTAGGAACGGAAACACGGACGATCAGAGAGCCGTTTTTGATATTCTCAGCATGAATCAAGTGCTGAACGTCCCGCCCGTAATCGGTGAGTGCCACACTAGAGATTTTTGGAGCGGCTTAATGAAATCGTTTCTCGTGCTCCCAATTGCGATTCAAGGAGGGATCTGTGCAATTGATCTGAACACCCTCCTTGTTGGAGTAGTGCAGAACGAGACTGCAACTGCCACGCTCCTCCTATTGGAAGGGCTCTTTCTGGGGATGATTGTGGTTTTGACGATGCACTGCTTTAGCATGGTGAAGCGGATTGATTGCGTGTTTGACGAGGCGGCAGCTCGGTTGAAAACACTGGCAACGTAGAAAATCCGACCGCATCACTTACTTTTCGTTCCAGAGGATGCGGAGGTTCTTGGTTTGCCGGCCAGCGAGGATGAGGTCGAGTTTCCCGCCGCCGTTGAGGTCGGCCATTTTCAAATCCTCAATCGCGACTTCCGCGCCGCTGATTTGCACCTGACGCCAGTCGCTGCCGTCGTTGTTCGGCACATAAATTTTCACGCCGGGCACGCCCTTCGGCGTCATGCCGCGCCAGCCGGCGACGACTTGCGGCGAGCCGAGGCCGAGCACGTCGCCAACGGCGAGTGCGTGGCCGTCCTTGAGCGTGTCATCGAGCACGCGGCGATTCCACAGGCCTTTCTTTCCGGGATCGGAATAGACGCAGACGGTCGTGCCGTGCATCGGCTCGATGGTCGCGAAGAAGCGCGTGCCGCTGGCGAGCTGGCCGTCGCGCACTTCGCCGGCAGGCTGATCGGTGAACTGCCGGTGCTTCCACGCGCCGGTGCTCTGGCCGAAGAACCACACGCCCTCCTTGCCGCCGATGAGCAGTTCGTGTTCGGGATCGTTGTCCCAGTTGATCGGTTGGAAATTGTGCGTCGCGTGCATGAAGTCGCTCACCACGGTCGTCTTCCATTCGTCGCGTGGATTCGCGGGCATCGAGTAGGCGAGCACTTTGCCGCCGACGCCTTCGTTGTTTTTATTTCCGCGGCCGTGGAGCGGCTTGACGATGAGATCCCATTTGCCGGCGGGATTCAAAGCCCAGTGCATTCGGTGGACCGTGGGTTCGTGATGCAATGCGACGGGCGTCCACTTTTGCGTGCGGTCGGCGGGCGGGAGGAGATAAAAAACCGCGCCGCTGTTCTCCGTGTCGCCGGGATTCCAGCCAGCGCCAACGGCGATCTCCGCTTTGCCGTCGCCGTTAATGTCGCGCGCGGCGACGCAGACGTTGTCCTTCTCGGTGAGGTTCTCGGCGATGATGAACTTCTCCCACTTGGGATTGCGATACCACTGCACCGTCTTCTTGTCGGCGAGGATGATGTCGGGTTTGCCGTCGCCATCCACGTCGGCGATGGCGATGCCGTAGCCGATCTCGACGTTGGTATCAATGTCCACGGCGCGGAACTTCGGCGCGGGCGCATCGGCGGCATGGAGGTTGAGGGCGAGGGCGAGCAACGGGAGGGCGGTGAGCATTTTCATGGTGAACGCAGCGAGAGTGGCGCGGGCAGCGCGGCGGTTCAATCTGAAATCTGTTTCGCCACTAACGTCCCAACTCCCGCTTGCCGCCCCCTGCCCTCGCGGCTAGCTTCGCCGCGGTCGCGCTCGTAGCTCAGATGGATAGAGCATCCGCCTTCTAAGCGGACGGTCGTGGGTTCGACTCCAGCCGAGCGCGCCAACTCGTAATGAGCAGGAGTAAGGAGTAATCCGTAATCAGAACCAGCGGCGCGTCCCCGTTCCCTTACGGATTACTCCTTACTCCTTACGCTTCGCCCGACTTCATCCTTTCCCCGGCGGCAAACTTCATTACTTTCCGGGTCGTGCTGACGCTCGAACATCTCGCCGAACTCGCGGAGAAAAATTCCGCCGCCGCCCGCGCGCGCGTCGCGGAGTTCGCCATCGGCGGGCGCGAGTTCCGCTTCAACGCGAAGCCGGCGCTCATGGGCGTCATCAATCTCTCCGCGGACTCGTGGTATCGCGAGAGCGTCTGCCTCACGACGGAGAGCGCCGTCCGGCACGGGCACACGCTCGCAGCGCAGGGCGCGGACATCGTGGACCTCGGCGCGGAGTCCACGCTCGCGCACGCGGCGCGCGCGGATGACGCGGCGCAGCAGGGCAAGCTCCTCCCGGTGCTGAAGGAACTGCGCGACGCAAACATTCTCGTCTCCGTCGAGACCTACTCGCCCGCCGTCACCCGCGCGTGTCTCGAAGCGGGTGCGAACATTCTCAACCTCACCGGCATCGACCGCAGCGAGGAAATGTTCCTCGTGGTCGCGGCACACGACGCAGCGGTGATTCTCTGCCATGTGCAGGGCGCGAACGTGCGCACCGTGGGCGATTTCAATTTCACCGCCGACCCCACGGCAATGCTGCACGAGTATTTTGCCCGGCAGATCGAGACCGCCACGCGTTGCGGCGTGACGAAAATCTTCGTGGACCCCGGACTCGGGTTTTATTACCGCAACCTCCAGGACAGCGCGGTGCGCGTGCGGCATCAGATGAACATTTTCCTCAACAGCTTCCGGCTGCGCACGCTCGGCTTCCCCGTGTGCCACGCGTTGCCGCACGCCTTCGAGTATTTCGGCGACGAGGTGCGCAGCGCCGAACCGTTCTTCGCCGTCCTCGCCGCGCTGGGGAAGACGGACCTGTTCCGCACGCACGAGGTGCCGCGCATCCGCGCGGTGCTGGCGACGCTCGGAGTTTTTTGAAACCGCCCCGCGGCCCGTTGACTTCAAACCGCTCCACCCGCATACTTCGGCCGTGAACTTCGACATCACATCACTGCTCGACCAATGGGAATACCAGCCCGGCAAGCTCTCGGTGCGGAAGTTCAAGGGCAAGGACGGCACGGAAAAAATCCAGCTCCGCATTGACCTCGGCCTCATGCAACTCAACGCCGACGGCCGCCCCGACGGCAAGCGGCCCTTCGGGCATCCGTCGCTGTTCGACCATTTCCGCGCGCAGTCCACGAAGAAGGGCGACGACTTCATGCTCACCGACGACGACCTCGCGAAGCTGCACCAGGAGGCGATCCAGTTTCATCACCGCTACATCTGCTTCTTCCAGCTCGAGGATTTCGAGGGCGTGCTGCGCGACACGACGCGCAACATCGAGGCGCTCAACTTCGCCACCGAGCACGCCGAACACGAGGAACTTGTCGCGCCGATGAAACATTTCCTCCCGCAACTCCTCATGCTCCAGACGCGCGCCCGGGCCACGATGGAACTCGAGGCGAAGAATCACGACACCGCGCTCGCGGCCATCGAGACTGGCCTCGAGAGCATCCGCGCCTTCTACCGCGAGCAGGGCCGCGACGATCTGACCGGCCACAGCGGCGAACTCGCCTCGCTCGAGGCGTGGCACGACGAACTCGTCAACAAGCGCCCGTTGAGCGAGCGCGAGAAACTCGAACGCGCCCTCGCCGACGCCGTGCAGAACGAGGACTACGAGAAAGCCGCGCAAGTCCGCGACGCCCTCCGCCATTTGAAATAGCGGCAACGGGTCGGCGACATCCCGCTCCGCCTTACGCATCACTCCTTACTCCTTATCCAACCCATGCCCCTCGCCGACGAAATCAGCTCCCAGATCAAAGCCGCCATGCTCGCCAAGGACGCCGACCGCCTCGGCGCACTGCGGCTGCTCAAGTCCGCCATCGGCTACGTGGCGATTGAGAAAAAGGTGGACGTGCTGCCCGACGCCGACGTGCTCGCCGTCATCCAGAAGGAGGTGAAGAAGCGCCGCGACTCCATCGCGCAATACACGCAGGGCAACCGCGCCGACCTCGCCGCCATCGAGCAGAAGGAACTCGCCGTCCTCGAAACCTTCCTGCCGAAGCAACTCACGCCCGAGGAACTCGAAGCCCTCGTCCGCGCCGCCATTGCCGAGACCGGCGCGACCAGCAAGAAGGACATGGGCGCGGTGATGAAAGCCGCCACCGCCAAAGCCGCCGGCCGCGCCGACGGCAAGACGCTGAGCGGGCTTGTGGGGAAATTGCTTCCGTGAACCGTGGGCGATGCGGCCCGGCACTACGGCCTACGCAGGCGGAAGTAGCGGTTGTTCACGGCGGTGGGGATGGCTTGGAGGACCATGTTCGTGAAGCCGTTTGTGGAAACGACTTCCGCTGTGTCACTCCACACGGTCGGGGCGGCGAGCGGGCCGGTTTGCTGCAAGACCAAGCTCGTCTCGTCGGTGATCCACCTAACCCAAAAGTTGGTATCGATGCGCGCGATGCTCAGCGGCGGATATGGAATCTCATAGCTGAACAAGTAGGCCGCGCCCGCATAATTTGTCACACGTATGGTGCTACCAGCCGCGCCAATCAGCACGCGGTCCGTTCCCACCGCCGCCACCGAGCAGCCGAAAGAGTCTAATGCCGCCGGGCTCGGCTCAATGAAGGTGGCCAGCAGTGTCCCGTTGGTGCTGAACAGATGTGCGGCGCCTGCCGTCGTTGACCCTGTGATGGCCCCGACCGAGCCAATAAGCACTCGGTTGCTCCCCACCGAAGCAACCGAATACCCGAAGGCGCTTTCTGTGAGACCCGTCGTGACTTTGGAGAAGTTGGTCAGAAACAATCCGTTTGTTCTGAACAGGTAGGCTGCGCCGGCGACCAACCCGTCCGTGCTGTCCCGAGGCGCGCAAATGAGCACACGGTCACTCCCCAACGCGGCCACCGAGGCACCGAAATGGGCACCAAGCGTCGGGCCGGGCTTAACGAAGGCGACCAGCAGCGCACCGTTGGTGCTGAGCAGATACGCTGCCCCGTTAAAAGAACTGATGTCGCTGTTATGGGCCGCGCCGATGATGATGCGATCGCTACCTAGTGCCGCCACCGAGCAGCCGAACCACTCAGATGGCACGTGGAAGGGGTTCGTGATGGTGGACAACAAAGTTCCGTTGGTGGTGAAAAGATAAGCCGCCCCGTGACCCCCGGCATTCAGTGCGCCTACGAGCACGCGGTCGTTACCCAGCGCGGCCACCGAGCAACCAAATTGATCTAAGCCCACCGGGTTAGGCTTGAGGAATGTGGTCAGCAATGTGCCATCGGTGCTGAACAGATAAGCCGCGCCAGCGTTCAACGCGCCCGCGCTGTCATATTGAGAACCAACGAGCACGCGGTCGGTCCCGATTGCAGCTACCGAGCAGCCGAATTGATCGTTGGCCGCCGGAGTTGCCTTCGAGAAGGTTGTCAAGAATGTGCCGTCAGTGCTGAACAGAAAGGCCGCGCCAGCGTTGTACACGATCGAACTGTCATTTGGCGCACCAACGAGCACACCGTCGGCTCCCACCGCCGCCACTGACGTGCCGAATAGGTCGTTGGTCGTGGGGATGGGATTGGAAAAGGTGGTCAGCAACGTGGGGTTGATGGCCTGGGCGAATGCCACTCTGATCCACAGCGTCGTGTCAACGAGCAGGCAAAGGAAAACCATAGCGCCCAGATGGCGGAGCGAGAGAGGATGAAGGTTCATCGCGTGCTCGGTGGAATGGTTCCGGTTGGTGATGCCGTTTTTAAGGCAACCGCTCGCATCCGGCAAGCGCGTTCCACATCGAGCCACACAAATGCGCTGGCAAGCCGCCGCGTTTCTGCTACTTAAAACGCGATGCCAGCCACGCTCGACCCCGCCATTGCCGCGAAGCTGACCGCCCTCGGTCACCGCTGGCGCCGGCTCGTCCTCTTGCGCGGGTTGTGCGCCATCCTCGTCGTCGGCGTCGGCAGCCTCATCGCGCTCGCGCTCCTCGACCGCCTCGTGGTGATGCCCGACTGGCTCCGCATCGCGCTCACGCTCGGCGCCTACGCGGCGACGGTGGTTTTGTTCTGGCTGCTCGGCGGGCGTTACCTCCTCCACGCGCCCGACCGGCACACGCTCGCCCGCGTCATCGAGCGCGCCGAGCCGAAGCTGCGCGAGGAACTGCTCTCGGCCATCGAACTCGGCGAAAAGGAAAGCCGCTGGGATTCGCCCGTCTTCCGCTCGCTCGTGCAGCAGTCCGCCGCCGCGCACCTGCGCGAGGTGAAGCCCGCCGCCGTGCTGCCGCGCAAGCTCATCCGCGTCTGGCTCATCGCCGCGCCGGTGGTCGCGGTGGTATGCTTCGCGCTGCTCTCGGTCGAGCGGCTTCAGTTTCCGCAGCTCCTCCTCCGCGCCGCCGCGCCGATGCTCGACCTCGAACGCGTCTCCACCTTCCGCATCGCCGTGCTCACGCCCGCGCCCGGTGAACTCGTCCCGCGCGGCGACACGCTCACCGTGAACGTGGCCGTCGCCGGTGGCGCGCCGAAGGACGTGACGCTGGAATTTTTCCGCGCCGGCCGCCGGCCCGAGCGCGTGGCGATGGCGCCGTCGGGCAGCGAGAACCAGTTCGCCGCCGCGCTGCCGGTCGAGGATGGGCGGATGGAATTCCGCGTGCGCGCCGGTGACGCGCAGACGCGCCGTTTCCGCGTGGACTCGCGCCCGCGCCCGCAGGTGCTGACGTTTGAGAAAAAGTTTTCCTATCCCGAATACACGAAGCTCGCCGCGAAGACGGTGACGGAAAACAACGGCGACCTCGTCGCGCTCGAAGGCACGCTCGTGGACCTCGCGCTCGACGTGGACCAGCCAGTGAAGCGCGCGGAGTTGCGCCTGAACATCGCCGGCAACCAGCCGCTCATCCCGCTGAACGTCGGCGCGGGCCACCGCCTTACCGCCCGCGTGCCTCTTACCGCGGCAGGCATTTATCGCGTTTACCTCGTCGCGTGTGACACGGGTTTCGAGAACAAGTTCGGCTCCGAATACGAACTGCGCCCGCAGCCGGACCTCGTGCCGCAGGTCGAGTTGACGCAGCCGAAGGAGAACCTCATCGCCGCCGCGGATGACGTGATCGAAATCCGCGGCTCGGCGAAGGACGACTTCGGTCTCGCGAGCGTGCTGCAACTGGTGAAGGTCAACACCAACGCGTGGCAGGAGATTCTGCTCGGCACGCCGACGAACGCCGAGTTCGCTGTCGCACGCGCGTGGAATCTTTTCGAGCACGGCCTGCGCGCGGGCGACCAGGTTTCCACCAAACTCGCCGCCGTGGACATCAAGGGCAACCGCAGCGAATCGCTCCCCGTGCAGGTGCTCATCACCGCGACCGGCTTCGACGCGAACCGCCTCAAGGCGCTCGACGCGCGCCGCCGCCTGCTCAAGAGCGTGACCGCGCTGGCGCAGGCCGTGCGCGATCTCGACACGCCACAGGGCAACAAGCGCGCGCCCGAGTTGCTCCGCCAATCGCTCGCGCAACTTCCCGCCGTCGCGGACAAGGCGTGGCTCGATTTGAAAATCGCCACGCGCATGGTCCGCCCCGGCCGCGAAGCCGCCGACCTCGCGCTCGCCGGGCAGGCGCTCGCGCAAATCCGCGCGCTCTTGTCGGCGGACGCAAATTTCGGCAGCGCCGACAAGGACGCGCCCGCGCCGGACATGGAGCGCACGTTGAAATCACTCCGACGCATCCACGATCTCGCGTGGCCCGCCGAGGCCACCTTCCGCGACCTGCTCGGCGCGGAGGAGGCGGACGTGGCCTTTGAGAAATTGCGCGACACGCAGACGAGCCTCACGCGGCTCGGGGAACGCGCGGCCCGACTCAATCCGCAGACCGCCGGCGCGGCGGGCGAGATCGAACGGCGCAAGACCGCCATCGCCGCCGAGCTCAAGAGCATCGAGCCGATGTTGAAGGCGATGGAGCCGAACCTGCCCGGCAACTTCGCGAGCCAGGCCCGCCGGATGCGCGACACCTTCGCGAAGCAACGCGAGGCGCTCGTCCCGCCCGAAGTCAAAGGCCGCCAACGCGCGCCCGCGCCCGTGCCGCTGGCGAACATTCAGAAGGTCGTGGATGGCGCGGCGCGCGAGTTGTCGAACTTGAAGAATGAAACCTCCGTCCGCGCCGACCGCGTGCGCGCGTCGCTCAACAAGGCGAACTCCGCCACGCTGACGCGGCTGGATGATTTGCAGCGCAAGCTCGACTCGCTTGCGCGGAGCAAGGATGCCGACACGGTCCGCCGCACCGAGGCGCGCGACCTGTGGCGCGGCCTCGCGCAGGAACTTCGCTTCCGGGCCGAGTTGGAGGAAGTGCGGCCCGATGCGGACTCGGGCTTCGTCGCCGATCTCGCGAAGGCGTCGCAGATGATGCAGTCCGCGCCGGCGCCGCAACGCGACGCGACAGACCCGGCGACCGGCGCCGCCACGGTGAAGGAACTTTTCACCTCGTTGCGTGCGCTTGAGGCGAGTCACCAGTTTCAGGAAATCATCGGGAGCGTCCGCGCGCTCGCGGAGCAGGAGCGGTGGGAGCCGTTTGTGCCCGTGGCCGTCACCGCACGCCCGCGCGACTGGCGCTGGGCCGAGGGTGTGATGCAGGCCGCGCCCGCGGCGTTGCGCCAGGCAGGCGTGCCGCCCGAGGGACCGGCGCACCTCGAGGAAGTTTCGCACGGCCCGCTCGTGCGCGAGATCGCGGGCGAGATGACGGAACGTTCGAAGACGCCGTCGCACGACCGCCCCATGCCGGAGAAATTTGAGGCGCTGCTCGCCGAGCTTTCGCGCGCCGCCGCCAAAATCCAGAACGCCCTCAACGCCGCGCGCGAAGCCGTGGCGCAGAACGCGCCGAAGCTGAGCGAGCAGATGGAGTCGCTCGCGAAAGTCGCCGAGGCGATGGAGAAGCAGACCCGCGAACAGGAAGCAGCGATGGCGGCGCAGGAAGAGGCGAAGGCGAAGACGGAGAACGCGAAGTTGAGCGCGGAGCAGAGCGAGTTCGTGAAGGCGGTGGAGGAATTGCGCGACGCGCTGCGGCGCGAGGCGAACCAGCAGAGCCTCGCCACGAAGGAGGGCCGCGACAAGGCGCGCGATGCCGACGATGCCTCCGCGATGCTGCGCGAGCCGCCGCGCAAGGCGGATGATTTTCTCCGCGAAGCCGCCGCCGCGCCGAAGGCCGAGGCGAAGGACAGCCTCACCGCCGCCGCCGACCAGCAGAAGAAGACCGCCGACACGCTCAAGCAACTCGCGAAGCATTTCAAAAATGCCGAGATGGGCCAGAGCGAGTTGACGCGCGCGGACCTGCGCCAGGCCGAGGCCGAGATGGGCCTCAAGGAGCAGATGGACGCGCGCGACAAGCAGGCGGAGCTGCTCGCGGAGTTGTCGAAGATGTCCCAGGACGAGCAGATGAAGAAGCTCGAGGAGGAGTTGAAGCAGAGCCAGCCGATGCAGCGCGAGCTGAGTTCCATCGCGAAGAACGCGGTGAAGATGGCGGCGGGCGAGTTGCAGCAGGCCGCGATGGACGAGAAGAATCTTTCCGCCAAGGTCCGCACCGACGCGGCGAACGAGGAGCAGAAGAAATCCGAGCCGGCGAAGAATCTCGCGCAGTCCGCGCAGCAGCAGACCACCGTGAACGGCGAGGTGGACGACGCCGCGGAGGCGTTGCAGCGCGCGATGCGGCACGAACAGCGCATCCAGCCCGACCAGCCGAACCCCGTGCAGAAGCTCGCCGATGGCGTGCAGAAACTTTCCGCCGAGACGCTGCCGCCGGTTCAGAAGGAGGTCGCGAACGCGCCGAACTCCGCCGCCGTGAAGGAACCGGTGCAGGAGGCGCAGCGGGCCATCGAAACTTCCGCCGCGATGCTCAAGGCCGCGCTCGGTGAAGGTGCCGCCGAGGCGATGGCGCAGAAACCTTCGGGCCAGCAGGACCAGAAGCCCGGCGACAACAAGGACCCGAACGCGCAACAGCTCGCCCGCGCGCTCGACCGCCTCGACGCGGCGAAGAACCAGCAGCAACAGCAGCAGGGCAAGCCGTCGCAGCAATCGCAGCAAAGTCAGCAGTCCGCGTCGCAGCAGCAGATGGACTCGATGATGGCGCAGGCGAAGGACCAGCAGAAGAAAGACCGCACCGACGAGAAGTTGCGCGAGACACCGGGCACGGGCGCGGACAGTTTCTACACGACGAAGGCCGACGCGGCGGGCGCGCTCCCGAACCTGCCAGCCGGTGCCGCCGGCCAGTGGGGCAAGCTGCCGCCGCAGATGGCGTCGCAACTTCTCGAGGGCAGCCGCGAGAGCGTGAGCGGCGAGTATCGCGCGATGGTGGAAACCTACTTCCGCGTGATCGCCGACAAGGCGCGCGCGGCCAAGCCGTGAGCGCAGTGGCACCGCACCGTCAGCACAAGGGCTATCCCGTGATTTCACGCCGCACGGTGCTCCGGCTTTTCGTGACGGGTGCCGCCCTGCCCTCCGCGCGGTTGTTCGCGCAGAAGAAGCCCGCGTCCGCCGATCCGGCCGATCGCGCCATTGCGCGCGGCATTTCCTACCTGATCACGCGGCAGGAAAAGGACGGTTCGTTTTTTGATCCCGAAAAGGGAAACCCCGAACTGCACTCGACGGCGTTGACGTCGCTCGGCGTGCTGGCGTTCGCCGCCGCCGGTCATCTGCCGGGCGACAAGACGCGCGAAGGCGACACCTTCAAGCGCGCGCTGGATTTTCTGCTCCGGCCCGACCGGCAGGACCCCGACGGCTACCTCGGGCACACGGACAACTCGAACATGTATGGCCACGGCATCGCGACGCTGGCGCTGACCGAGATGCTCGGCATGGGCTTCGACAAGACGCAGGACCGGTTGGTGCGCGACCGCGCGAAGAAGGCGGTGGATCTCATCCTGCGCTCACAGCGTGTCCGCAAGCGCGACCCGCGGCACGAGGGCGCGTGGCGTTACAAGCCCGAGTCGGCGGACGCGGACCTCTCGCTCTCGGTGTGGCAGATCATGGCGCTGCGCTCGGGAAAAAACGCGGGCCTCGACGTGCCGAAGGAGGCGATTGACCGCGCGGTGGGGTATTTGAAAAACAGCTACTCGAACGACGACGACCGCCGGCGCGGCGGCAGCGCGACGGAACAGGGCGGCTTCTCGTATCAGCCGGGGCAGCACCCGGAGTTCGCGATGACGGGCGCGGGGATGCTCGCGATGGTGGTGTGCGGCAAACACGACTCGATGGAGGTGCGCGCGGCGGCGAACTGGCTGATGACGCATCCGCCGGAGCCGAGCAACCGCTGGTATTACTACGGCACGTATTATTACGCGCAGGCGATGTTCCAGCGCGGCGGCGAATACGCGGTGGAGGCGCGTCGGCGCGTGGAGGACAACCTGACGCAGGAGCAGCTTGACGACGGCGCGTGGCAGGGTTTGCAGGGGCAGGAATACGGGACGGGGAAAATTTACGCGACGAGCCTGGCGATCCTGAGCCTCGCGGTGAAGAACCACTTCCTGCCGATTTACCAGCGGTAGGAGGGGCGCTGTTTGGAGTCCACGCTTTAGCGCGTCCGCGCAACCTGACACCCTGAAGGGTGGACACCGAACGGGTCACTTCGCGTCGTCAGGTTTCTTCTCGTCTGGCTTCGCGTCTTCCTTCTTCTCCTCTTTCTTATCTTCGAGGAGTTCCGGGCGGTCCTTGAGCACGGCTTCGAGGTTCCATTTGCTGACGACGAAGACCCAGCCTTCGAGCGCTTTCTCCGTCGCCAGCTTCTCGTTGAGCTTCGACTGCTTCTCTTTGAACTCCTTGTCGAGTTTCGCCTTGTCCTCGGGTTTCTCGTCCTTGGCGGCGGCGCGCTCCTTCGGAAGGTTGGCGCTGACGGCGAGCTGCACGTTGAGGTTCTCGTCGTTCGTCTGGCCGCCGATCTTGAACTGGTATTTGAAATTGTCGAACGTCTCGACGGTCACGACGCGCGGTTTGTCGAGGCCGAGTTCCTTCAAGTCCTTCGGGAGCGGCTTCACGTCGTTGAAGCCGCCGAAGCCCAGGAAGCTGCCGAGGCCGCTGACCTTGTTCTGGTCGAGCTTCTCGCCGGGCTTCGCGTTTTCCAGAACCCACTCGGTCGCCGCGGCGTTGGTGCGGCTGAGGCGCGACCAGTTCGTCTCGTTCGCGGTGACGATGGCGACGGAGCGGATGCCTTCGAGCTTGAGGAAATCCTTGGCGATCCAGTTCTCAGGCTTCGCCTCCAGCTTCGCGAGCGCGTCGGAGACGAGGCCGATCTGCTTCGGGTCGCCGTTGGCCATCACGTAGCGGCCGTTGGCGAAGCCCTCGCCGCCCATGCCGTCGTCGCGCGCGGACTTCTTGAAATTCTTTTTCCCCAGCAGCACCGACTTCAGGAGCTTGCCGTCCTTGTCCTTCAACTCGACGAGCGTGCCGCTCGCGCCATTGGTCCCCTGCCCCGGCGCGGTGAGTTCGAGACGCGGGAGAAACGACGCGCCGACGGTTTCGTGCTGCACAAACTTGAGGTCGGCGAGCTGCCGGAGCGACTCGCTGAGGTCGGCAAAGTTCGCGGGATAATCGGACCGCTCGCGCACGCGCCACTGGTCGCCCTGCTTCGCGAGGTTCACCTCGCCGGCGGATTGCTTGATCGTGATCTGCGCGACGGCGTTCACGTCGAACTCGCCGAGCACCTTGCCGCCGAGGCTGCCGCCGGATTGCGAGTAGGAGGCCGTGTGCTTTCGGAGCAAGAGCAGGCCGGCCCCGCCGAGGACGAGGACGAGCACGAGGACGACGAGAAACTGTTTGCGGTTCATTTGGCGGCGGTGCGATTGCGCTTGAGGACGAAAACGGCGAGGCCCGCGAAGATCACGACGGCGGGCATGACGAAAATGTTGATGAGCTTGAGCTTCGTCTGGAGCGACTCCATGTCGCGATGGAGTTCGCGGTTGAGAAGTTTGATCTCCTGCTTGGCCGTGGCCTCCTGCTTGCGGAATTTTTCGATCTCCGCCTTCTGCTCGGGCGAGAGGACGAAGCGCTGGCCCTTCTCCTTGTTGCGCTGAAGTTCATTCAGCCGCGTTTGAGTTTCCTGAAGACTCTTTTCCAACTCGGCGATCTTGCCGCGGAAGCGGTCCTCCGCCTGCGCCTCCATCTGGCGCACGAGCGTGAACGGCCGCGTCATCGTCGCGCGGCTGCGGACGTTGATGAGGTCGCTGTCGCCGGACGCGTGCTCGATGAGCGCCTGCACGAACGGCAGGTTGCCGTTGCGCATCTGGACGATCTGCTGGCCCATGAAATTCTGCACCTCCGCACCGTAACGGTCGTAGAGCACATCGGAATCGCCGACGAGCACGACCATGCCGTCCTGCTTCGAGACCTTGAGCGCGTCGTCTTTCTTCGCCTCGGGTTTCTTTTCCTCCGGCTTCTCGCCCTCGGCGGGTTTGGACTCGGGCTTGCCGTTCGGGAACGCGGTCTTGAATTTTCCCGCGAGCCGGATCGCGAGCGGATACTCCTTGCCGGAGGGTTTGAAGTCCTTCGCGATCTGTTCGCCGGACATCTGCGCCATGAACGCGTCGGCCAGCATCGAGTCGGTGGTGGATTTGAGCAGCACGGTTTGCTTCAGGCCCTCCGCCGGCGTGCCGGTGAATGCGCCGGCGAACCAGAGCGTGAGGCTGTCAATCTGCTGCGTCGTCACGTCGTCCTTGTCCACGCCCTGCTCGGTGAGCGAAAGGACGGCGGGCGCGACCTGCGGACGGTCGGCTTCGCCGCGGAAGATGCGGCTCTTGAAATTCATGTCGGCCACGACCTTGGTCGTGTCGAACTGGATGCCCCACGCCTCGGTGAGTTTGCCGAGCGACGACGCGCTCGGGCCCTGCATGCCCATCATCGGGTTCTGCCCCTGGCTGTCCACGGTGGACATCGGGTCGAGAAATGCGACGAGCTTGCCGCCGCGCAGCACGAACTGGTCAATCGCGAACTGCGCGGACTCGGCGAGATTTTTCGGATGCACCACGACGAGCACCTTGATGTCGTCGTCAATTTTCTCCGCCGTCGCTTCGACCTGTTTCACCGTGAAGTCGCGCTTGAGTTCGCCGATAAAAATCCACGCGGGCTGGCCGCCGCCGGGCTGGCCCATGCGCATCATCATCGGATTCGCCGGCTGGCCGAACACGGGCAGCGAGGACATCACGCCGATGACCGGCTTTTCCGGCCGCGCGATGCTGGCGATGGCGCGGGAGAGATCGTATTCGAGCAGGCGCTCGCGGTCGGGCGAGAGGAACGGCACGGCGACCTTCTGGTCGAGACAACTGATGCTCAGTCCGAGATAAATCTTCTCGCCGTTCTGGAGCGTCTGGCCCTCGACGCCGTCGAGGTTCGCCGAGTCCTCGGCGTCCGAGTCCGGCTGCGGGTCGAACTTTTCGATTTCAAGATTGCCCTTCGCGAGTTGCTTGTATTCGCCGAGCAAATCCTCGACGCGCATCGCATAAGTCTTGAGCGGCACGGGCATCATCGCCTCGCTCTGCGTGTAGTAGAGGCGGATTTTCACCGGCGTATCGAGCTTCTTGAGGATGGCCTTGGTGCCGGGCGTGAGCGTGTAAAGCTTCTCCGCGGTCAGGTCCACGCGCGTCTTGGCGAGACCGAGGATGAAGTTCAACGCGACGAGCACGACGGCGACGCCGAGCACGCCGAGGCCGGAGTAGAGGAGCGTTTCGAGTTTTTTGTTTTGGGCCATGGCGAATCCTTCAACCACGAATGGACACGAATGAACACGGAGCCGAAGCAGACATGACACGGATTGCACGGATTGGCACGGAGCCGGATTTCATCCGTGCCAATCCGTGAAATCCGTGTCTCATCGGGTCGCGTCGGTTCGTTTCCATTGGTCGTTTCAATCTGAGTCTCAGTTGCTGCGCAGGCTGCGGATCACCACGCCCGTGGTGAACAGCGAGAAGCCGATGACGGACAGGAAAAAGATGACGCTGCGCGAGTCGAGCACGCCGCGTTGGAAACTCTCGAAGTGCGTCACGACGCTGAACGACGTGACGAAATCCACCAGCCCCGCCGAGCCGGGCAGCACGCGCGTGAGGAAGTTCGTGACCGGCGGCCAGCCCGCGAGGATGAGGAACAGGCAGATCACCACCGAGAGGATGAAGCTGACGACCTGGTTGCGCGTGAGCGCGGAGGTGATGCACGTGAGCGCGAGATATGAACCGCCGAGCAGCAGGCTGCCGACGTAGCCGGCGAAGATCACGCCGTTGTCCGGGTGGCCGAGGTAGTTGACCGTGAGCCACACCGGGAACGACAGCACGAGCCCGATGGCGAGGAACAGCCACGACGCAAGAAATTTCCCGACGATGGCCTGCCACGGCGTGATGGGCATGGTGAGCAGGAACTCCAGCGTGCCGAGCCGCCGCTCCTCCGACCACAGCCTCATGCCGACCGCCGGCACGAGGAACAGGTAGAACCACGGATGCCACACGAAGAACGAGTCGCGCAACGACGCCTCGCCGCGCTCGAAGAACCCGCCGATCATGAACGTGAAGAATCCGCTCAGCAGCAGGAAGATGACGATGAACACATACGCCACCGGCGACGTGAAGTAAGCCGACAGCTCGCGTTTGGTGATGGTCTTGATGTTGGCCCAGGCGTTCATTTCGTTTTCTCCCCCTTCTCCTTCGCGGTGTCCGACCAGGTGATGCTGCGGAACACGTCGTCCAGCCGGCCCTCTTCCGAGTGCAGTTCGTCCGGCTTCCAATTGTTCTGCCCGAGCATGATGCCGACTTCGCGCGCGAGATCGGCGCTGCCGGGGTTCCGCGGAAAGACGCGCGCCGCGATGCCATCGCCGTCGTTGCCGAGCACCGCCACGCGTTTGGTCGCGGACAGCTTTTTCAAATTATCCGTCACCGCCTGCGCCGACAGCCCTTTGATGCGCATGAACACCGCGCCGGCAAACTCCGAGCGCGCCTTGAGTTCCGCCGGCGTGCCGTTCGCCACGATGCGGCCGCGATCAATGATGATCGCGCGCGTGCACGCCGCGTCCACTTCTTCGAGAATGTGCGTGGAGAAAATGATGGCCTTCTTTTCGCCCATCCGCTTGATGAGCGAACGCATCTCGTGCTTCTGGTTCGGGTCGAGGCCGTCGGTCGGCTCGTCCATGATGAGCACGTCCGGGTCGTGAATGATGGCCTGCGCAAAACACGTGCGGTGCCGGTAGCCCTTCGAGAGCGTCTCGATGCTCTGGTGAATCACCGCTTCGAGGAAGCACATCTCGATGGCGCGATTCACGGCCTTCTTCCGATCGTCGCCCTGGATGCCGCGCAACTCGGCGGCGAAATTCAGAAAGCCCCACACCGTCATGTCCGAGTAAAGCGGCGCGCTCTCCGGCAGGTAGCCGATGATGCGTTTCGCCTCGAGCGGCTGCTCGAGCATGTTGAAGCTGCCCACCTGCACCGTCCCGCTGGTCGGCGGGATGAAGCCGGTGATCATGCGCATGGTGGTGGACTTGCCCGCGCCGTTGGGCCCGAGGAAGCCGAGCACTTCCCCGCGCTCGACGCTGAACGAAACGCCGTCCACGGCCGCCTTCGTTCCGAAATGTTTGGTCAGGTTCTGGACTTTGATCATTGCCGTTCCCGATGAACGCTTCCGCCGACGGTCCCGCCAAGTTGCGAGTCCGGCCGGAAGCGAGTTCCGGCACTTTGACAAGGTGTCGGAAAAACGTTCAACAATTTTTTCACTATAAGAAAGGGAGGCGGGTGACGCCGGTAAGGCTGTTGTTCCCTGTCGGCCGGCGTTGGGCGCATCCCGATTGCTGCCCGCGAACGCGACCGGGCCGGAGCGCGGCGTTTACGCCGCTTCAACGTTCGGACGCCACGGACCAATCGTATCCGCCACGCCGTCGGACCCCGAAGCGGCCTGAAGGCCGCGCTCCGCGGCTACCGGCTTGAGAAACTACCGCCGCGCCCGGAAGTCAATCGATCCACCAGACGCGTCACCAACGCCAGCGCCGTGAAGGTGACGTTCGCGTTGCTGGTGGTGCGGAACGAAGCGGCGCCAATCACATACAGATTCGTGGTGCCGAAAACCCGAAGGTCGCGATCCACGACGCCGTCCTTTTCCGTTTCGCCCATGCGGGCGCCGCCGGACTGGTGATAGTTGTCGTGCAGCGTGGCCGCAAATTTCGGTTCCAGATTCATCAGCCAATCGGCGAGGTGGAGCCGGGCGAGGCCGGCGGCGCGCAGCGCGCGATCGCAGTGGAGCGTGAACTCCCTGATGGAAGCGATCTCCTCACTGCCGACGCGCCAGTCGAGAATCGCCTTGGGCAGGCCGTCGGCATCCTTCACCGCGGGATCAATGGAAATGCGGCTCGCCTTGAGCGGGGTCTGTTCGCCCTGGATGTTGAGCGAAATTTTGGAGGTGCCCGGAACGAAGATGCGATTCTGCACGACGTATTTCCACATCAGCGGCAACAGGTGCGCGCCACAGGCCCGGAGGTTTCGGAAGAGATCGCCGAGGCCGGAAAACTTGCGGCTGTAGAGCGCCGCTTTCACGAACTGCTTGAGATAGACCAGGTTTTCGCTGATGGAACTCTCGAACGACATCATCGCCTGGATGTTCATGATCCGGGAACTTTGCAGCGTCTGGTCCGTGAGCCGGATTTTCGGCTGAAACTTGTGCCCGGACCAGACGATGGTCGAGAAGGTGTTGAAGAACCGCCGCCGGTCGAGCACCTCGAGCGCGGCGACGCGGCCCACCAGATGATCCTGAAAGTAGGCGCCGACATTTTCGTTGTTGCGCCACGGGCAATCCCAACTCGGCGTGGCGGCGGCGTGTAGGAGCAGTCGGGCAATCTCGATCGTTCCCGCCGCGAGGATGAATTCGTCGCCCCCGATCAAATGCTCCTTGCCGGCATGGTCAACGATCCGGATGGCGGTGATCGCACCGTTGGCCCCGGCGAACCCCACCACGGTGTGGTTCAACAGCACCTTGAACTTTTCGTGCGAACGGATTTCTTCCGCGTAAGCGACCGAGAGGCTGGGCACCTTCAACCACCGCGTCAGGAACAGCTCCAACCCTTCCGTGAAATCCGTCGTCGCGCCGCCCGCGTGCTTGAAGACCTGGCGGTCGTCCAAAAACTCGCGGGGAATCCCGAGGTTCGCGTAAGTGCGCTCATAATGGGCCGCCACCTCGGCGTAGGTGACCGGCCACTTTGAATCCGGAACCCAGTCCCGCCCGGCAAAATCAACGGGCTGAAATTCCACCAGTTGACCGCCCCAAAGATTCGAGGTCCCACCCAGATTGCGGGCGCGGCCGAGGCGGATGCCGTCATGGGGTTTGCCGACTGAAGCGAAACTTTCCGGCGCAAAATTTCCCAACGCCTGTCCGCCGCACTCGATCACCACCACCTCCTGCCCGCGCTTGACGAGCTCGCGCGCGGCGTAGAGCCCCACGGTGCCCCCGCCGATGATCACGGTTCGCCGGCCGCCCGTGGCGGGGACGGCGAGCTCGGCACATTCGGTCAGCAACATGGGCGTGACAGGTCAGTTGAAAGTGGCGCTCGTGACGCGGCTCGGTTCGGAGAGAATTGCGGTGGCGTGGAGTTGATCGGCGGCGATTTTCTGCGTGAAGCACTAACTGTCAAGCGCCTTTGCCCTCTGATTTGGAAAACCGCTCCGGAAGTGTGGGCGCGGCGCTACTCGTCGTCGCGCGACGAGTTCCACCCCTCACCCGCCGCTTCGCGTCACCCTCTCCCATCGGATGGGAGAGGGCCGGGGTGAGGGCCGTTCACCGCCTGAGCGCGAGCCTCCGCGTAGCGCAGGTTGCCAACCTGCGGTGTCGCCGACTGGCAGTCGGCTGGCGGCCGGCGAAACCGGCGTCCGCGGATTGCCAATCCGTGACACGGCAGACTGCCAGTCTGCGCTACCGTCATCTCCGCTGCGCGAGCACGAGCGCGTTATACGCGGTGCGCATCAACTCCATGTCCGCGAGCGTGGGTGGGTCGTTGGTGAAGGGCGTGTCCAGCGTCGGCACCCCGTTCGTGTTGGCCGAACTGTTCGCGGCGGCGGACGCAAGCGTGGCGGCGAGGCCGTCGCTCAACTGCGTCGCGGTCACCTCGCCGGGATCACCCTTGTCGCCTTTCTCGCCCTGAGTGCCCGTCCCGCCGGCGTTGCCATTCGCGCCGGGTGCGCCGGTCACGCCGTCGTGGCCGCGCGGGAGGCCGAGGGTGA
>JACQFS010000021.1 GCA_016199935.1 Verrucomicrobiota bacterium
CACCGCCGCCGCGGATCTCGTGGGCAACTTCCGCCTGAACGGCCATGCCGCGATGCTCGTGCCGCACCTCGCACGCGAAGGAATTTCCGAGGCGACGCAGCTCAAGCTTGTCGCCACCATCAGCCGTTTTCCGAAACAGGGCAGCGCGCTCGCGGGCGCGTTCAAGACCGCGCCCACGCGGCTGCAACTGCGGCTGGCCGAGGCCATCGCCTCCACGCGCGAGGGCGCGGCGCAGTTGTGCGACCTCGCGCCGCCGCGCCTGCTCGCCGCGCCGTCGGTCGCGCAGAAGCTCATCGCGTTGAATGATGCGACGCTCAACGCGCGCGTCGCCGAGTTGACGAAATCGCTCCCGCCGGCCGGCGCGGAACTCGACGCGCTCATCGCGACGCGGCTGAAGGCATTCGACGTTGCGCGACGTAGCGGCGCGGCGAAGGCGGAGCTGGGCGAGAAAATTTTCACGGCCAACTGCGCCGTGTGCCACCGCATCGGCACGCAGGGCGGCGTGATCGGACCGCAGCTCGATGGCGCGAAGAATCGCGGCGCGGAGCGCTTGTGCGAGGACATCCTCGACCCGAACCGCTCGGTGGACCCGGCGTTCCGCGTGGTGATGCTGACGCTGAAGGATGACTCGGTGGTGGCCGGTGTGTTTCGGCGCGATGGCGGAAACACGCTGGTGATTGCCGAGGCAACGGGGCAGGAGCGGACGGTGTCGAAGGCGGAAATCGCGACGCGCACCGAGAGCACGTTGAGCTTGATGCCCGGAAATGTCGGCGAGCTGATTTCCGAGGCGGACTTCAACCACCTGCTCGCGTGGCTGCTGACGAAGTGAGCGCGGGGGCGGAGCGCGAGCCGTCCCGGCTCGCAGCGGCCACGACAATGCGTAGCGGTTTGGAGAATCCCATCGCCATTGAACCTCTCACGCGCTGCGTGCCGGGACGGCCCGCGCTCCGTCGGCGCTTTTCAAACTTGTAACCGACTCGCGCCCCTGCTTTCTTCGCCCGCAACATCGCATGGGCAAGACGCTGGTCATCGTCCCCACTTACAACGAGCGCGAGAATCTGCCGAACATCGCGCGCGCGGTCCTCGCGCTGCCCGTGTCCGTGGATTTGCTCGTGGTGGATGACAACTCGCCCGATGGCACCGGCAAAATCGCGGACGAACTCGCCGCGAAGCATCCGCAGATTCATGTGCTGCACCGCGAAGAGAAGAACGGCCTCGGCCGTGCCTACATCGCCGGGTTCAAGTGGGCCATCGCGCACGGCTACGATTTCATCTTCGAGATGGACGGCGACTTTTCCCACGATCCGAATGACATCCCGAAATTTCTCGACGCGGCGGAAAAGGAGAACGCGGACCTCGTCATCGGCTCGCGCTACTGCAACGGCATCCGCGTCATCAACTGGCCGCTGAAGCGTCTGCTCCTGAGCACGGGCGCGGCGCGTTACGTGCGGATCATCACGGGGATGCCGGTGAGCGACCCGACGGGCGGGTTCAAATGTTTCCGCCGCCGCGCGCTGGAGGCGCTCGATCTCGAGGCCGTGCGGAGCAACGGCTACAGCTTCCAGATTGAGCTGACGCACAAGCTCTGGCGCACCGGCCACAAGGTCGCCGAGGTGCCGATCATCTTCACCGACCGCTTCGTGGGCACGAGCAAGATGAGCAAGAAGATCGTGCGCGAGGCGTTGCTGATGGTGTGGCGGCTGTGGTTCCAGAACGGCCTGCGCCGCTCGCCGCGGGCGCGAGTGGCGGGGCGGAAGATTTGACCCGGTCGGCGGCGGATCGGAGCGCCGGCCTCCGGCCCGGCGGAGGTTGAACATCCCGCGCGCGCGGCGGTTTCCAAGTTTGGGGACTAATCACTTGACCCGCGTCCGTCGCAAACTTTACCGTCGCCGCTCGTTAGGCACATTCATGTTCGCGCAGCTTAAAGGCCTTTTTTCGAACGACATTGGCATAGACTTGGGGACCGCAAATTCCCTCGTCTACGTTCGTGACAAGGGCATTGTGCTTCGGGAACCCTCCGTGGTCGCCATCCAGGCCGGCACTACCAACGTGCTGGCCGTGGGCGAAGAAGCCAAGCGGATGCTTGGCCGCACCCCTGGAAACATCGTGGCCATCAGGCCCATGAAGGACGGCGTCATCGCTGATTTTGAAATCACCGAGGCGATGCTCCGTCATTTCATCCAGAAGGTGCACCACCGAAAACTCATTGCACCGCGCGTTGTGGTCGCGGTGCCTTCGGGCATCACGGAAGTGGAACGGCGGGCCGTCAAGGACTCCGCCACTCATGCCGGCGCGCGCGAGGTTTACCTCATCGAGCAGCCCATGGCTTCGGCCATCGGGGTTGGACTGCCCGTGCACGAACCGGCGGGCAACATGATCGTGGACATTGGCGGCGGCACCTGCGAAAGGCCGCGACCTCAGCGCTGGTTTGCCCAAAACGCTCACCATCCGCTCCGAGGAAATTCGTGAGGCCCTCAAGGAACCGCTTTCCAGCATCCTCGAATCCGTCCGTCTGACCCTCGAACGCTGCCCGCCCGAACTTTCCGCGGACCTGGTGGACCGCGGGATCGTGATGGCGGGGGGCGGCGCACTCCTGCGCGGCATTGAAAAGCTCGTCTCCAAGGAGACCGGCCTGCCGGTCCACGTCGCCGACGATCCGTTGAGCGCCGTGGCCGAAGGGACCGGGCGCGTGTTGCAGGAACTTGCGTTCCTGAAGCGCGTGGCCTCCTCGAGCAAGACCTGACCACGGCCTTCGGGCCATTGATTTGATTTCCTCCGGGCGTTCGTCATCGGTGTGATGACGAATGTTTAGAAAGCCGCAAATTATTGCCGCCAGCATCGTGCTGGTGCTCGTGCTGACCGCGCTGAGCATCCCGCGCGAGACCTCGGCGCGGCTCAAACTCGCCCTCAGCAGCCTCTTCCTGCCGCTGTTTGGCCTCGCCAGTTCCGCGCCCCCGGCCGCCCAGCGCACGGGCGATGCCGTGGTGCCGCGCAGCGTTTTGATCGGCGAACTCAACCGGCTGAAAAAGGAAAATGCCGAGCTTCACCTTCGCGCGACCGAGGCGGAAGCGTTGCGCCAGGAGAACGACCGGCTCCGCACTTACGTCGGCTGGCGGCCATTCTCACCCGGCAAATACAAACTCGCACGCGTCATCGGCCGCGACCCGGCGAACTGGTGGCGCACGGTGCGGATTGACCTCGGCAGCCGCGATGGCCTCACGCCGAATCTCGCCGTCATTACGCCCGCGGGACTCGTCGGCCGCACCGGCAGCGTCGGCGTCACGCACGCGGACGTGTTGCTCGTCGGTGATCCGAACTGCCGCGTGGCGGCGATTGTTTCGGAGACGAAGGATCACGGCGTCGTGCAACCGAGCGCGAGCGCTCTCGATGCGTCCATCGTGGACCTCACGTATCTCGCGAAGGCCAGCACCATCAAGCCGGGCAACCGCGTCGTGACCAGCGGCATTGGCGGAATTTTTCCGCGAAACATCACCATCGGCGAAATCGTGGACCTGCACTCCGTCGGCTACGGCCTCTACACCGAGGCGCGCGTGCGGCTCACGGTGAACTACAACCAACTCGAGGACGTGTGGGTGGTGTTGCCATGAACGTGAAAACCCGAAATCCGAATCTCGAAATCCGAAACAAGCACCAAGCTCGAATGCTCAAATGTGGCGCGGTCGGATTTCATTTGGATTTTGGTGATTCGGATTTGTTTCGGATTTCGGATTTCGGATTTCGGATTTGCCGCGCATGAAGCACCTCCAACTCATCGCTCTCCTGGTCGTCGCCTACTTCGCCGTGTGGCTGGAGGCGACGTTCAACTGGCCGCGCCGCTGGCTCGCGACGCAGGTGGACGTGCTGCCCGCGCTCGTCGTTTACGCGGCGCTCTTCGCCGAGATGCCCACGATCACCGCCGTCGCGGTGCTCGGCGGATTGTGGTTCGACGCGCTCTCCGCCAATCCGCTCGGCGTGAGCGTGCTGCCGCTGTTCGCGGTCGGCTTCGTCGTGAATCATTTCCGCGAGCTCATCATGCGCGAGCAGGCTTACGCGCAATATCTCCTCGGCCTCGGTGCCGGCGCGGCGGTGCCGCTGGGCACGCTGCTGGTGCTGCTGAGCACCGGCGCGTCGCCGCTCATCGGTTGGGGTTCGCTCTGGCAATGGCTGGTGATGACCCTCGCGTGCGGCGCGCTCACGCCGGCGTTCGTGAAATTTTTCAACTGGCTCGACCACACGTTCGGCTACCGCGAACTGGCGGCGCCCTCCTTCCGCGAGGACCGCGAGATCGTCCGCAACCGCCGCTGACCTGATGCTCGTCGTTGACCAACTTAAAAAGAGCGACACACGCCTGCGCGTGCTCGCGCTCGGCGTGCTCGGCGGCCTGCTGCTGCTGGCGGGCGGGCTTTGGTTTCATCAGGTCATCGCGTCGCGCCGCTACGTCGAGCGGCTCAACTCACAATCCTTCCGCACCATCCGCGTGCCGGCGATCCGCGGAAAAATTCTCGACCGCAACGGCATCGTGCTCGCGGAGAACCGCGCGAGCTACAACGTCAACCTCTACCTCAACGACCTCCGCCCGAGCTTCCGGAAAAAATACGACGACCTCCTCCAGCGGCAGCTCGCCGCCGGCGCGGTCAGTCCGGGCGCGAAGACGCCGGCCGTGCGCCTGAGCACGCAGCAGCAGAACGAGCTGAACCTCGCCGCGCGCTACCTCGCGGTGGACGACATCGTGAAGCAGGTGTCGCGGCTCACCGGCGAGCCGTTGCAGCTCGACGCGGCGAAGCTCGCGACGCATTACGAAAAACGCCGCGCGCTGCCGATGACGCTCACCGCCGGCCTGAGCATGGAGCAGATCGCGGTCTTCCAGGAAAAATCCGTCGCCGCGCCCGGCCTCGCGCTGGAGACGCAGGCGGTGCGGTATTACCCGCGCAAGTCCGTCGCCGCGCACGTGCTCGGCTTTCTCCAGCGCGACGACAGTTCGGGCGAGGATGAGGACACGGATTTCAACTACCGCCTCCCGGACTTCCGCGGGCAGGTCGGGATCGAGGCGGCGTTCGACGATCCGTTGCGCGGCGTGGCCGGCCGGCGCGCGCTGCTCGTGAATAATTTCGGCTACCGCCAGGGCGAGTTCAACTGGGGCGAGCCGGAGCCGGGCCGCAACATCGTGCTGACGCTCGATGCCGCGTTGCAGGCCGACGTCGAGCGCGCCCTCGCCGGCAACGGCGCGAACACGCGCGGCTCGGCCATCGTGATGGACGCGAACAACGGCGACGTGTTCGCGCTCGCGTCCGCGCCGACCTACGACCTCAACCAGTCGGTCGGCGGATTCTCCACGGGCGTGTGGGAGCAGTTGAGCGACGAGCACCTCAAGCCGATGCTGAACCGCGCGGTGAAGGCGACCTACTCGCCCGGCTCGACCTTCAAGATCATCACGGGTCTGGCCGCGCTCGAAGCGGGACTGGACCCGAAGGAAATTTTTCACGGCGAGGGGCGTTACGTCGTGACCGGTCACACGATCAAGGACACCGCCGGGGCGGGCGATTTCAATTTCAAAAAAGCGTTCATCAAGTCCTCGAACGCCTACTTCGTCCACCAGGGCCTGCGGGTCGGGTTGGAGCGCATCACCGAGCTGGGTGCGCGCCTGCATCTCGGCGAACCCACGAAGCTCCCGCTTTATTCCGAGTCCGCCGGGCTGCTGCCGACGCCCGCATACTACAAGCGCCGCTCCGGCGGACACGCGCCCGGCGACGTGGCGAACGTGAGCATCGGCCAGGGCGAGTTGAGCGTGACGCCGATGCAGATGGCGGTGATGACCGCCGCGATTGCCAACGGCGGAAAAGTTTTCTGGCCGCGCATCGTCGAGCGCATCGAGCCGCAGGAGGATCAGGTGCAGCAACGGCCGCAACTCCTCCCCGCCGGGCGTTTGCGCGACGAGCTGCACGTGAGCCAGCGCAGCCTCGATATCATGCGCGACGCGATGTATGGCGACGTCGAGGATCCGGAGGCGTCGGCCTACCGCGCGTTTCACCCGAACGGCCGCGCCGCGCTGCCCGGCGTGCGCATCGGCGGCAAGACCGGCACCGCGCAGGTGCAGGACACGCACAATCACGTGACGGATTGGAACACGTGGTTCGTCTCTTTCGCGCCGATGGAGAAGCACGTCTATGTCGTGACGGTGATGATCGAGAGCGGCGGCTCTGGCGGCACGACGTGCGCGCCGATTGCGCGGCAGATTTACGAGGCGATCCAGAAATTCGAGCAGCGCCCGGTGCGTCCGCGCGGCGGGCAGTTGGCGGAGGTGGGGCGATGAGCGACACGCTCTCATTGAATCCCCGCGAGTCGCGGCTCGACTGGCTGATGCTGGTCGCGCTCGGCGCGCTCATGCTCATCGGCGTGGCGTTCGTTTACAGCGCCACGATGGCGAGCGACACGGTGCGCGTGCTGCCGTTGCTCAACCAGCCGTGGATCCGGCAGCTCATCTGGTTCGCCGTCGGACTCGGCGCGGCGACGTGCATCGTGCTGGTGGATTACCACACACTCAGCCGCTGGTCGCTCGTGTTTTACTGGGCGACGACGCTGCTGCTCGTGCTCGTGCTGATCCCGCACATCGGCTCGATGCGCTTCGGCGCGCGGCGGTGGATTGATCTCGGGCCGTTCAGCCTGCAACCGTCCGAGTTTGCGAAGCTCTCGCTGATTTTCCTGCTGTCGCATTTCCTGAGCCGGCCGGTGGATGAGTTGCGGCAGCCGAAACTTTTCTTCACGGCGCTCGGGCTCGCGGCGCTGCCGTTCATCCTCATCCTCAAGGAGCCGGACCTCGGCTCGGCGCTCACGCTTTTCCCGATCGCGCTGGTGATGCTGTTCGTCGCGGGCGTGCCGCCGCGCTACCTCTGGCGCGTGGTGTTCGGCGCGACGGTCGTGATCTCGCTCGTGCTCGGCGACATTCTTTTTGCTTCGGAAAAATGGCAGTTCATCAAGCTGGAGTCGTATCAGAAACGGCGGCTCCAGGTTTATTTCGGATTGGATTTCGCTCCTCCCAACGCCACGGAGGAGGAGCAGCGCGCGGCTCGCGTCGAACAACGCAAGCACACTTACAACGTCGAGCAGGCGCTGATCTCCGTCGGTTCGGGTGGACTGATGGGCAAAGGCTGGCGGCAGGGAACGCAAAACGCACTCGGTTACCTGCCGCGGGCCGTGGCCCACAACGACTTCATTTTCTCCGTGATCGCGGAGGAGACGGGTTTCGTGGGCAGCCTGACCGTGATCGGTCTTTACACCGTGGTTTTATTTTGCGGCCTTCGGGTGGCCGGCCAGGCGCGTGACCGCCTGGGCAAACTGCTGGCCGTGGGCGTCGTGACGCTCCTGTTCAGCCATGTGTTCGTGAACATCGGAATGAACATCCGATTGATGCCGGTGACGGGCATTCCACTGCCGCTGTTAAGTTACGGCGGATCTTCAGTGCTGTGCTCGCTCGTCGCCGCCGGCATCCTCCAAAATGTGCATCTGCACCGTAGATACTACTGACCTATGAGCCAGGGAAATAACTTCAACCGCCGCCGTCGCGGCGGCCCGCGCTTCCGCCCCAGCGGCGGCATCAGCCAACCCAAACACGACAAGGCCGCCGCCGACGCCCGCGCCGCCGTCACCGGTGAAAAGCCCGGCGACGAAACCGTCTTCGGCCACCGCCACGAAAAGGAAATCCAACGCGCCGAAAACGTCGCCGCCGGACTCCCGCCCGAGGCCGTCACCGACGCCGAGGCCGACGTGGCGGAAAAGGAGGCGGGCGGTTTCCGCGCGCCCAACGCCGACGTGCAACAGGCCGAGAGCGCCGAGGAAGCCGGTGGCGGCGGGGGTGCCCCGCCCAATCTCGATCCGCCGCGCCAGCCCGGATTGCTCGGTGCCATCAAGCACGTCACCAACAAGATCATCCAGCGCGTCGCGCGCCTCGTCCGCCCCAAGAAGAAGTCCGACAAGGACGTCATCATCAACGCCGAGTCGCTCGAGACCCGCGTCGCGATTCTCGAACAGGGCCGCCTCGAGGATTTCACCATCGAGCGCACCAACCAGGAGCGGCTCGTCGGCAGCATCTTCAAGGGCCGCGTCAAAAATCTTGAGGACGGCCTCAAGGCCGCCTTCGTGGACATCGGCTTCGAGAAGAATGCGTTCCTCCATTACTGGGACATCGTGCCGACCAACCTCGACAGCTCCGTCGAGTTCGTGGACCGCGGCGACGGCGGCCGTCGCCGCGAGAAACCCAAGGTCACGCAGAAGGACATCCCGCGCGTTTATCCGACCGGCAGCGAAATCATCGTGCAGGTCACCAAGGGCCCCATCGGCACCAAGGGGCCGCGCGTTACGTGCCACCTCGCGTTGCCCGGATCGAGAGCCAGGAGGAACGGCATCGCCTCAAGAAAATCGTCCGCGCCCTCAGCATTCCCGACGGCATGGGCGTCATCATCCGCACCGCCGGCCAGGGCCAGCAGGCGCGGTATTTCGTCCGCGACCTCGCGCTTCTTCTCGAAGAGTGGAAGCTCATCCAGGATCGCACCGCCAAGCAACCGCTCGCCACGTGCGTCTTCGAGGAACCCGATCTCGTCGAGCGCACCGTGCGCGACTTCCTCACTGAGGACGTGGACCGGATCATCATTGACGACTCGAAGCACTTCGAGCGCGTGCAGGAGATGATCGCCAAGATCTCCAAGCGCAGCATCGGCAAGGTGAAGTTCTACAACGAACCCCAGCACGTCTTCGACCGCTTCAACATCACCAAGCAGCTCGAGAGCGCCTTCGCCCGCCAGGTCATGCTCAAGGGCGGTGGCTACCTCGTCATCGACGAGACCGAGGCGCTCGTCGCGATTGACGTGAACACCGGCAAGCACAAGGGCGGCAAGGATCAGGACGCCACCATCTACAAGGTCAACCTCGAGGCCGCCGAGGAAATCTGCCGCCAGCTCCGCCTGCGCAACATGGGCGGCCTCATCGTGCTCGACTTCATCGACATGCGCTCCCGCAAGGACCAGCAACAGGTTTACAACCGCGTCCGCGACGGCCTCCGCCGCGACCGCGCCAAGACGCACATCCTCCCCATCTCGCCGCTCGGCCTGATGGAGATGACCCGCCAGCGCCACAGCGAGAGCGTCCACTCGGCCGTCTATGACGACTGCCCGTATTGCAAGGGCCGCGGCCGCGTGAAGAGCACCGTGACCATGAGCGTGGAAATCCAGCGCAAGATCGGCGAGATCATGCGCAAGCGCGGCCGTGACGAGAGCGACTTCCAGCTCCGCATCGTCGTCAACCCCGGCGTTTACGAACGCCTGCGCAAGGAGGACGAGAAGCTCCTCATTGAGATGGAGAAAAAATACTTCGGCAAATTCACGCTCCGCCCCGAGCCGGCGCTGCACGCCGAGCAGTTCAAGATCGTCAACGCCATGACCAACGAGGAACTCGCCAGCGTCGGCTGAGAAAGTTCCGGCGGGTCCGGGCGAGTTGACCGTGGACGCCCTTCGCGCGAACTGCGCGAAGGGCGTTTCGTGTAGGGCAGGCTTCCAGCCTGCCGGTTCGCGGAGCATCCTGCGCCGTGTTCACGAGACTCAATCGTGCGACGGAACTTCGCCGGGCAGGATGCCTGGCGAACCGGCAGGCAAGCTGCCTGCCCTACTTCGGCGGCGCTTCATTTACCGACAAAATGGTTGAATTCAAGACGCTCGTTCCTACTATCGAGCACGCTTCGCCTCCGGGCGCGGCACACTTGGTCGGGACGTAGCGTAGCTTGGTAGCGCGCTTGCTTGGGGTGCAAGAGGTCGTGAGTTCAAATCTCACCGTCCCGACCATTTTGGAATCTTAACGTTTCAATTTGATGAACAAACTGCTTCAGATTTGGGAATGGCTTAAGGCCAATGACATTCCGACCAACGTTTCCACCATTTTCACAGGCGTGCTTTGGCCGGTCGTTCTTTTCATTTATACGCGGCGCCGCGTTCGCACGGTCTCGGGTTTAGATGTTTCAGTTGCCCCTCACGCCGTTAAGGTCGACAACGTTTCGTGCCCGGCCGCGCTGGTAAAATTCACAAACACATCGGACACCGTCATCTACTTGCATAATCCGAGGATATTTTGCTCCCGGAAAACGTTTGCGCCTCATCAAATGGCGCAACAACACATCGGAGACTTAACGTGCGAGTTGAAGTTCAAACTAGGCGATTCAAAAGATTACACGGAACGTCAATTTATTCTGCAAACCAATTCGGAGGCTGAAACTGTTTTGCCTTTGGCCAATCAATTTAATCTGAGCATCAAAGGCTACAAGGCAGGCTTTTTCCGAAAGCTATTCGGTGTTCCGAAGTATTTTCGGTTGGAATACACCGCAGTCGTTCGCGACAGGCGTTATCGAGTTCGCTTCATCCACTAGCTCTGCTACGGATTTCGTCTGGATTACCCTCTGTCCATCGGCCGAACGATAGGGAATCTTGTTTGCGATCTGCTGCCTCCTGTTGACAACCACGGTGGCCTCTGAGAGGGAAGGATTATTCTTCGCCGACTTAGGAACATGACGGAGGAACGAGCAAAGGACTACGGCTCCTTCGCCAAAAAAATCTCCTTTGAAACCCGCCGCGCTCCCGCCAATCTCCGCCCTCTAAAAATCGACATGAAACGCACGCATCACTGCAACGAACTCCGCGCGGAACACGCCGGGCAGACGGTCACTCTCGCCGGCTGGGTCCACTCGCGCCGCGACCTCGGCGGCGTGCTCTTCATTGACCTCCGCGACCGCGAGGGGCGCACGCAGACGGTGTTCGACCCCGCCGATCTCGCGAAGGAAGTTTTCGACACCGCCACGCACCTGCACAGCGAGTCGGTGATTGAAATCATCGGCAAAGTGCGCGCGCGTCCGGCTGGCACGAACAACGACAAGATTCCCACCGGCCAGATCGAAGTGCTCGTGAAGGAACTCACCGTGCTCAACCACGCCGCCGTGCTGCCGTTCCCGGTGGACGACCCCGAGGTCGCGAGCAAAGTGAATGAGGAGATTCGTCTCCAGTATCGCTACCTCGATTTGCGCCGACCGGAGATGGCGCGCAATCTCAAGCTGCGGAGCAAAGTGGCGACCGCCACGCGCGTGTTCATGGATGAGCAGGGTTTCCTCGAAGTCGAGACGCCCACGCTTTTCAAATCCACGCCCGAGGGCGCGCGCGAGTTTCTCGTGCCGAACCGCCGCGAGCCGGGGACGTTCTACGCGCTGCCGCAATCGCCGCAGCAGTTCAAGCAGATCCTCATGGTCGCGGGCGTCGAGCGTTATTTCCAACTCGCGCGCTGCTATCGCGACGAGGACTTGCGCGCGGACCGCCAGCCGGAGTTCACGCAGATTGACGTCGAGATGAGCTTCATCGAGCGCGAGGACCTCTACGCGCTCATCGAGGGCCTGCTCAAGCGCGTGTGGAAGACGGCGCTCAACGTGGACGTGCCCACGCCCTTCAAGCGCATCAGCTTCGAGGAGGCGCTCAACCGCTGGGGCATTGACAAGCCTGACACGCGCTTCGGCATGGAGCTTGTGGACTTCACCGAGGACTTCCGCGCGAGCACGTTCAAAGTTTTCTCCGGCGCAGTCGCCAGCGGTGGCGAGGTGAAGGCGATGAATGCGAAAGGTCTCGCCGGCGCGACGCAGGGCCAGATTGAGACGATGACCGAATACGCCAAGAGCTTTGGCGCGAAGGGGCTCGCCTACATCAAGGTCGAGAATGGCGAATGGAAATCGCCCATCGTGAAATTCTTCAGCGAGGCGGAGAAGACCGCGCTCAAGACAAAGCTCGCCATTGAGGAAGGCGACCTGATTCTTTTCGCCGCCGACCAGTGGCTCAACGCCTGCGAAATCCTCGGCAAGATTCGCCTCTACTGCGCCGATGTTCTCAAGACGCAGGGCAAGCTCACCATCCCCGCCGACCGTTTTGATTTCCTCTGGGTCGTGGAATTTCCGCTGCTCAGTTACGACAAGGAAATGAACCGCTGGTATTCGAGCCATCATCCGTTCACCGCGCCCGTGGCCGAGGACATCCCGTTGCTCAAGAGCGACCCGAAGAAAGTGCGCGGGCAGCATTACGACATCGTCGTCAACGGCGTCGAACTCGGCGGCGGCTCCATCCGCATCCACCAGCCCGACGTGCAGAAGACCATCTTCGAGGACATCCTCGCGATTCCGCCCGACGAGACGCAACTGCGCTTCGGCTACCTGCTGGAGGCGTTCAAGTATGGCGCGCCCCCGCACGGCGGCATCGCGCTCGGCTTCGACCGCCTCATCGCCATCCTCTGCAACACGCCGAGCATCCGCGACGTGATTGCGTTTCCGAAGACGGCCAAGGGCGTGTGCCTGATGACCGAAAGCCCCAGCGCCGTCAGCGCGCGGCAACTGCGCGACCTGCACCTCGAGGTGAAGGCGGCGGTGAAGAAGGAGTGATTGAATTCAGGCCGCGCCGGGATAAACTGTGCCGCATGGGCAAAGTCACGATTCATTTCACCGCCACCAACTACGACGACGTGGCCGATGCCGCCCGGCGCAAGTCCGCGCGCAAGGCCCGCAAAGTCTCGGCGGAAGCCCTGGTGGACACCGGCGCCACTCGCCTCTATCTGCAATCCAAGATCATCAAGGCGCTGGGGTTGCGGGCCACGAGCGAGATCAGTTCGCGGACGATGTCGGACCGGAGCGAGAAGCGGATGGTTTATTCGCCGGTGGATTTGGAGATTCAGGGACGCCGCGGAACCTTCGAGGTGATTGCGCTGCCGGACACATTGCCGAACGTCATCGGGCAGATTCCGCTGGAGCATCTGGACTGGGTCGTGGACATGCGCAACCGCCGTCTGATTCCCAACCCGGAGCACAAGCACGGCGAGCTTGCCGATGATTTTTAGGAAAGGCGGGGCGGTGAATGAATCACCGCCGCCCGCGAAGCGTTGGGCGTGCGCCGGAATTTTGTTCGCAAGCTTTCCCCAAACCTGCCAGCCTCTCCCCATGAGCGTGGATCAACTGGAACAATCCGTCTTGAAGCTCAAGCCCGACGAGCGCCGCCGCTTCTTCGACTGGCTTTTCGATCACGAGGACGAACTGGTCGGCCCCGACTACCTCCATCCCGAGGTGCAGGCCGAGATTCTCCGCCGCCGCGACGAAGTGCCCGCCCATCCCGAAAAACTCGAACCGTGGACGGGAACCGCCGAGCGCGTGCGCGCCCGCCTCCATGAAATTCGCCGTGGGGTTGAAGACTCTCCGCAGATTCTCAACTAGAACGCCGCCATGATTGCCGCACCGCCCAACCTCAAACTCGAACTGCCGCTCGTGCGGATTGCGGAATTCTGCCGGCGATGGAGCATTGCCCGGCTGGAGGTTTTCGGCTCCGCGCTCCGGGACGATTTTCGCCCCGACAGCGACCTGGATCTGGTTGCCACCTACACGCCTGACGCCCATTGGAGTCTCCTGGACCGCGTCCGCATGAAACACGAACTCGAAGACATGCTCGACCGGGAAGTGGACCTGCTCAACCGCCGCGCGCTCGATCATCCCCGGGGCAACGGCCGCGCCGCCGCCATCCTCGCCCAGGCCCAACTCCTCTATGCCGAATCGTGACCGCCAGTCGGTCGAGGACATGCTCCTGGCGGCCCGCAAGATTCTTGGCTACGCCCAAGGCACCACCCGCGACAGCCTTCCGTCCCTTCCCATGCGCCTTGACGCCGTGCTCTATGAAATCGTCGTCATGGGAGAAGCCGCCCGTCGTCTTTCCGTGGAAATGCGCGAGCGCCACCCGGACGTGCCCTGGCGCGACATCATCGGCATGAGAAGCATTGTGACTCACGGCTACGACCAGATTGACGACGACGAACTCTGGCAGGTCATCGAGCACGACTTGCCGGTGTTGATGCCCAAGTTGGAAAACATCCTTCCTACCCTCTGACCCGGCCCGCGCCCCACCATCTCCGCCCCTCACCGCCGCTGCGCCAGCACCAGTGCGTTGTAGGCCGCGCGCATCAACTCCATGTCCGCGAGCGTCGCCGGGTCATTGACAAAGGGCGTGTCCAGTGTCGGCACGGCGTTGGTGTTCGCGGAACTGTTCGCGTTGGCGGAGGCGAGCGTGGCGGCGAGGCCGTCGCTCAACTGCGTGTTGCTCACCTCGCCCGGCGGGCCTTGCGCGCCGTCACTTCCGTTTGCGCCATTTGCACCATTTGCGCCGTCGTTGCCGGGCGGACCCTGTGCGCCATCCGCGCCGACGGGACCGGTTGGGCCGGGGTCGCCCTGGGGACCGGGCGGACCGCCCGGATCGCCCGGCGGTCCCTGCGGACCCGGCGGGCCTTGCGGGATGGTGGTGATTCGCTGGTCGAGGCCGTTCAACTGCGCGCGCATTTCCGCCGAGGAAAGCGGCGAACCGTTGGCGGGGAGATTTGGATCAAAGGACATGGCCTTGGAAAGTCATGAGGTATGAGGTTTGAGGTATGAAGGTGAAGGGCGGCCCGGCCGCATTTCATCCCTCATAATTCATAATTCATCCCTGCCCTAGACCACCCTGATTTCCGCCGGGTCGCACCAGTTTCCCATCACGCCTTTGGGGCCGACCGTGCGCACGCGCACCCACACCACCGCGCCGGGCGTCAGCCCCGTCAACTCCGCGCGGCCGCCGGGGAAAATCCCCTTCGTCTGCCAGTTCGCCTCCACGTTCGGGTCGCCGGTGCAAATCTGCACCTCGTTCGTGCTGTTCGGGCGGTCGGGCTTGCAGCGCGCCACGATGCTCCCGCTCACGTCCCCCGGCCGCAGCCGCAAATCCGCCGGCGCGGCGGGTGCCGCATTGGTGATCGTGTGCCCGGTGACGTAGGACGGGAAACCGCTTTGCGCCACCTTCCCAGCATCGCCCTTGGCCACGCCGTTGACGTAGTTGCCGAGCAACGCCAGCGCGTCCTCCAGCGCGGCGCGCGCGTCGTTAAAGGCGATCACGTCCAGCTTCGCCCGGCTCGCGCGCGCGGCCAGCTTCGTGGTGTAGGTGGTGATGAGTGTGGCGCGCGCCGCCATCGTGACCGGCGGCGTGGTGAACGTCGCCGCGTTGGCTAGCATCTCGTC
>JACQFS010000022.1 GCA_016199935.1 Verrucomicrobiota bacterium
AGGACGGGACGATCGACATTCTCGCGGTGCCGGCGTGCCTGCCGCTCGCGCAGTTCGCGCAGGTGTTCGGAATGCGCGTCGGTGAGAGCGGCCCGCGCGCGTGCGGCGCGGTGGTGCTCGTCTGAGGTGGTAGCAGCCGACGTAAGGAGGCTCAAACTCAGAGGTCAGAGGTCAGAGGTCGGAGGAAAGTCAGAGCCTCCTTACGTCGGCTCCTACCACGGACTAATTCACCAGCCGATACCAGTTGTCGCGCTGGCGTGGTTCGTGGCCGAGGTCGGTGATGAGGCGCTTCATGTCGGCCACGCCCATGCGGTGCGTGGTGCCGGCGGCGCTCACCACATTCTCCTCGATCATGATGCTGCCGAGATCGTTCGCACCATACTTGAGCGCGATCTGCCCGATGTCCTGGCCCTGCGTGACCCACGAGCTTTGGATGCTCGGGATGTTGTCGAGGTAGATGCGCGCGAGCGCCTGCGTGCGGAGATACTCGTGCGCGCCGACGGTCGGTGCCTTGAGCACCGCGTGCTCCGGTTGAAACGTCCACGCGATGAACGCCGTGAACGCGCCGCCATTCAGCGCGCCAATTTCGAGCGCGCGGGCGAAGGCGGCGGAGGTTTCGAGTTTCGAGTTTCGAGTTTCGAGTTTGCCGGCGTCCATCAGGCGCTGGAGCGACTTGTCCTGCTGCGCGCGCACCACTTCAAGGTGCTCAATGCGCTCATCCACCGTCTCGACGTGACCGAACATCATCGTTGCCGTGCTCGCCAGTCCGAGCGCGTGCGCGGTGTCCATCACGCCCATCCAGTCGGCGGTGTTCGCCTTGAGCGGGGCGATGCGGTTGCGCACGCGGTCCACGAGAATTTCCCCGCCGCCGCCGGGAACGCTGCCGAGCCCGGCCGCGATGAAGTCTTTCAAAATTTTCTCCACCGGCTCGTTGAAGAATTCCGCGAAGGCCACGAACTCGCTCGGGCTGAAGCCGTGGATGTTGAAGCCGGGAAACTTCGCCTTCACGTGCGCGAGCAGGTCGAGATACCACTGCTTGGTGAGCTTGGGATGATGCCCACCCTGCATGAGCATCTGCGTGCCGCCGAGCGCGAGGGTCTCCTCGATTTTTTTGTCCAGCTCCTCGCGCGTGATGACGTAGCTGTCGGCGTCCTTCTCCGTCCGGTAGAACGCGCAGAACTTGCAATAGACATTGCAGACGTTCGTGTAGTTGACATTGCGGTCCACGATGTAGGTGACGATGTCCGCGCCGCGCCCGCCGTGCGCCGCGCCGCGGTGGAGCTGGCGGCGGCGGTCGGCGAGCGCGCCGAGTTCCTCCAGCGGCACCGAGTAAAGGCGGCGGGCCTCGTCGGCATTGATGCGCGCGCCGTCCCAGACTTGCTGGAGCAACGTGTCGAGGGCCGCATCGTAAATCATCCAGAAAAGATTACCACGGAGACACGGAGGCACCAAGAAAGAGAAGTTCTCCGTGCCTCCGTGTCTCCGTGGTGAAATCAGGAAACATAGTGCGGTTCATAAACCGGCCCGTTGCCGTGCTTGCGGAGCAGTTCGATGAACTTCGCGATGCCGCGCTTCTCGTCGTTGGTCAGGTGGTAGTGGATGTGCCAGCCGAGGTAGTCGCGGCGGAAATCCGCGTCGAACTCGGGACGGCTGCTGATGAGGTGTTCGAGCGTGTCGAGTCCGAACGCCTTCGCGTCGCGCAACACGCGGCGCAGCGGCTTCGTGTCCTTGTCGCGGCGCAGCACCCACACGGCATAGACGAACGGCAGCTTCGTCAGCTCGTTCCACGCCTCGCCCAGATCCCAAATCTGGTGCTGATGCGGCGCGCGCTGGAACTCGATGGCGCGGTCGCCGATGAGCAGCACGTTGTCGAGCTTGGGTGCGAGCGCGTAGTCGGGCAGCGGCTTGAATTCCGGCTTCAACCCGCGCTCGGCCAGCAGCACGCGCAGCAGGTTCAAGCTCGTGCAGGAGGCGGTGTCCACCCACACCTCGCGCATCGCTTCGAGCGGCTGCTTGTGCGCGAGCAGCACGCTGAACACCTCGCCCAGCGACGCGATGCCGATGCCGTCGAGCACATCGTAGCCGTCGTTGAACAAGACTTCCGTGATGCTCAACAGCGCGGCGTCGAGCTTCCCGTCGCGCAGCAACTCGGCGAGCTTGGAGGGCGTGTGCAGCTCGACCTGATCCTCGAGGCCGCGCGTGAGCGGCACGGCGTTGAGATACGGCACCGAGCCGACGCGGAACGGCGCGAGGGAAAAGCCGAGTTCATCCTCGCGCTGCATGTCGAGCTTGCGCTGCTCGCTTTCGAGCACCCTGGCGATGTGCTCCGGCGGCTCCGGCGGTTCGGGGGCCATGCGGAGTTTGGGTGTGTCGTCTGACATGCGCGCGGATTTTAACGCAAAGGCGCAAAGGCGCAGAGAAAAATCCTGAAGGGATTTAATCATCCAGCCCGGCGTTGCCGCGACGAAGTCGGGGCTACGCCGGGTAATGAATCAAAACGCAATCAACCCTGGAGGGGCTG
>JACQFS010000172.1 GCA_016199935.1 Verrucomicrobiota bacterium
CCGCGCTGCTCGCGTGGGGCCTGTGGCGCGATCGCACGATGTCCACCATCGTCGGGGCCGGCGGCCTGGTGCTGGTCCCCGCGCTGATGTTCTGGTTTGGACTGCCCGCGCGCTACTACGCCCGGCTCAACCAGGCCAAGGTCGCGCACCGTTGGGAGGAAATGCTCCGGCTCATCGGGCGGCTCAAGACCATCCAGCGGCTCGTCAAGTTCGGCCCCGGCGAAGTCGAGCTCGCCCGCAACCGCGCGCACGCGCTCGCCGGCCTCGGCCGTCTCGACGAGGCCGTGGTTGAGTTCATGAAATTCGAGCGCCACCCGAAGCTGCCGCACTGGCTTTTTCTCTCGCACCTCGCGGGCATCTGCGACACCGGCAAGGCGCACGACCAATCCACCGCGCTCTCCGAACAATCCGCCGCCGAACATCCCGACACGGCCGTCGTGTGGATTGACCTCGCCTACCGCCGCGCGCGTTTTCGCAAGGACGTGGCCGGCGCGCGCGAGGCACTGGCCCGCGCCGAGGCGATGGAACTCACGGGCATGGCCAAAGCGTGGCTGCCGTGGGTGCGCGGCCTCATCGCCGTCGCGCAAAACGATCTGCCCGCCGCGCACCCGCAGTTCGAGGCGGCGCTCGCCGGCCTGACGCCCTTCCAACATCACGACCTCATCCGCGGCATGATGCTGATTTTGAAATCGCATCTCTGCTGGACCCACGGCGCGCTCGGTCGAACGGCGGAGGCGAAGAAACTTTTCGCCGAGGTCGAGGAGTGGCTCGTCTCCGGCCGCGAGGATGAACTGCTCGCCCACTGCCGCCGCGTGCTCGGGCGCGCGTGAGTTTCGCCGTGTCCGTTGACACCTCTCCACTCCGCTCCTAGCTTCGCGCCCAATGTTCGAGCTTGTTTCCAGCTACCAGCCCGCCGGCGACCAGCCGCAGGCGATTGCGAAGCTGACGGAGGGCCTGCTGGCCGGCGCGAAACATCAGGTGCTCCTCGGCGTCACGGGTTCGGGAAAAACTTTCACGATGGCGAATGTCATCCGCAACGTGAACCGCCCGGTGCTCGTGCTCTCGCACAACAAGACGCTCGCCGCCCAGCTCTACGCCGAGTTCAAGAGCTTCTTCCCGCACCACGCCGTCGAATACTTCGTCAGCTACTTCGATTACTACCAGCCCGAGGCCTACATCCCGCGCACCGACACGTTCATCGAGAAGGATTCGAGCATCAACCAGGAGATCGAGCGGATGCGCCTCTCGACCATGAGCAGCCTCTTCGCGCGACGCGATGTCATCGTGGTCGCGAGCGTGTCGTGCATCTACGGCATCGGCAGCCGCGCGGATTACGAGGCGATGCTCGTGCATCTGCAGGTGGGGCAGGAAATGTCGCGCGACCATCTGCTGATGAAACTCGTGGACATGCAATATCAGCGGAACGATGTCGCCTTCGAGCGCGGCCAGTTCCGCGTGCGCGGCGACACGGTGGAGGTGAACCTCGCCTACGCCGAGGACGCGTTGCGCATCGAGTTCTTCGGCGACACCGTGGAGCGGCTCACGCGCTTCGAGCCGCTCACGGGCGAGAAGACGGGGGCGTTCGAGTCATGCACGATCTTTCCCGGCAAGCAGTTCGTGACGCCCGGCGACAAGATCAAGCGCGCCCTCCTCACCATCCGCGAGGAGCTCGGCGAGCGCATCGCGCATTTCGAGAAGCACGGCAAGCTGCTTGAAGCGCAGCGCATCAAGATGCGCACGGAATACGATCTGGAGATGCTGGAGGAAATGGGCGTTTGCCACGGCATCGAGAATTACTCGCGGCACATCACCGGCCGTCCGCCCGGCTCGCAGCCCTGCACGTTGATGGAATTTTTCCCGAAGGATTACCTGCTGGTGATTGACGAGTCGCACGTGACGGTGCCGCAGGTCGGTGGGATGTATGCCGGCGACCGCTCGCGCAAGGACGTGCTCGTCGAGCACGGTTTCCGCCTGCCCAGCGCGCTCGACAATCGCCCGCTGAACTTCGAGGAGTTCAAGGGCATGCAGAACCAGACGGTCTATGCGAGCGCCACTCCGCAGACTTACGAGCTGGAACTTTCCAAGGGCCGCGTGGCCGAGCTGGTCGTGCGGCCGACCGGGCTGATTGATCCCGAGATCATCATCAAGCCGCTCGGCGGGCAGATTGACGACCTCATCAACGAAGCCCGCGAGCGCGTGGACAAAAAGGAGCGCGTGCTCGTGACCACGCTCACCAAGCGCACCGCCGAGGAACTCACCGATTACCTCCGCGACGTGGGCATCAACGTCCGCTACCTGCACAGCGAGATTGATGCGATCGAGCGCGTGGAGATTTTGCGCGCGCTGCGCCGGGGCGAGTTCGACGTGCTCGTGGGCATCAACCTTCTGCGCGAGGGCCTCGACCTGCCGGAAGTCTCCCTCGTCGCCATTCTCGATGCCGACAAGGAAGGCTACCTGCGCAGCGCCACGAGCCTCATCCAGACCGCCGGCCGCGCCGCGCGCCATCTGAACGGCCGCGTGATTCTCTACGCCGACGTGATGACGCAGAGCATCCAGAAATTTCTCGCCGTCTCGAAGTATCGCCGCGAGAAGCAGATCGCCTACAACACGGAGCACAACATCACGCCGCGTTCCGTCACCCGCGCCGTGGAGGAAAGCCTGAGCCAGGACGCGATGGGCCGCAGCACGCACAACGCCGCCGAGATGATTCTCAACGAAACCGCCGGCGGAAATTTCGACGTGACCGAAACCATCCGGCAGCTTGAGGAGGAAATGCTGGAGGCCGCGAACAATCTGGAGTTCGAGAAGGCCGCGCTGCTCCGCGACCAGATCAACGAACTCAAGCGCAGCACCGGCGACACCGCTTCACCCGCGCCGCGCAGCGGCTCGGTTAGTTACGGCAAACGCGGCGGCAAGGGGCGCGGGCGCAAGCTGGCGCGGGGCTGAACCGACGTAGCAGTCGAGTAACGAGACTCCGACTTCTCATTCCGCACTCCGGACTCGATTAGAGTCTCGTTACCTCGACTGCTACGGAACCCTCGCCGCTCCGCCACTTTTCTGAAAGATTCCACCCGTGCGGAACGAACCCCATTAGAAGCGATGAACAGTGCGCCGACCGAACCGGATGAGCTGCTGCCCACGCGCGCGACTCTGTTGAGCCGGCTGCGCGACTGGGAGGACCGCGATTCGTGGCAGGATTTTTTCGACACCTACTGGCGGCTGATCTACGGCGTGGCATTGCGCGCGGGCCTGAACGCGACCGAGGCCGAGGAGGCGGTGCAGGAGGCGTTCGTGAGCGTGGCCAAGCAGATGCCCGACTTCCACTACGACCCGGCCAGGGGTTCGTTCAAGGCGTGGCTGCTCCAGATCACCCGCTGGCGCATCGGCGATCAGTTTCGCAAACGCGCGCGCCATCTCCCCGTCGCACAGCCGCCGCCAGACGGCACGAAGACGGAGACCGATTTCATCGCGCGCCTCGCCGACCCCGACGGGCCGGACCTCGAAGCCGTGTGGGACGAGGAATGGGAAAAAAATCTGCTTGGGGCCGCGCTCGCGCGCGTGAAGCGGCAGGTCAGCCCGAAGCACTACCAGATTTTCGACGCCTACGTGCTCAAGGAATGGCCCGTGACCAAGGTGCGCAAGACGCTCGGCGTGAGCCTGGCGCAGGTGTATCTCGCCAAGCACCGCGTCGGCGGGTTGGTGAAGAAGGAACTGCGCCGGCTGGAGGCGCAGGCCACATGAAGCCCGCGCGCGAATGCTGGCGCTGCCGGGTGGCGCGGAAATTCTGCGCGTGGCTGCTTGTGCGCGTGTGCGCGAAGCCGGTGAATTTCCGCCTCGCCCGCGAGCTGCCGCGCGAGGAGGAGACGAGCTTCCTGCGCCGCAAACTCCGCCGCGCGGTCCGGCAGCGGCTCGGTCTGCTGGCTGGGCCGCTCATTGAACCGCACGGCTCGTCGTTGTAGAGCGTGAAACCGAAACCACGAATGAACACGAATGCACGCGAATGGAACCGGGCTGAAGACTCGTGTTCATTCGTGTCCATTCGTGGTTCTTCCGCCCCATGAATTCACCACCCGCGCCGCGCATTCCCGATCACGAGCTGCTCCGCCGCATCGGCACGGGCAGCTACGGCGACGTGTGGCTTGCACGCAGCGTCACCGGCCAGTGGCGCGCGGTGAAGGTCGTCCATCGTTCGCGCTTCGACCGCGACAAGCCCTACGAGCGCGAGTTTGCCGGGCTGAAAAAATTCGAGCCGGTCTCGCGCGGGCACGACAGCCAGGTGGACATCCTCCACGTCGGCCGCGACGATGCGGCGGGATTTTTTTACTACGTCATGGAGCTGGCCGACGACGAAACCGCCGGCCAGCAGATTGATCCCGAAAAATATTCCCCCAAGACGCTGCGCGCCGAGCTGCGCCGCCGGCCGCAACTTCCCGCCGCCGACTGCGTGCGCCTCGGCATCAGCCTCGCCACCGCGCTCGAACATCTCCACGGCAGCGGCCTCGTGCATCGCGACGTCAAGCCGTCGAACATCATCTACATCGCCGGCGAGCCGAAGCTCGCGGACATCGGCCTCGTCACCGGCCTCGAAGCCACGCGCAGCTTCGTCGGCACCGAGGGCTACCTGCCGCCGGAGGGGCCGGGCACGCCCAGCGCCGATCTCTACGCGCTGGGCAAGGTGCTTTACGAGGCCGCGTTCGGCCGTGACCGGCTGGATTTTCCCGAGGTGCCCACGCTGCTCGGCGAATCGCCCGAGCGCGTGCAACTGCTGGAGCTGAACGAGATCATCCTCAAGTGTTGCGCGAGCGAACCCAAGGATCGCTACCGCGACGGCGCGGCGTTGCGCGCGGACTTGGAGCGGCTGCAACGCGGGCAATCGGTGAAGCAACGACGCGATCGCGCGCGCACCGCGCGGTTCGCACTTCAAATGTGCGGCGTCGCGGTGCTGCTCGGGGCGCTCGGCTTCACGGCGAAATTTTTCTGGAACCACCGGCCGCGGGACGCCGGTTCACGGGGAGTCCCTTCGCTTTCGGTTGGGTCTGGGGTTCGGACGGACGCACCGCTGTCGACGGAACTGCGCGCGCTGGACGAGGAACTCGCCGCCGGCCAGACCCCGCTCGCGCTCGCGCACCTCGCGAAGCTGCTCCGCGAACAGCCGACCAACCAGCCCGCCGCCACGAAGCTGGTCACGCTGTTGAGCCAGCGCACATTTTTCCTCCCGGCGTTCCCGCCGCGCCGGCAGCACGGCGCGGTGAACCTCATCAAACTTTCTGCCGACGGCGCCAAACTGCTCGCCGCCCACGACGATGGCCGCGTGCGCCTCTGGGACACGCGCGCGGGTGAACTTTTTGGAGCCAATCCCATCGCCGTGGTGGCGAGTCCCGAGACGGCGGCGTTCAGCCCCGACGGCGCGCGTTTCGCGCTCGGCCGCCGCGACGGCGTGGTGGACGTGTGGGACGCGGCCACCGGCGGACGCGTGCTCGGGCCGTTCACGAATCGCGGCCCGGTGGTGCAGGTGGAATTTTCCGCGGACGGAAATTTTCTGCTCGCGGCGGGCGGCGGCTTCACGCAGGTGCGCGACGCGCGCACGGGCACCGCGGTGTCCGCGCCGATCACGTCACCCCCGGCGGCGCTGGGCGCGCATTTCACTCCCGACGGCCGCGCGTTCGGCGTCGCGGGGATGAACGGCGCGGTGCGCTTGTTTCGCTCGGAGGACGGCCGGCCGCTCGGCGAGAATCTCGGGATCACGATGGGGCTGGCGGATTTCATTTTTTCACCCGACGGCACACGGATGCTGGCGGCGTCCGTGGACGGCCATCTGCACGACATCAACCCGCGCACGGCCGAGGTGCCGCCGCCGATCCCGGTGGGCTCGCGCACGAACTCGCTGGTCGGCGCGCGCGTGAGTCCGGACGGCGGGCGCGCGCTGTTGCTCGCGCTCGACGGCGCGCGGATCGCGGACCGCTTCACGTGGCAGATGCTCGCGCCGCCGCTGGCGCACGTGGGCAAGTCATTGCGCGGCGAGTTTTCCGCGGACGGATTGCGCGTGCTGACGGTGGGCTTCGATCGCACCGCGCGCGTGTGGGACGCCTTCAACGGCGAACCGCTCGGCGAGCCGGTGCGGCACCTGACCTTCATCAACGGCTCCGCCCTGCTGCCCGGCGCTCGCCTGGCCACCGCGAGCCCGGAACTGGGCCTCGCCGTCTGGGATCTGCGGCCGGGAGCCGCGCGGACGGACACTGGCGCGCTCTGGTCGCCACCAACCGCGCCGACACCGGTGCCCGAGGCGATTTTGAAACTCGCCGAGGCGCTCGGCCGCCAGCGCTTCGACGAGCGCGGCCAACTCGCCGGCGCGAATCCGCCCGACCGCGACGCGCTGCTCGCTGAACTGCGCGGCGCCGGCGGGCCGGCCTTTTACCTCGAATGGGCGGACTGGTTTTTTGCCGACCGCGCGACGCGCGCGATCCATCCGGGCGCGGCGGTCACGGTGCCGCAGCTCGCCGAAACGCTCGCCGCGAAAAACACTTTTCCCGCGCTGACGGACGCCTTGCGGCTCGCGCCCGATGACGCGCGGCACTGGGCGCGGCTGGCGAAATTGATTTCCGCCTCCGCCGCGCCAACCGACCGGCGCGCCCGCGCGGAGGCCGCCTTCGCCGCCGCCCGCGCCCGCGCGCTCGCGCCGGCCGAAGCGGGGAAGTGATCCGTCCCGAATCCTTGCGGCGATTGGCGGAAAGGAGCCGGGCGAAAAGAATTCCACTTCGTTGAAAGAACCCCGGGGCCGCGGACGAATCCACCTTCAGATGCGGTGCGGTCCGTGGATTGCGGACCCGTTCTGCACCTCAGAACCAACCCGAACCATCACGATCATGAACTCGCCCAAAGTTTTTTTCCCCGCACTGCGGCTGCTCGCCGCCGCCGTCCTCCTCCTCGCGCCGCTGCCCGCCGCGCGCGCCGCCAATTTTTTCTGGAGCGACACCAATGGCGGCCTCTTCACCACCGGCGGCAGTTGGCAGGGCGGCACTGCGCCAGGCACCACGGACAACGCCGTCTTCGTCAGCAACGCCAGTTACGCCCTCCAGTTTCCCGGCTTGACGGTCACG
>JACQFS010000173.1:0-11792 GCA_016199935.1 Verrucomicrobiota bacterium
GCGATGAAGGGCGCGGGGTCGGCCTGATAGCCGGCGAACTCCACGGCCGCGGCGGTCTCGGCGTCGAGGCGCGACTTGAGTTCGTCCAGCGCCGCGCCCGCGCCGACGAGCACGAGCCGCACGCGCGCGCCGCATTTCTGCCGCACGATCCGAAACGCTTCGAGCGCCTCGGCCCAGCCCTTTTCCGCGATGCCGCGCGCGACCATGCCGAACACGATCGCGTCCGACGCGGCGCGCGGCGGGGCCGCCGTCCCGCCGGGTTCAAAGCCGTAGGGCACCACGTGCAGCCGGAAATTTTTCCGCCACGGAAATTTTTCCGCGACGCGGCGGTTGTCCTCCGACGGGCAGACCAGCGCGTCGCTCCGCGCGAAGATGCGCGCGAAGCCATCGCCGACGGCCGGCGTCATCCACGCGCGGTAATCGCCGTGGTCGCTGCCGACCAGGCGCACCGGTTCGTGCGCGAAGGCGTCGGACGCGAGCCGCTCGGACCAGCAGAGGTGGGCGTTGACGGCGTCGAAGCGGTGCCGCCGGTGCAGCGCGCGGACGAAGCGGACGCGGAGCGAATCCACGAGCGAACATTTTTTGCCGCCGCGCTGAAGCGCGAGCGAGAGCCGGTAGAGCCACCGATAAATTCCCGGCCGGCTCCACCACGGCACGTCCACCGAGACGCGCGCGTCCGCGAGCCGGCGCAGCAGCGCGGGATCGGCGTCCTGAAGGCCGGGCAGATGCACGCGGACCTCGTGGCGTGGCGCGAGCGCGCACGCGAGCCGGACGAAGAACGTCTCGGCCCCGCCCATCGGCAGCGAGTTGATCAGCATCAGAATCCGCATCGGCGTGGCCGCGACCGGTTCAGCGGGCCGGAGCGCGGTGAAGCCGGCGCCGCAGGTTTTTGAGCGACGCGACGAGGTTGAAGCCGCACGCGCGCTGGAGTTGGACCGCGGCAAGATACGCGCGCGCCTTGAGCGAACGCGGCCCGGCTGCGGCCGAGCGAAACGCGGCGGCGGCCGCGGCCAACCGCCCCGCCTCGTGATGACGCAGCCCGGCCGACAACCATCCCGTGGCCAGCGCAGCCGGCAGCCGCGCCTGGATGAGCCGCAAAATTTCCGCCGCCTCGTCCGCGCCCGCGGCCTTGGCGCGGACCTCCTGCTCCACGGCCGCCCACGTGCGGCCGTGCGGCCAGTCGTTCACCCGCTTCTGCACGAGCAGCGACGTGTAGATGAGCGCGAGTCCCAGTTGAAACTCGGCCTGCACGCCCGGCACGCCGGCCTTGGCCGCCTCGGCCTTGATGCGCCAGCGCGTCGAGACCATCTCGTCGTGAAAAATTTCCGCCTGCTCCTGCTCCATCGTCTTCTCCATGTTCGCCGCGTGCAGCCGGTAGCAGACCATCGGCTCGGCGAACCACGCCGCGTCGTGGCGGAGTGAAAGTGCCGCCCAAAAAAACCAGTCGTTCGTGCGCGGCAGATCCACCAAGTATCCGCCGACGGCGGCAAGCAAATCACGGCGATACATCGCCGTCGGCGAGCACGCGGAGCAGCAATGCGCCGCGCGTCGCAGCACTTCGGCCGGGCCGAGGATGCGGTCCGTCGCGCCGGGCCACGACGACCAGTCCACGATTCCGTTTTCGCGTCCATCCTCCAGCGCGATGGCCGGGCAGAACGCGTAGGCGACGCGCGGGTTCGCTTCGAGGCAGTTGACGTAACGCTCCAGCACGCGCGGGCTGCTGAGTCTGTCGTCGGCCGAGATGAGCCAGATGTATCGGCCGCGGGCGAGACTGACGCCTTTGTTGTAATTGCGGACGTGGCCGAGGTTCGGCTCGTTACGGACGTGCGTGATGCGCGGGTCGTTGAACGAGCGCGCCACCGCCGGCGTGTCGTCCGGCGAGCAGTCGTCCATGATGATGATTTCAAAATCACGAAACGTCTGCGCGAGGATCGAGTTCACGCACTCGGGCAGGTAATGCGCGAGCTTGTAGCACGGAACCACGAAACTGACCGCGGGACTGGTCATGCGGACGTTCCCGGTGACTTGAGCGCCGCGAGGCATTGGATCAAATCCGCGCCGCGCACACCGAGCGTGCCGCGCACCGACTTGAGAACGTTCGCCGCCGCCATGCGCGGACCGCCATCAAGCTGGACCTCGGACAGGCGCAGCACGCCGTCGCCCGCGAGCACGTCCACGTGCCCCTCGGTCGCGGAAACTCCGACGATGCGGCCCGGCACGCGTCCGACGTAGCGCGGCGCGCGCTCGATCATCCGCGTGCGCCAGACAAAGAGCCGGCGGCCCTCATAAACCGTGAACGCACCGGGATACGGCGCGGTCAGCGCGCGAACCAGATTGTGAATCTCCCGCGCCGGACGTTCCCACTCGATCCAGCCGTCGAGCGGATTGCGGCTGCACGTGAAACTTCCCTCGTCGTAGCGCTGTGCCCGACGCGGCGCGGTGCCCGACGCGAAAAGCGGATACGACTCGATCACCAGCTTCACCGTCTCGTCGCACACACGCTCGTAGACTTCCGGCGCCGTCTCGTCCGGTCCGACGGGGATGCGCCGTTGCGCGACGATGTCCCCGCCGTCCATCAAATCGCCGAGGTAGAAAAGGGTCACGCCCGTGTGGTCCTCGCCGTTGAGGATCGCCCAGTTCAGTGGCGCGAACCCACGGTATTCTGGCAGCAACGAATCATGCACGCCGACGCAGCCCAAACGCGGGCGCGCGTGAACCTCGCGCGGAAACAAAATCCGGCAGCCCACCGCGACGACCAGATCGGCGCGCCACTCGTCCACCAACAGCGCACCGTAATCGCGGTCCTTCATCCACTTGGTCTGGTGCAGCGGAATTCCCCGCGCCGCCGCGAGCGCGCGGATCGGCTCCTCGTATCGTTCCACTTCGTGCGCGTCCTGCTCCAGGCTGACGATGCCCGCCACGTCAGCGCCACTTTCCAACAGCGCCTTGAGCGTGAGGTAACCCCGCTTCGTTCCGCCGATGAACGCGCTCTTCATCCGCCCACCGCCTTTTTCAACGCCGCCACCACCTGATCCTGCTCCGCCTCGGTCAGGGTCGGGTAGAGCGGCAGCAGCAGCGCGCGGTCGCTCGCCTTTTCCGAGATCGGCAGCGACTGCGCGCCGTAGGCATCCACGTAGCACGGCTCGCGGTGCGCCGTCATCACGCCGCGCTTGGCGGCGATGCCGGCGTCGAGCAGCGCTTGCAGGATCGCGTCGCGCGACACGCGGCAGTCGTCGCGCAGCGTCACGGCGTAGGATTGGAAATTCGGCTGCGCGTAGGCGGGGACGTGGGGGGGAGTGAGCGTGGTTGAGAGTTGAGAGTTGAGAGTTGAGTCGGAGAGGAGCCGGTCGTAGCGCGCGGCGAGTTCGACGCGGCGCTTCACGAGCGTCTCGAGCCGCTTCATCTGCTCGATGCCCACGGCGGCCTGCAAATCGGTGAGGCGGTAGTTGTAGCCGAGCACCGGGTATTGCTCGATGAGCACGGTCTTCGCGCTGTGCCGCGCCGCGTCGGAGATGCTCATGCCGTGGTGGCGGAGCAGGCGCATCTGGTCGGCGTAGGCGGCGTTGTTCGTCGTCACCATCCCGCCGTCGCCGGTGCAGATGACCTTGCGCGGGTGAAAGCTGAACACGGCCAACTCGCTGTGCGCGCCGATGGGCCGGCCCCGGTAACCGGAGCCCAGCGCGCACGCGGCGTCCTCGAAAATTTTCACGCCGCGCCGCCGGCCGATTTCAAGAAACGCATCAATGTCCGCCGGCAGGCCCATCTGGTGGACGACCATGATGGCCTTGGTGCGCGACGTGATGCGGCGCTCGGTGTCGGCGGGATCGAGGTTGAAGGTGCGCGGGTCCACCTCGGCGAACACGGGCCGCGCGCCGGCGTAACGCACCGCGTTGGCCGTGGCGATGAAACTGAGCGACGGCACGATGACCTCGTCGCCCGGCCCGACGCCGAGCACGATGAGCGCAAGGTGCAGTCCCGTGGTGCAACTGCTGCACGCCACGCCGTGCGCCGCGCCGGACTGCGCCGCGACAATTTTTTCAAACTCGGCGACGCGCGGCCCCTGCGTGAGCCAGCCGCTGGCGATGACGGCGTTGACGGCCGCGGCCTCCTCGGGGCCCATGACGGGTTTGGTGATGGGGATCATGCGCGAAAGGGTAAGGGGTAAGCGGGAAGGGGGAAGGGGCAAGGGCCGGAGCGTCAACGGGTGCGGGAGAAGTTGGTGATCTTGCGGCTGAGCTTGTCGAGGTCCATGAGCGGGCTTTCGATTTCGTCGGCAGTCACGAGCTTCAAGGTTTCAAAAACGAGCAGCATGGAGGCGTTCTCGAACACGGAGCGGCGGGCGTAGTTCAGGAACTGTTTGAATTCCGCCGCGTGCAAACTGCCGGAACCTTCGGCAATGTTATTCGTCACCGAAAGCGCCGCGCCGCGGACCTGCTCGGCGTAGCGGAAAAATTTCCGCCCTTCCAGCTTCTCGGCAAGCTGATGCAGCGTCGCCGCCAGCTCGCGTCCCAACTGCCAAATCTCCAAATCCTCAAATCGAAAGTGTGGTCTCATGGTTTTCCTTTGGCTCTTATCCCCTTCCCTCTTTGCTCTTACCGCTTACCCCTTGCCGCCTCCGGCATACTCCGCGTATTGGTTGCTCGCGATCATCTCCTTGCGCCACTCGACGAGGCGGCGCAGACCGTCTTCGAGAGTCGTCGTCGGTTCCCAGCCGAGCAGGCGCTTCGCCTTGCTCACGTCGGCGAAGCGGCGGCGCACCGCGTTTATTTTCCGCTCCTCGACGAACTCCGGTTGCACGTCGGGGCGGCCCGCGACCTTGAGGAGCGTGTTGAGCGTTTCGAGCAGGCTCACCTCGCGACCGGAGGCGATGTTGCAGACCTCGTCCACCGCGTCGCTTTTCGCCGCGAGCCGGTTCGCGCGTGCGATGTCGCCGGTGAAAATCCAATCCACCGTCGTGCCGCCGTCGCCGAAAATCTTCGGGCGCTCGCCGCGGTCGAGGCATTCGAGCCAGCGGATGAGCACCTCGGTGTATTTGCCAAACACGTCCATGCGCGGGCCGTAGACGTTGAAGTAACGGAGCGCGACGTAGGGCAGGCCGAACATGTCGTGGAAGGAACGGTAGAGCCCCTCGTTCGCGATCTTCGCCGCGCCATACCACGTGCGGTTGTTATACGGATGATGATCCTCGCGCGTGGGAAACGTGTCGGCCATGCCATAGATGGACGCGGTGCTCGCGGCGACGAAGCGCGCGACCTTCGCATCGAGCACGGCCTGCGTGACGTTGAAGGTGCCGTCAATCATGACCTCAAGGCACTCGCGCGGCTCGGCGGCGCACGCGGTGATGCGGATGGCGGCCATGTGGAAGACGACGTCCACGCCGTCGAAGTGCGGGCGGATCTCCTTGAAGTTGCGGATGTCGGCGCGCACGAGCTCGACGTTGCCGTGGGCGCGGGCCCAGTCGAGGTTGTGCAGCGTGCCGCGGTAGAGGTTGTCGAGGACGATGATCTTGCCGACCCGATCCTCGGCGATGAGCTGGTCGGCCATGGTCGAGCCGATGAGTCCGCAGCCGCCGGTGATGAGAATGGTTTTGCCTTCGAGGTTCATGGAAAAATTGTCGCGAGTGAGGAAACGGGTGATGCGGAGAATCGGGACGGTGCGGCAAGCCGACCCTCCCCCCTGCCCTCTCCCGGGGGGAGAGGGAGAATCGTTCCGCAGTCGTGGAAAATCCGAACGCGTCCGGCCTTCGCCGACGCTGAGTGCGGTTCCCCCTCTCCCATCGGGAGAGGGCCGGGGTGAGGGAGCGGAACCGCGGCGCGCGCACAGAGAAATCCAAACGCAGCGATCACTCCGTCCGCCGGACTTTCAGTCACGATGACGCGCGCGGCGTAAGCCTCGACGTCGGCCGCGCCAGCGAGGCCGCGTTGCTTGAGCCACGCGAGCACGGGCACGTCGTGGAGTTTCGCGAGCACCTCGGTCACGACCCAGCGGCGCGCAAACTCGCGCCCGTCCAGGCCGAAACGCCGCGACATTTCCGGCGACGCGGCGACGCTCTCGACATCGCAGACGAAGCGTGTGCCCGAGTCTTCGCCGCGCGGGCCAGACCAGACGAGCTGCCGGCCGAGGTGATCGTAGCTGCGCGCGGTGCGCGATGTTCGCGGCGCGTGTGAATCGGGCGGGCGCAGTTCCGCCTGGCCCCAACTTTTCGGAAGTTCGATGACCGCGCTCATTTCAAATACTGCTCCCGCCGTCCACCACGTAGGTCATGCCGGTGATGTTCGACTCGGCGAACAGCAGCGTGTCGAGCACCGGCAGCAAATCCTCCTCCTTGCACAGCCGCTCGGTCGGCGTGCGGCGGCGGATGGTGTCGAGCTGGCGCGCCGCGAGCGACGACGACATGGCCGAGGGAAAAAATCCGGGCGCGATGGAGTTGACCCAGATGCCGCGTCCGCCGAGTTCGCGCGCGAGCGAACGCGTGAAGGCGTCCATGCCGCCCTTGGTCGCCGAGTAAACGGTGAGCGCCGCGTAGCCGCGCTGGCCGCAGATGGAGGTGATGTTGACGATGCGCCCGCCGCCGCCGAGCAGCATCCGGCGCACGACGGCGCGCGTGAGGAGGATCGGCGCCTTGAGGTTCACGTCGAGAAGCTGGCCGATCACCTCGACCGGCATGTTCGCGAGCAGGTGGTCCTGGCCGATGGCGGCGTTGTTAACAAGGCCGTAGATGCCGCCCCACTTCGCAAAAACTTTTCCGACGAACGTGTCCATCGCCGCGGTGTTCGCCGAGTCGAACGGCTCGAACAGGAAGCGGTCTGGAAATTCCTTCGCGAGCGCGGCCATGTCCGGCGTGGCGCTGCGGGCGAACGTGGCCACGGCGCAGCCGCGCGCGAGCACGTGCTTCACGAGCACGAGGCCGAGCCCGCGCGAGCCGCCGCTGATGATGACTGCGTTGGGGTTCATTCAGTTGAGTTTGGTTTTGAGATTGTTCGTGGCGGGGATCGCGGCAAGCACGTTCCAGAAACGCGGAACCATGTGCTCCGCGAGCCGCTCGCCGCAGAAGCGCGCGAGGTCGCCATCGGGCACGCGATCCGCCGCGGACTTGAAGACGACATCGGCCGCGACGAGTTCGCCGAGGAACGGCGCCTTCCGCCGGCCGACGCGGCACCACAACACGGCCGGATGCGAACGCAGCACGCGCTCGACCTCGTGCGCCGGCACTTTCGCGCCGCCGACGTTGATGAAGCTGCTTTGCTCACGGCCGAGGATGATCACGCGCCCATCACGCATCTCGCACAGGTCGCCCGAGCAAAGCCAGCCCGACTGCGTCGCGTAGGGCGAGCGAATCCAGAGCAGGCCGTCGCGAATCTGGAGTTGGGGCGAATCGCCGGCGGCGGCCGCGTCAGAGTTTTCCGAAGCCAGCCACGCCGCCGGAAAACCCTCGCGCCCGTCGCGCACGATGATCGCCGCGCCCGCCTCGCTCGACGCGTAGATGTGCGTGAGCGTCGCGTCGGGAAATTGTGCGCGCAGCCGATCGAGGATCGCCTGGTCCACCGCCTCGCCCCCGAGCGTGAGCTGGCGCAGCGGGACTCGGCGCAGTTCCTCGGGCGAAAATTGGAGCAGCACCATGCGCCAGAAAGTCGGCGTCGCGGAAATGGCGGTGACGCCATTTGCAATCGCGGCCTGCGTGAGCGCGACGGGCGTGCGCTCGCCCGTGACGGTCAGCGCCTGCTCCGGCAGGAACAGCGCCATCGTCACCATCTGCCACCACGCGTAGGTGCCGGGCTGATACGTCAGGAGCCAGTTGGCGGCGCGGCCCGACTTCACGCGGGCCATCGTGAACAGACTCGCCCACGTGTGCTCGACGATCTTCGGCTCGCCCGTCGTGCCCGAGGTGAGCAACGACACGCGGCCGGGCTTCGGCGCGACTGGTTGCGCGGACTTCACGACGGTCCGCCGGTCCAAATTCACGAGCGCGTAGCCGCGCTCCATCAGCCGCATCTCCAACTCCGGCGTGAGGCGCTCCGCCGGCAGGATGAGGCCGTCGGTTTGCGTCTGCGCGAGCCAGCCGGCGGCGGCGATGAGTTCCACCGGCGATTCGCCGATCAACGCCAGCGGCGCGGGCGCGGCGAGCGCGGAATTTTTTTCGGCAAACGCGACGACAAGTTCGCCGACCGTCGCGCGCGCGGCGGGACCGAGGATGCGATTGCCCGGCTGGAGTTCAGGGCTGGCCACTGGCGGTCTGGAGAAAGTCGAGCACGTCGGCCACGGTGCGGATCGCGCGCAGCGGCGCGGCGTCGAACGTGAGCGGCCGGCCGCTCGCAGTCTCGACGCGCAACGCCAGCTCGGAGAAGTCGAGACTGCGGAAGCCGATGGCGGAAAGCTCGGCGGTCTCGGCGACGTCGGACGGCTTGCCCTGGCGTTTGAGGATTTCCTGGAGGAGTTGGAGGATGTCGGAGCGTTTCATCGGGGATTATTTTTTCGGAGTCAGGTGCGTGCGCACAAATTCATCGCGGCCGACGAGGATCGCCTCGCGCAGCGCCTGGATGCGGGCCTGCGCGTGCGGCGGATACGCGGCGGCAAAATGATTCATCCACGGATGCTGCCGGCCGTGCGCAAGGTCGCGGAGAAACGCGACGTGCGAGACAACCGTCGCCGGCCGACCGCTGGCGACCGCGCCACCCGGCACTTCGCCGCTGACGGAACTTTCCGCCGCGATGAGGCAGCCGCGCCGCAACACCGTCCCCGGCATCAGCGTCACGCCCACGCACACGACCACGCCGTCCTCGACCGTCACGGGCGCGTGAAGATCGGAGGGAGGAAGCGGATCGTTGGTGAGCGTGGTCAGCGAGTAGAGCCAGACGAAATGCCCGACGTGACTGCCGCGACCGACGTGCGCGTAGCTGTGCAGCCGGCAGAAATCGCCGAAGGTGCAGTCGCCCTCGATGTCCGCGTGGCTGCCGACGCGGAGATTTTCACCGGCCATCGTGCCCTCGCGAATCAGCACATGATGACCCGTCTCCAATTTCGGCCCGAATTCGCTGCCCGCGTAGATCGCCGCGTGCGAGCGGATCGTCGAGCCCGCGCCGATCTTCAACGGCTTGCCCGCCCACGCGACGCCGGCCGGGAGCCCAATGACGGAGCAGTCGCCGATGACGCAGTTTTCGCCGAGCTCGACGTTTTCATAAATGCGGCAGCCGTGGCCGATGGTCACGTTGTGGCCGATCCTGGCCTTCGGCGAGATGAGGGATTGAACGTGGTCACTCATAGCATGACGCGCCCGCCCTGGGCCTTGATGCTGCGCTGGGCGGCGTCGAGAATTTTCACGATGCGCAGGCCGGACTCGCCGCCGGAGACGGGCGTTTTTCCGTGCGTGATGCAATCGGCGAAATGGGCGGCGAGCCGGGCGAGCGGCTCGGCGTTGGAAATGTTCGGCGCCCACACGTCGCCGCTGCGGTAGCTGATCAGCACCTGCCGGCGTTTCTCCGGGTCCTCGCCGAGGTTGATGCCGCGATCGTAAACCTTGATCTTCTCGCTCGGGTCCATGTCGTTGTAGATGAGGCTGCGGTCGCTGCCACCGACGATCATCTGTCGGACCTTCACGGGCGAGAGCCAGTTGACGTGGAAGTTCGCGATGAGGCCGTCGCCGTAGTCGAGATTGAGGTAGGCGACGTCCTCGATTTCATTTCCCGCGTGCGCCCCGCCGACGGCGGAGAGGGCGCGCGGAAGTTTGCCGAGGAGGAAGTCCACGATGGAAAGATCGTGCGGCGCGAGGTCCCACACCACGTTCACGTCGTGCTGGAAGAGGCCGAGGTTGATGCGCACGCTATCAATGAAGAAGAGCTTCCCGAGTTTTCCCGAGTCCACGATCTCCTTCATCTTCAGCACGGGCGGGCTGTAAACGAAGATGTGGTCCACCATCAGCACGAGGCCGTTCTTCTTCGCGAGCGCGACAAGTTCCTCGGCGTGGTCCACGCGCATGGTGAGCGGCTTCTCGACGAGCACGTGCTTGCCGGCCTCGAGCGCGCGACGGGCCAGCTCGTAATGCGTGCGCACGGGCGTGGCGATGGCGACGGCCTGGATCGCGGGACGGCGCAGCACCTCGTCGAAATCGGTGACGCCCTCGACGGAGGGAAAGCGTTTGCGCGCGCGGGCGAGCCGCGTCGCGTCGGCATCGCACACGACGCTCACGCGCGTGTCGTCGCACTCGCTGAAGTTGCGGACAAGGTTCGGCCCCCAATAGCCGTAACCGACAACTGCCATTTCAATCATGGTTTGGTCTCCTGGATTTTTTCCGCGACGGCCGCGCCGTGGAACTGCCACTGCCACTCGGCGGGCTCGTTGAACACGCCGAACTCGGAGTTCAACACTTCGTCGCGGACATGAAACACCGGCCCCATCTGGCCGCAGTGGAGCGTTTTGAAATCGCGGTCCCACACGATCACGTGCGTGCTGTAAAGTTCGGCGACGAGCCGCAGCGGCGCGGTGAGCATCTCGACGGTGCCGCTGCGTTCAAGCAGCGGCGTGGTCAGGCCATCGCGCGCGGCGCTGAAGCTGCACACGGAGACGTTGTCCGCGCGGCGCACGCCGATGCAGAAATTCGGAAACTTCACCGGGCGGCGCAGCTCATACTCGATGCGGAAGCGCATCCGTTCGCCGTGATTGAAGATCGTGCGCGGTTCGCCTTTTTCATCGAGCGTCTCGACGCGCTTGATGACGATGGGCCAGCGCGACATTTCCTCGCCGATGACGCCCACGGCCCACGGATCAGCCTCGAGGCGCGAGTCGCTTTCGTAAAGCCGGATGCCCTCCGCCGCGGGGCCGTCGAACTGCAACCGACCGCCCGCGAGCACGAGCGCGCGCCCGCACAGCGCCTTCACGGCAAACATATTGTGCGACACCATCAGCACCGTCACGCCGCTCTTCACCAGTTTTTTCATGTGGTCCATGCACTTGCGCTGGAAGCCCACGTCGCCGACGGCGAGCACCTCGTCCACGATCAGAATCTCCGGCTCCATGTGCGCCGCGACGGAAAAGGCGAGCCGCACATACATGCCGCTGCTGTAGCGTTTCACCGGCGTGTCGAGAAATTTCTCGATCTCCGCGAACGCGACGATGGCGTCGAACTTCCGCCGGATTTCCGCGCGCGTCATGCCGAGGATGGAGCCGTTGAGGAAAATGTTTTCGCGGCCCGTGAGTTCGGGATGAAAGCCGGTGCCGACCTCGAGCAAACTCGCCACGCGCCCGCGCAGCCGCACGCGACCGGTGCTCGGCTCGGTGATCTGGCTGAGGATTTTCAGCAGCGTGGACTTGCCCGCGCCGTTGCGGCCGATGATGCCGAGCACCTCGCCCGGCTGGACCGTGAACGCCACGTCGCGCAGCGCCCAAAAGTCCTCGACGCTCGTTGATCCGGCGTCCGCAGATCGGCGACGGAAAAGGCCGCGGACTTTTTCCGAGAGCACGTCGCGCAATGACGAGTAGCGTTCGCGCCGCTGGTGGCTGATGCGGTAGCTTTTCCCGAGGCTCTCGACTTCAATGATCGGCAAACTCATCGGTCAATATTTCGACTTGTAGAAGGCGCACAGGACGGCCTCGTTCTCGAACGCGATCAGGCCGCGCTCCTTGCGATACCAATTGGTGCCGTTGCACTCGGGCGTGGGCATACCCATCACGCGCACATCGCAGCCGGCGGGCTGCGCGAGCTGGCGCGCGCACCACTTTACGCGGCGCGTGTGAAAAACGTCGGCCAGCACGAGCAATTGCGTGGCGTTCGCCGACTTCGCCCAGTCGCGCAGCGCGCC
>JACQFS010000173.1:11797-14217 GCA_016199935.1 Verrucomicrobiota bacterium
CAGCGCGCCCATCTCCGCATGAGTGGTCGTTAGATCATCGCCGGCAATGACGATGTCGTTGGCAGCGACGCCGCGCTCGATGAGGAGGTCGCGCGCGAACTCGTGGCCGGGCTTCGTGAGTTGCAGCCGATCGGTCGGGCGCAGGCGGCCTTTCATCAGCACCACGCGCGGCGCGAAGCCGTCGCGATGCAGCCGGACCGCCTCGAACACCACGCTCGGCGTCGCGCCCGCGAGCAGCACGATGGCGTCGGACTTCGCGGGCGCCTCGTCCACGATCCACGCCTTCGCGAGCCCCACGAGCAGCGGCGCGCGGAAGGCGAACAGCCCGCCCGCGACGCACACCAACACGGCGGCCCACACCGCGAGCCGGCGCGCGCGCGCGCGACCGGGCGGTTTCGGGGTTTCGTTGGCTGGCATGGGCGGCGGCACGGCGGTTCAGCGTTTCACGACGTAAAGGAGGAACTTCACGACTTCGTTTTGAAACGCGATCAGCCCGCGCTCGTCGCGCCACCAGTTGCCGGTGTCGTATTCGGGAAACCGCATCGCGTCCACCCGCACCTCGATGCCGGTGCCGCGAAAAGTTTTTCGGAAATACCAGCTCACGCGGCGCGTGTGAAAAATGTCGGTCGGGATCACGAGCCGCTTCACGGAATTTTTCACGGCCCACTCGCGCATCGCCTTCGCCTCGTCGCTGGTGCTGGTCACGCCGTCGCCCACGAGCGCCAGGTCGGCCTCGGGCACGCCCTCGTGGATGAGCAGGCGGCGGACGATTTCGGTTTCGTTGGACGTGAGGTGCAACGGATCGTCAGGGTCGGGCCGGACGTTCATGAACGCGACCTTCGGTGCGCGGCCCGCATGATACAGCCGCGCGGCCTCGAAGGTCCGGTATTGCGCGCCGCCGCCGAGCACGACCACGGCGTCGGCCTTTTCGTTCGCGTCGTCCACCACCCACCAGCGCGCAGCCGCACTGAGAAGCGGCGCGTGGAAAAGAACGAGCAGCAGCGCGAGCAAGCCGAGCGCCGCGACGGCGCGCAGCCATCGGACCAGCGGCCGACGCGGAACGGGCGGCGTGCCGGACGCAGCGCGGACTTTTTCAGCTCCGGCCATCGGCGCGGGGGGTTCAGATAATGTCGGCAAACGTCTTCTCCGTTTTGCGGAAATACCAGATGCCGACCACCAGCATCGCCGCCGTCACGCCGGCGGACACCGCCAACCCGGCGGGATCGAGCGGTCGCTGGCCGTGCAGCAGCGCCCAGCGGAAGCCGTCGATGATGCCGACCATGGGGTTCAACGCGTAGAGAATCTCGAAGCCCGCCGGCAACGTCTTGCTGCTGTAGCCGACCGGCGAGATGAACAGGCCGAACTGCACGATGAATGGGACGACGAAGCGGAAGTCGCGGAATTTCACCGTCAACGCGGCGAGCAACAGTCCCGCGCCCGCCGCCAGCGCCGCCGCGAGCAGCGTGAACAGCGGCAGCGTGAGCACGCGCCAGTCCGGCGCGAACTTAAACCAAACCATCAGCACCGCGAACATCCCGACCGAGATGAAGAAATCCACGAGCGACGTGACGATCGAACTGGCGGGCACGACGAGGCGCGGGAAATAAACCTTCGAGATGAGGTTCGAGTTGGAGACGAGACTGCCCGCAGCCTCGGAGAGCGCGGTCGAGAAAAACGTCCACGGCAGGAGGCCGGCCGCCACCATCAGCGCGTAGGGCGCCTCGCCTTCGCTCGGCAGTTTGGCCACGTTGCCAAAGATGAAGGTGAAGATGACCATCGTGACGATCGGCCGCAGCAGCGACCAGGCAATGCCGATGACGGTCTGCTTGTAGCGCACGAGGATGTCGCGCCACGCGAGGAAGTAAAACAGCTCGCGGAAACGCCAGAGGTCGCGCCAATAGTTGCGCTCGGCGCGGCCGGGTTCGATGAGGAGTTCTTTCATGCGTCAGGCGCGGCGGATCAGGTGATGACCAAGGACGAGCAGATCCATCTTCGTGCGGAGAAAACAATCGAGCGCCTCCTGCGGCCGGCAGACGACGGGTTCGTTTTCGTTGAACGAGGTGTTCAGGATGATCGGGACGCCGGTGAGTTTGCCGAAAGCCTCGATGAGCCGGTGGTAGAGCGGGTTCGTGTCGAGATAGACGGTCTGCAAGCGGCCCGAGCCGTCGGCGTGGGTCGTCGCGGGAATCTCTTTGCGCTTCTCCTCTCGCACCTGGAAGACCTGCATCATGAACGGCACGTCGTCATCGGTCTCGAACCACTCCGAAACTCTTTCGCGCAAGATGGACGGCGCGAAGGGGCGGAAGGATTCGCGGCGTTTGATCTTCGCGTTGAGGATGTCCTTCATGTCGGCGCGGCGCGGGTCGCACACGATGGAACGGTTGCCGAGCGCGCGCGGGCCCCACTCCAGCCGGCCCTGA
>JACQFS010000174.1 GCA_016199935.1 Verrucomicrobiota bacterium
CGCCGAGTGGAACCTGCCGCCCGTGGTCACGACCTCGGTGTTCGGCGTCTACCCGCTCGCGCTACTCGTCGTGCTGCTGTTCTTCGGCAGCCTCTCCGACACCATCGGGCGGCGCCGCGCGCGTGGCGTGCGCGGCGACCAGCGCGGGGAAGAGCTCCTCCAGCGCCGCCATCCAGTCGCGGGCGCGGGCGTAGGCCCAGTAGGCCTCCAGCATGGTGAACTCGGGGTTGTGCCGCGGCGAGAGGCCCTCGTTGCGGAAGTTGCGGCCGATCTCGAACACCTTGTCCACGCCGCCCACGAGCAGGCGCTTGAGGTAAAGCTCCAACGCGATGCGCAGGTAGAAATTGCACCCGAGCGCGTTGTGGTGAGTGACGAACGGCTGCGCCGCCGCGCCGCCGGGAATCGCCTGCATCATCGGCGTCTCGACCTCCACGTAGCCGCGCGCGTGGAGATAATCGCGGATGCCGCGGATGATTTCGCTGCGCTTGAGCATCGTGTGCTTCACCTCGTCGTTGGCCATGAGGTCGAGGTAACGCTGGCGGTAGCGAATCTCGGTGTCCTCGAGTCCGTGCCACTTGGCCGGCGGCGGGCGCAGCGTCTTGGTGAGGATGGTGAAACTTTCCAGCTTCACGCTCGGCTCATTGGTCTTGGTGCGAAACAGCGTGCCCACGACGCCGACGAAATCGCCGAGGTCGAGGTGTTTGAAAATGTCGAACTGCGCGTCACCGATGACATTTTTTTGCGCATAAACCTGCACGCGACCCGACTGGTCCTTCACGTCAATGAAGATGGACTTGCCCATGTCGCGGTGCGCCGTGATGCGGCCGGCGACGGACACGCGGGCGTGCTCGGCGAGCGCGCCGCTCTCGAACTTTGCGCGCGCCTCGCCGCAGCCGAAGATTTCCTCGGGCTTGCGCGCGAAATTGTTGGGGTAGGGGTTGACGCCCTTTTCCTTCAACGCGGCGAGCTTGGCCTTGCGCTGTTCGATGAGTGAATTCGTGTCGTCCATATAGAAAACGTGAGGGCGGATGCTGCCGTGGGGGAGGCAGGGCGGCAAGCGGCGAGTTAATTCGGTGGGGCGAGACTCTGTCGAGCCGAGTTGCTGAAGGATAACGTGGACTCGACTCGACGGAGTCTCGCCCCACCGACGCGGACGCGGGCCAATCGCCGCCCAGCTTTCGCCAACTCGCGGCGTTGGCTTTTCCTGCCCGCCGCGCTAGACTGCCGGCCGTGGAATTTAAGGATTACTACAAGACGCTCGGCGTCCCGCGCACGGCCAGCGACGACGAGCTGAAGAAGGCTTTCCGCAAGCTCGCGCGCGAGTTCCATCCCGACGTGGCGAAGGACAAGAAGCGCGCGGAGGAAAAGTTCAAGGAGATCAACGAGGCCTACGAAGTCCTTGGCGACGCGGCCAAGCGCAAGAAATACGACGAGCTGGGCGCGAACTGGAAACAGGGCGCGGAGTTCCGCCCGCCGCCGGGGTGGGAGCAAGCCGGCGGTCGCCGCGCGCGACCGGGCGGCAACGGCGGCGTGGAGTTCGAGTTCGGCGGCACTGGCGGCTTCAGCGATTTCTTCGAGCAACTTTTCGGCGGGCGCGGACGCGGGCGCGGTGGTTTTGGCGGCGGCGATTTCGGACGCGACTTCGTCCACGAGCGGGAAGGCATCAGTGAGCGCGGCCAGGACATCGAGGCGGAGTTGATCGTGCCGCTGGAGGAAGCCGCGCGCGGTGCCGTGCGCCCGATTTCCTTGCGCGTGACGGACGAGCACGGACGCGTGCGAACTGAGACTTACAAGGTGCGCATCCCCGCCGGCGTGAGCGAAGGCCAGCGGTTGCGGCTTGCCGGCCGCGGCGAAGCCGGCGCGGGCGGCGGCGAAGCGGGCGATCTTTTTTTGCGCGTGCGCTACGCGAAGCATCCGGACTTCACGGTCGAGGATGGGCACCTGCGTTGTGATGTGGAGGTCGCGCCGTGGGAATCGGTGCTCGGCACGAGCGTCACCGTGCCGACGCTCGGTGGCAGTGTGAACATCAAGGTGCCCGCCGGCACGCAGTCGGGACAGAAGTTGCGCGTGCGCGGCCGAGGCCTGCCGCGCGCGGCCGGCGCGGCGGGGGACCTGCTCGTCGAGGTGAAGATCGTCGTGCCGGCGCAGGTGAGCGAGGCGGAGAAAAAACTTTGGGAGCAGCTCGCGCGGGAGTCGCGCTTTCATCCCAGAGAGTAACGGCCGCTTCCGGCCGAGGCGGTGGCGCTCAGTTTGAATCAGTGTGCGCTTGCGCGCGTGCTCAGGGCGCGTCATTTTTCACTCCACAGATCCATGAAGTCCCCATTCGACATTCGACGCCGTTGCTCGCGGGCCTTCACTTTGATCGAGCTGCTGGTGGTCGTCGCGATCATCGCCATTCTCGCGAGCCTGCTGCTGCCGGCGCTCTCGAAGTCCATGGCCAAGGCCACCCAGGCCAAGTGCATCAGCAACCTCAGGCAGATCGGTTTGGCGGTCGTGCTTTACACGGAGGACCACGACGATCTGTTACCCGGTCCCGTGGATGTCGGCGTGCCCATCACCTACAACACCACCACGACGGCGGTGCTGCCTTACTATCTGGCCACGTATATGTCGTATCCGGCCCCGGCGAATGTGCCCGCGAGCGGTTCGCAGGGGATCACGGCCATGCTCTGCCCCGGCTACGCTCGCAGCGTGAATGCCGCCGGTCAGAACGCCCGTTGTTACGTGCTGAACTGGGGCACCAACACCACGCCGGATGCCCTGCTGACGAACAAGCCCTTCGGCTATCCCACCACGGGGGCCAAGCCGATGAAGCTCTCCGAGGTGCAATCCTTCATGGCGCCCAACCTCATCTGGGCCACGATGGACGCGGACCAGACCAACATCAACGCGCCCAACTGGTCCTGGTATCCCAATCTCCCCCGCCGTCCGACGCACGGCTCAGTGTGGAACCGCCTCTACTTCGACTGGCATGTCGAGGCTGTTCAAAATCCCGACATCGTCAACACGACTTCGACGAGCGCGCCCTAAAAAAACGCGCGCGCCGCTTTGCGCTTGGAGCGGGCGCGGGCTTCGTGTTCAGTCCCGGCCATGCGCACGCTGTTGAAAGTTCCATTGCTCCTCTGCCTGCTCGCCGCGCCTCTGCTCGCGGCGGAAATTCCCGACAATCTCGTCGTCGAAGGCGTCCCGCCCATCACGCCGGAACTGCGCGTGGATGTCGGACGCTATCTCGAGTTCCGCGCGGCCGCGCTCGCCGACTGGCACCCGCAACGGCGCGAGATTCTAATCAGCACGCGCTTCGCCGACACGCCGCAACTGCATCTCGTCAAAACGCCCGGTGGCGCGCGGCGGCAGGTCACGTTCTTTCCCGAGCCGGTCGCGGGCGGGCATTTCCAGCCGAAGGACGGAAAATTTCTCGTCTTCTCGCAGGACCGCGGCGGCAGCGAGTTCTACCAGCTTTACCGCTTCGACCTCAGCGACGCGCGCGTGACGCTGCTGACCGACGGCAAGTCACGCAACGGCGGCGCGCACTTTTCCCGCGACGGAAAATGGATCGCCTACACCTCCACGCGCCGCAACGGCAAGGACACGGATTTCTACCTGATGAATCCGGCTGACCCCGCGAGCAACCGCCTGCTCGCGCCGGTCAAGAGCGGCGGTTGGAGCGTGCAGGACTGGTCGCACGACGGCCGCGCGCTGCTCGTGATGGAATACGTCTCGATCAACGAAAGCTACCTGCACCTCGTGGACACGAAGACCGGCGCGATGCGCGATCTCACGCCGCCCGGCGCGGACAAGGTGAGCTACGGCGGCGCGCAGTTCGCGCTGGATGACAAAAGCATTTTCGTCACGACGGATTCCGCGTCGGAGTTTCAGCGACTCGCGCGGCTCAACCTGGCCGACGGGAAGGAGACGCCCTTGAGCGCGGGCATCCCGTGGGACATCGAGGAGTTCGAGTTGTCGCCCGACGGCCGCACGCTCGCGTTCGTCGCGAACGAGGACGGCGTGAGCCGGCTGCACCTCATGGATGCGCGCAAAGGAAAGGAGTCGAGCGCGCCCAAGCTCCCGCTCGGCGTCATCAGCGGGCTGAAGTTTCACGAGAACAGCCGCGACCTCGCGTTCACGATGAGCAGCGCGCGCACGCCGAGCGATGTGTATTCGCTCGACGTGAAGAGCGGCAAGATCGAGCGCTGGACGGAGAGCGAAACGGGCGGACTGAGCACCGCGAACTTCTCCGAGCCGGAACTGGTGAAGCTCAAGAGCTTCGATGGGCTGGAGATTTCCGCGTTCGTCTATCGGCCGGACGCGAAGAAGTTTCCGGGGCCGCGGCCGTCGCTCGTCATCATCCACGGCGGGCCCGAGTCGCAGTCGCGTCCGTCATTTCTCGCCCGCAACAATTACCTGCTCGACGAGCTCGGCCTCGCGCTCGTGGTGCCGAACGTCCGCGGCTCCGCCGGGCGCGGCAAAACCTTCCTCACGCTCGACAACGGCTTCAAGCGCGAGGACTCGGTGCAGGACATCGGCGCGATCATTGACTGGATCAAGCGCGACGCGGGCCTCGACGGCGGGCGCATCGCCGTTTATGGCGGCAGCTACGGCGGCTACATGGTGCTCGCGAGCCTGACGCATTTCAGCGACCGCCTGCGCTGCGGCGTGGACGTGGTGGGCATCTCGCACTTCGTCACCTTCCTCAACAACACGCAGGACTACCGCCGCGACCTGCGCCGCGCCGAATACGGCGATGAGCGCGACCCGGCGATGCGCAAGCATCTGGAAAAAATCTCGCCGCTCAACAACGTGAAGCGCATCACCAAGCCGCTGTTTGTCGTGCAGGGGAAAAATGATCCGCGCGTGCCGGTGACGGAGGCGGAGCAGATGGTGAAGGCCATCCGCGGCAACGGCGGCACCGCGTGGTATCTGATGGCGAAGGACGAAGGCCACGGCTTCGGGAAAAAGAAGAACGCGGACTTTCAGTTCCTGAGCATGGTGCTCTTTCTGCGGGAACAGTTGGTGAAATGAACTTGCGCCTAGACGCCGGGAGCGGTGCGCGCTTGGATTCCGCCGTGACGCAGAAAGCCCGACGCATCCTCACGCGAATCAAAAACCTCCGCGGCCTGAGCATGGAGGAGAAGGTCTTGATCGCGCGCTGTCTCACCGCCACACCGGATGAGCGTTGGCAGATGAACCTCGAACGGGTCCGCGCTCGAAAGGCGCTTTTAGAAGACGGGAAGAAAACCAGCGTTTGCGTCCCCCCGCGAAATCCGCTGCGCCGCTCCTCTCATTAGCACCCGGCTTCAGCCGGGAGTTTGGGACGCGAACCGTTCCTGAACTGCTTTAGCAGTTTTGAGCGCGGGGGAAAACCGCTAAAGCGGTTATGTTCACGCACGGCCCGTGACACCCGGCTGAAGCCGGGTGCTAATGAGAGTCGGATCGCAGGTATCGGACAAACAAGCGGCTGGACAACGCGGCGGAAAGGGCGGAGAAGAAAACCCGCACTCTGGATCAAGCTCGGGCGGATGACATGTAAACGAACCAAAAGATCATGGACCTCAAAAAAATTCGCGCGTTGTTAAAGGACGCGGAATGTCTAGCCTCCAAAAATAGTAGATACCCGACATCGAACCATTTCTTCGTCCGAATAATTCAAGGGGCTACGAAATTAAGTCGGCGCAAATGGATTAAGGTCACAACTGCAGTTGGTGCCGCTGCCGGCACGGCCTTGGAAGGCTATAAACACTTTCAAGAGAGCAAAGTAGCTTTTGACCAGAAAGCCAACAAACAACACTTTCGTGTCCTGTTCGATTTGGACAAATCCGAGTTTCTTTCATTGAGCAACGGGGAAGCCAACTGTTACTGGTCAGATCGATCGGCCCAACCAAGGCGGGTAAGCAAGTTTCGACAAGACGCGATGCTGCATTTCAAGTCGCTGGTTGATAAACTGGTTGGTGATGGGGCCGAGCAAAAAATCGGACTTGATGCATTAGCAAATACCAAGACGAACAATCTTTTTTTAGCAGGTCCTCTTTCGAGTCCTTTTGTCGCTAGGTTAAGTGGCTATGAGATTCAGGATACCAAGAGCACGTCTAGCGTGCCTCCGATTTTTTTCTCAAAGAAGCTTCGGTGGGGCTTTTTTTGTGGCGATCAAAGTTTTGGAATCTTCGATAATAAGCCTTACCAAGCGCGTCGCTATGATGAGCAAAATGAAGTCACGCGCCCCTGTTACGGCATTTGCGACAATCTCGAATCTCCAGACAGCCCAATTTTCTATTCGAAACCGGATTCTCCAAGTCAGTGGCTGAAATTGGACTTTCTCCTGATCACGCGCGTTCTCAATGGCAAAGCAACTGGCAAGTCTGATTCGAAGCACAGTGTTTTGATCAGCGGGATGCATGGCCACAGTTTGGAAGCATTTACGCGAGGCGGAGAAATCTTAAAGAATCTTGGGAAACTATCTGAACTTGTTGCACGTGCTGGTAAGCCCGATCAATTTCAAGTGATGATCCCGGTGTAA
>JACQFS010000177.1 GCA_016199935.1 Verrucomicrobiota bacterium
CCCGCGCCGCAAAGTCCGTGGCGCGTCACCAATCGCAGCGTCGAATACGATTCAATGAACGACCGTTACGCGCGGATGCTCCTCGATGAAATCCTCCCCGAAGTCCGCAAGACCCACGCGATCACGGATGATCCGAACGGGCGCGCGATTTGCGGCGCGAGCAGCGGTGGCATTTGTTCCTTCACCGTCGCGTGGGAGCGGCCCGACCAGTTTCGGAAAGTGCTGAGCACCATTGGCAGCTTCGTGGACCTCCGCGGCGGGCACGCGTATCCGTATCTGATCCGCAAGTCGGAGCGGAAACCTCTCCGCGTCTTCCTTCAGGACTCCAGCGGCGATCTCGACAACCCCTTCGGCAACTGGCCGCTCGCCAATCAGATGATGTTCTCCGCCCTGAGCTTCATGAAATACGACGTGAAGTTCGATTACGTGGAGGGCTACGGCCACAACAGCAAACGCGGCGGTTCCATTTTCCCCGAGGCGCTCAAGTGGCTGTGGCGGGATTATCCGAAGTGAATCGTGGCTGCCGACGTGAGTCGGCGGCTGAATGAAAAGTCTCCCGTGCTCTCACGAGCACGGCCACGCCGGACGCCAACTCTCCGCTTGGCATCACCCGCGGCCTTCGCCACTCTCCGCGGCACCAATCACATGAAAAAATTCGCCGCCCTCGCCGTCGCTCTCGCCACATTTGCCTTCGCCGCCCGCGCGCAGGACATGCCGCTCTCGATGCTCCTCATCGAGGGCGAGGACTGGAAGCTCGCCGTGGACGGCCTGAACTTCTCCGACGGCCCCACGGCCGACGCGCAGGGCAACCTTTACTTCTGCGAGATGCGCAGCGAGCCGCCCGTGGTGTGGAAGGTCACGCCCGATGGCAAGAAGTCGAAGTTCGTCGAGGGCACGTCGTGCAGCGGATTGAAATGGGGGCCGGATGGACGCCTCTACGCCTGCGCGAGCAAGGACAAGCAGGTCGTGGTGTTTGAATTTCCCGGCGGCAAGAAGACCGTCCTTGCCGAGGACGTGCAGCCGAACGACCTCGTCGTCTCCGCCAAGGGCCTCATCTACATCACCGAGACCGGCAAGAAACAGGTGACGCTCATCGTCCCCAAGACCGGCGAAAAGAAGGCCGTCTATGCCGCGCCCGGCGCGCCCGCTCCCGCCGACGGCAAGAAAAAGGCCGCCGCGCCCTACGACCCGAAGATCATCAACGCGCCCAACGGCATCACCCTTTCGCCCGATCAGGGCACGCTCGCGGTGTCGGACGTGCGCGGGCAGTTCACGTGGGCGTTTCGCGTGGAGGCGGACGGCACGCTCGCGTCCGGCGCGCCCTATATGACCATGCGCACGCCCGTGGACCCCGACGCGAAGAGCGCGGACGGCCGCTCGCCCGTTTACAAGACCACCAGCGGCGGCGACGGCATGACGAGCGACGCGCAGGGGCGCTACTATGTTTCCTCGCACCTCGGCGTGCAGGTCTTCGACCAGACGGGGCGGATGTGCGGCGTGCTGCCGAATCCCGGCGACAAGAACATGACGAGCGTGGGCTTTGCCGGAGCGAACATGGACGTGATGTATGTGACCTGCGGCGACAAGATTTACTCGCGCAAAGTGCAGGCGAACGGCAACCGTTTCTTCCTGCCGCCCGCCAAGCCGGCGGCGGGGAAGAAAAAGTGATTGTGCCGAGCCAGTTTTTCGATGCCGGTTTGACCGAACATGGTGACAAACATAAAAAGTAATTTCAGTTTGCTGAAAGGGGTTGCGGCCACAGCCTTGATCTCGGTGGCCCTCTTCATTCCGGGTGCAGCCTTCGCCGATGGCGCACTATTCTTTGAGAATCTCAACGTATCGACGGGCAACGGCGGTGTAATGGATGTCCCGGTGTTTGATGTGGACAACACTACAAAACTGATCGGAACGAATTACTCCGTGGAATTGTCTTACGGAGCGATTGGAACTCCCGACGATCAACTCATTCCGCTGCCGGCTACGATTTCAAGTTTCAACACGAACCCAATTTTTGCCGGATATTTTAATCACAGCACCATTCAGTTGCCCGGGATTTCTGTTGGAAGTCAGGCGCGCCTCCAAGTTTTCGCTTGGGACAATCAGGGTGGCACTTTGATCTCCTACGATTCTGCCTCGGTTCGCGGTGCTTCGCTTTCCTTCGATTCGCTTCCCCTGGCCGACCTGTTCGGTCCGCCAAGTAGCATCCCTTTTTTGCAGGGCATGCAAAGTTTCCATCTGGCGCAGAGTGTTCCCGAACCTGCCACAGGCTGCCTCGCGCTGGTCGGTGCGGTTGTTTTTCTGTTTCACACTCGTAAACGCGGAAGGAGCGGCAAAAGGGTGTCCGGTAGGTAGCCCGGCGCTTCACCGCCGACTCCGGGCCCAAAGGCGAACGGCAACCGTTTCTTCCTCCCGCCCGCCAAGCCGGCGGCGGGGAAGAAAAAGTAGGCGCGCGGTTTGCCGCAAATCTGCAAGCGAAGAACAGGACAAATTGAAGTGATTTTTCTCCGGTGCATGGGATTCTCCCGAAGTGAAGAAGACGCTGATTCTCTGTAGTGCGGCGCTGGTTGGAGTCGCGCTGCTTCTCGGGGCTATTGCGTGGCAGAAAAAACTGCGTTCGGTCTCGAGCGAAGCGAAATCGGAATCAGGCCCGAATGCCGTTTCGGTGGACGCGAATTGGATCCGAGAAATGCGCAACGGCACCACAACGAACACCAATGACCTGCACGCCATGCAGTATATCGTTGCGATCATGGCCGGTCACAAACCTGAAAAGCTACCGCCAGGTTTGACGCCTGAATACGTTTCCAATGTTTATTTCAAGGTCTTCATCGCTCCGAACATCATCCCCCAGAAGCCAATCAACTTTTGGGGCAAGGTGCTGGACGAAAACGGAGAGGCGGTTTCCGGCGCACGGGCGCATTTCAAAGTCATCGGAGCATCCACGAATCAACCCGCTGAAACAGATGACCTTAGCGATGGCTCAGGATCGTTTTCACTTAAAGGCCGCATGGGTGTGCAGCTTACCGTCGATGTCAGCAAATCCGGCTACTACGAATCACGCAGCAATCGACAAGTAAATTTCTTTTGGTATTCCCACCAGAACTCAGGCGAGTTCAATCCAGAACCGAACAAGCCAGTTATTTACCATCTCCACAAGATAGGGCAAGGGACGGATTTGATTACATCTCAATACGGCATTGCGCGCGAGCTTTCAGTGGCGACATCCGATGATGGGACTCCGGTTTTTGTCGATTTGCTGACTCGTAAAGCCGGCTCCACGGGGCACTTGGAAATCAACCGCACCAAAACGCCAAACGGAAATTGGAAACAAGTCTCCGAGTGGTCGTTCCAATTGCGCGTCCCCGATGGGGGATTGATTGAACATCATGACGAGTTTCCCTTCCACCCTCCCGAACAAGGCTACCAGCCGTCCGTGGACTTCAAATTCAGCCGCGATACGACCAACTACGTAACGCATTTTGAGAAGTCCTACTATATTGCGTTCGGTAACCCGCGACGATACGGCCACATTCATGTGCAAACTTCTCTCTTTGGTCAAACACGTCTCGAATACGCAATCAACCCGGACGGATCACGGTATTTGGAGGGACGCAAGGACGCATCGCTGGAAAAAGGTCCGTTCCGATGAATCCCGCTGGGATGCGTGAAAATAGCCCGGCGCTTTAGCGCCGGGTCCGGGCACAATGGGAACGAGTCCCGGAGGGACGAAAGAACGGTCGGATTCTCATTTTCATAACAAGCTACGGTTCTGCCGTCCCTCCGGGACTCGATTTCTGCCAATCGGAACCCAGTGCTGAAGCACTGGGCTATTCCCGCTCGTCCCTTCGGGACTTGGCGGATTTGCGGTGGCAGCCCGGCACTGAAGTGCCGGGCTATTTTCATCGGTCCCTTCAGGACGGGTTCCGGTCGGCGTGGCGGCTTCTCAAAAATGCTTGGCACGCATTTTTCTATTCCGGTTGGCACAGCCACGTAATCACAAAACTGAAAACCGGAGACGTTATGCCGCCAGAATTCTGGGACGATCCAACCAAAACGTGGGACCAGCCCGGTCTTACGTGGCCGGCGGAAAACGCTCCGATAGTTAGACCCCTACACATGACCACATATCCCGTAGATGAAGTGCTCGGCATGGGAACCAAAACCATCGCCCTGCTCAACAGCCTCAAACCCGCGATGATCGCCAAGGCCGTGGACCCCACCGCCGTCATCACCAGCCTCACCGCCCAAGGGCCGGTGCTCTCCACCCGCAACGCCGTCCAGGACAAGATGCAGAAGGACATCGCCCCGGTCACGGTCGAGGTCAACGGGTTGAAAGATACGCACTACACGGACTCCAGCGCGGCGCTGGATCTCGTCATCGGCACCTTCGGCAAGCGCAGTTCGGAAGCCAAACAGGCGCAGGACATCCGCAAGGGCCTCACCAAGACCAAAAAGCGCGGCAACGGCGGCTCCACTCCCACTCCGCCGACTCCGTGAACGCCTTTCCGCCATTCCCGGATTGTTTTCCGCCGTCGCAGAACGGTTTTCCACCGGGGGAAATCGTTCCTGCGATGGTGGAAATCCATTTTCCACCGGTGGCAGACGGTTTTCCGCCGGTGGAAATGGGTTCTGCACGGGCGCAAATCGGTTGTGCGAAGGTGGTGGTGTGATTGCCACCGTTGGCAACCGGTTTTGCATCGGCGGAAAATGGTTCGGGATGGCGGCACGCTCTCAACTCTGAAATCTAAGAACTCTCAACCTACCTCATCCCATGCCCTTCGATCCCACCAAGCCCGCCGGCGGCTCGCCGCAAAGTGCCGCCGAGATGCGCGCGCAGTTCAACGCGCTCAAGCAGTTGTCGGATGACGCCGCCGCGCTGCTCGCCGGCTTGCAGGCGCAACTCGGCGCGCTCCAGCAGCAGGTGAACAACCTTCCCGCCGGCCCGCAAGGTCCACCGGGGCCGCCGGGTGATCCCGGTCCGGCGGGCAACGACGGTGCGCCCGGTGCCAACGGCGCGGATGGCGCGATGGGTCCGCAAGGGCTGCCGTTCGCCAACGCCATCGTGGATTCCGTGAACACTCTAAACCCGGACGATCCCGCGACGGTGGATGTGAGTTTCGATGGCAACGTGCGTTTCGCCTTCGGCATTCCGCGCGGGCACGATGGGACGAACGGCACGAACGGCACGAATGGAAACGATGGCACGCAAGGCTCGCCGGGCGAGGTGAGCAATCAGCAGTTGAACGACGCGGTCGCGGGCACGGCGAGAAATCCCACCGGCCAGTTGCCCAATCTCGATCCGAACTGGCAGCCGCAGAATGACGGGAGCGCCGTTGATTACCTATGGCTGCGCGACCGGATGGTGGAGATGTTCACGGCGCTCGCGCGGTGAGGTGGGACCGCGGCTCGGCAGAGCCTCGCCCCACCTTGGCGCACCTCAGTCGTGCGCGATGTCGTCCGAAAGTTCGTTGCGGTCGCCATCCGTGCGGGGGAAATGTTGCGCGAGGAGTTCGCCGGCCTTGCCGATGGCATGGGTGATGCCCGCCGTGAACTCTCCGGCGCGAAAGCGCGAGGACATTTCGTCCGCGACCTGTTGCCAGAAATCATCGCCGCATTTGGCGTGGATGCCGGCGTCGCCGATGATGGCGAACTTGCGCACGCGCGGCGCGACGTAGAGCAGAACGCCGTTGCGTTCCTGCGTGCGGGCCATGCCGAGCCGGTCGAACTCGGTCTGCGCCGCCGCGAGGGCGTCGCCGGTCTGCTTGTGGCTGATGAAGACGCGGATTTCGCCGGAGGTTTTCCTTTCCGCGTCGCGAATGGCGGCGACGAGGGCGTCGTGTTCGAGCTGATTGAGGAAGTCGCGCGTTTTCATAACTCACCAACTGCCGCTGGCGCCTCCGCCGCCCGAGCGTCCGCCGCCGCCGGAAAAACCGCCCCCGCCCGAGCCGCCCCAACTGCCACCGCGGGAAACGCCGCCGCTGGAGTAGGAGCGTCCGCTGCTGAGAGCGATCTGCAAAATCCACCAGAGGATTTGTCCGCGGGTGACGACGATGAGGACCACGAACAAAATCAAACCGCCGATGATCCAGATGGGACTGATTTGGACGTTACGGGCATTGGTGCGGCCGGTTCCCTGATACTCGCCCTTCGTCGCGGCGAGCATGGCATTGATGCCGGCGCCCAGACCGCGGGTGTAATCGCCATTGCGGAAGTGCGGGGTGATTTCCTCGGCGATGATGCGTTTGGAAATGGCGTCGGGCAGCGCGCCTTCGAGTCCGTAGCCGACCTCGATGCGCAGCTTGTGTTCCGCGACGAAGACGAAGAGCACCGCGCCGTTGTTCTTGTCCTTCTGCCCGACCTGCCACGCGGTGAAAATGCGATGCGTGAAATCCTCCAGCGACGACGCGGTGTCCAGTTTGGGAAACACGGCCACGACAATCTGGCTCGACGTGGCGCGCTCGAAGTCCGTGAGCTGCTGATTGAACTGCGCGGCCGCGCCGGGCGCGACGACGTTCGCGTAGTCGTTGAAATATTTTGCCGGCTTGGGCGGCAGCGTCTCTGCCGCGGGCAGCCAGAGGCCCCAGAGGCAGAGCAGCAGGGCGCCAAGACGTTTCACGGGAGGATCACTTGGGCGGCGCGGGCTTGTTGAAGTCGAACTGAACCTTCGGCGCCTCGTCCGCGCCCGGCTTGGCGGCGAAATAAGGCCGCGCGCTGAAGCCGAACATGCCGGCGTAGAGCACCGCGGGGAAGGATTTCACGGCCGTGTTGAAGTCTTGCACGGCGTTGTTGAAGTTGGCGCGCTCGACGGTGATGCGGTTCTCCGTCCCTTCGAGTTGCGCCTGCAAATCGCGGAAGTTGGAGTTCGCCTTGAGGTCGGGATATTTCTCCACGATGACCATGAGCCGCGACAGCGCGGACGAGAGACGGCTCTGGGCCTTGTCGAATTCCGCCAGAGCGGCCGCGTCGGTCGGCGCGTTGTTGATTTGGATTTTCCCGACGGACGCGCGGGCCGCGGTGATCTCGGTGAGCGTGGACTTCTCGAAATTGGCTGCGCCCTGAACCGTCTGGACGAGGTTGGGAATGAGATCGGCGCGCCGCTGATAGACGTTCTGCACCTGCGCCCACGACTTGTCCACGCCCTGGGATTTGCCCCTGCGCGGCTCAAGTTCCTCGGCTGCGCTTGCGAATTGGCTTGGGCGGCGCGGGTGAGGATGAAACTGGCCTGGCCGCGGATATCCGCAATTGTTCGGCAAGGCGGCGCACGTCGGCCGGGGGCTGCCGAGCATGGCCTTTGGCAGCGAAGTGTTTCATGTGGAGGCGACGATGCCGGTGTGGCAGCAGATTATTTTCTCCGCGATCAACTGGCTCGACGGCATGAAGATTGGCATGAGCTTCGGCGTCGCGTTCGGCGCGCTGCTGCACACCATCCTGAAATATTACCCGCTGAAGATCGGGTCGAACCTCTGCCTGAACTCCGTCTGGGGCGCGCTCGTCGGCGTGCCCGCCGGAGTGTGCGCGAACTGTTCGGTGCCGGTGGCCTGCGGCGTTAGTCCGCTGACTCCCGCTTGAGGATCAAATACAAGGCCGGCACCACGAAGAGCACCAGCAACGAGGCCGCCATCACTCCGCCCACGACGGCGCGGGCCAGCGGGATGTTTGCGCCGCCGGCAATCGCCATCGGCGCGAGGCCGAGGATCGCGGCAAGCGAGGTCATCAGGATCGGGCGTAGGCGAATGCCCGCCGCTTCGATGAGAGCGTCGTGCAGCGACTTCGTTTCGCCATTGGAAAGCCCTTCGGCGCGGCGGCGGTTGGCAAACTCGACGAGCAGCACGCTGAAGCTCACCACGATGCCGACCATCATGATCGTGCCCATCACCGACTGGACGTTGAGGCTCGTGCCGGTGAGGAACAGCATCCACGCCACGCCGATCAAGCCCAGCGGCACCGCGAACATCACGATGAAAGGATCGAGGAACGATCGGAACTGGAACACCATCACGAGATAGACCAGCACCACCGCGAGGACGAAGCCCAGCCCCAGCGCCTGAAACGACTCGCGCATCGCCTTCACTTCGCCGCGCATCTGAATGAAATAACCCTCCGGCACCTGCGCGCGGTCGCGGCGCAACTGCTCGACGAAGCCCTCGATCTCCCGCGCGACCGAGCCGGTGTCGCGACCCTGCACGTTCACGAACACGTCCACCACGCGCGAGATGTTGAAATGATTCACCTCGGTCGGCGTCGCCGCGTGGCTCACCTTCACGACGTTGCGCAACATGACGGGCGTGGACTGCTTCGCGTCGGTGATGGGAATGTCGAGCAGCGTGTCGAAGGACTTGATGTCCGCCTCGCGGTATTGCGCGCCGATGAAGTAGTGGTTGCCGTTGCGCTCGTCGAACCAGAACGACGGCGAGAAGTTCACCGAGCTGTTCAGCGCGGTGACGATGTTTTTCACGATGCGGTCCTGCGTGAGGCCGAGCTGCCCGGCGCGGACGCGATCCACCTCGACGTTAATCTGCGGCGCGTCGAGCCGCTGCTGGATGCGCACGTCCACCGCGCCGCGCACGGTCTTCGCGTGGGCGACGATTTTCTCGGCGATGGCGCGGGCCTGCTCAAGATTGTTGCCCTCGACCTGGATGTTGATGGGCGCGGGCAGGCCGAAGTTGAGCGCCG
>JACQFS010000178.1 GCA_016199935.1 Verrucomicrobiota bacterium
ATGAAACGCTCGTGCGTGCCGAGCGGCGCGCGGTGAATGCACAGCGGCGTCTTGTCCGTGTTGTCCTTGTCGCGATACGCGAGACCGAACTTCTTCGGCACGGCGAAGTCCACCTGATTGGTCGCGATGGTGCACTCGCGGCCGATGGCGCTCCACACCTGCACGTCAATCTTCGGCCCGTAGAACGCCGCCTCGTTGGGCACCTCCACGTAGTTGATCTTCGAATCCGTCAGAACCTGCCGGACCATGTCCTCGGTCTTCTTCCACAGCGCGGGTTCGTTGACGTATTTCTTGCCCATGCCTTCCGGCGCGGAAGTGCTGAAACGCATCTGATACTTCTCGATGCCGAAAATCTTGAAATACTTCAGATACATCTCGTTCACCGCGTTGAACTCGGCGGCGAACTGGCCCTCGGTGCAATAGAGGTGCGCGTCGTTCATGTTCATGGAACGCACGCGCATGAGGCCGAACAACTCGCCGCTCTGCTCGTAACGGTAGCAGGTGCCGTATTCGGCGAGGCGCAACGGGAGGTCGCGGTAACTGCGCGGCTCCGCCGCAAAGATGCGGTGGTGGTGCGGGCAGTTCATCGCTTTGAGGTAGTAGCGGTCTGGTGCGGGAAGACCACCTGTTCTCCCACGAGTGGCCAGCAGTTGCTTTTGCAGTCCGACCATCTCGTCAGGTGCCACTCCAAACGAAACCCGAAAGCTAGCCATAATTACCAAGTTTTCCTTGGTTGGTTCCAAATATGGTTTGAAGAACTTCTTCGATTCGCTACCAAACTCAAATTTGGGTTGAGCTTCCTCTAACTCTGCGAGTTGCAATTCAAGCTGTTCGATTTCTTCCTTAATCTTCCTCTTCTCGTCCTTGTAGTCGTCCACCTCCAACGGAGGAAACATTGAATCAGCGTAGTAAGGCAAGTGGCCGGAAGTTTTATACATTTCTTCCCGCGCCAGATGCGGCGTCTTCACACGCACGTAGCCGGCCTGAAACTCCGTTTCCTTCGCCAGCTTCTCCAGTTCCTCGACGATGGCCGTGCCCTTGGGCAGCCACAGCGGCAGGCCCGGCCCCGTGTAGTCCGGGTCAAAGGAGAACAGCCCCATCTCCTGCCCGAGCTTGCGGTGGTCGCGCTTCTTCGCCTCCTCCTGCATCGTGAACCACGCCTCCAGCTCCGTCTTGTTCTTGAACGCGGTGCCGTAGATGCGCTGGAGCTGCGGGTTTTTCTCGTCGCCCTTGTAGTAGGCGCTGGCCACGTGCGTGAGCCGGAACGCGCCGACGTTGCCGGTGCGCATCACGTGCGGCCCGGCACAGAGGTCAAGGAAGTCGCCGTTCTTGAAATAGGAAATCGGCTCGCCCGCGGGTATCTGGTTGAGCAGGTCGAGCTTGAACTTGCTCGCGTTGCCCGGCCGCTCGGCGAGTCCGCCGAGCCGTCCGCTCTGCGCGTCGGCGATGGCCTGCTCGCGCGTGACGATGATTTTCTCGAAGGTGTTGTTGGCCTTGGTCTCCTTCTTCATCTCGGCCTCGATGGCCGCGAAGTCCTCGGGCGAGATGCGGTGGGAACATTCGAGGTCGTAGTAAAAGCCGTTCTCGACCGGCGGCCCGTAGGCGAACTGCGCGTCCGGCCACAGCCGCAGGATGGCCGTGGCCATGACGTGCGCGGCGGAGTGCCGGATGCGCTCCAGCTCGGTCATCTTCGCGCGGTCGTCGAGGGTCTTGCGTTCGGGATTCGGCGGCGGCGTTTGGTTTTCGTCGGGCATAAAATCTTTAACCACTAATCTGCGCTCATCTTCGCTAATCCTTTTTTATCAGCGCAGATTAGCGTTGATTAGCGGTTCCAAAAACAAAAACGCCCCGGACTTGCGGTCTGAGGCGTTGGCGTCCGCGCGGTCTCGCGGCGGACGCTAGATCGTAGTCGTGGTGCGGTTCAGCCACTTCATTGCGGGCGCAAACTAAAAGCGGGCCACAGGCTTGGCAATTCATTATTTGGCAGCCTTGTCAGCGCGGCGCTTCCCAACTTGGTGCAGACGGAAATCGGCCTCTCATTAGCACCCGGCTTTAGCCGGGTGAAAACGCTCCGGGTAGTCTTCAACCGCTTCAGCGGTTTCCCCAGCGTGGCAAACCGCTGAAGCGGTTGGGATGGTGTTCGCCGCTTATCACCCGGCTAAAGCCGGGTGTTAATGAGAGGGAGAATGAAAGGAGCGGCGCGTTGGCAAATCACAATTTGGCCGCGCCGACCAACAGCCACGCGCCCCACACGACCAGCGCCACGCCCGTCACGCGCCCGAAGAGCGCGCCGCGCGGCATGGCCTTCTCGACCAACACGAGCGCGGTGAGGGCCGCAATCCACAGCACGTTCATCACGCCGAGCACGAAGAGCAGCGCCATGAGCACCCAGCAGCAGCCGGTGCAATACGCGCCGTGCTCCACGCCCATGCGGAACGCCCCCGCCCTGCCCTCGCGCCATCCGGTCATAATGAAATCGAGCGGCGAGCGGCAGTGCGCGAGGCACGCGTGCTTCCACGGCGTGAATTGAAAAATTCCCGCCGCCATCAGCAACCCGCCGCCAAGCCACGCGCTCGTGCTCGCCATCATCGGGGAGAGCAGCGCCGCGCCGTGGAGCGCCCATTGCGCCGCCGCGAGCACCGCGCTGAAGAAAGTCCACACGACGAGGTAGCCGGAGAGAAAAACCGCCGCCGAGACATAAGGGCGCTCCTGCTCGCGGCGTTTGCGGTTCACGAGCGCGAATGTGAGCACCATCGGCGCGGCGGTCGGCAGCATCATCGCCACCATCATCTCGGCCCACATCAGGAACAGCGGCAGCAGCGTGGTCGCGGACCACGGCGAGGTGTCCGGCCCGGACATTTTCATCCCGGCGCATTGGCAGACGCCCGTGATTTGCATCGCGCGCGCCTCCTGCACCATGTAGGCCCACGCGACGACCGTGATGAGCGCGAGCGCCGTGAGCAGGATGGCGCGGTCGCGCCGGAGGAGGGATTCGAGTGGGGACGCCGCGTTCATCGCCGGCCGCGCGTCAGTTGGCGTAACTGATGCGCGTGACGAAGCCGGCCTTCTTCGGCCACGAGAATTTCAGCGGGCCGGCGTCCACCGTCATCACCTCGGCGGACACGCACTCGGCGTCCTTGAAGATGAAACCCGTCTCGTGACTGATGCGCACGCTTTCCGGCGCGCCGGTCACGGGATTCTTGATGGGCGCCATCGCCACGTTCACGCCGGTGCCGATGCGCACGCGGCTGTTGCGCCCGTCGAGATGGAACTCGAAACGCACGAAACTCGGCTCGAGCACGGTGGAAAAAGTGGTCGCGAGGATTTCAAACGGCAGGCCGCCCGCCTGACCGCTGGCGATGGTGAGGATCGCGGCGCGCTGCTCGGACGTGGCGCGCTCGTCCACATAAAGTTGGAGCGTGCCGCCGCCCTCGTGGATGGCCTTGGGCCAGCGCGCCGCGAAACCCAGCGCGAGTCCGTCAAGTTTCAGCGCGCCGAAGTGGCCGCGAGTGATTTTGTATGCGCCCATGCCCTCGCAGTAGCCGAGCGTGGGCGGCGCGGCGAATTCGCACGGACAGCCGTAGTCGCAGTTGCACGCCTGGAGAAACTCAGCCTCCAAGGCCCATTTGGTTTTCACGTCGCTCATGGTGGTTCCTTTCGTTTGGTGCGGCCGGAACTTAAGTCCGGCACGCGCGGAAGGCAATCCCGCTCTGCCCGCGGCCGACTGGGCGCATCTTTTCATCGTGTCTGGAAAGGTTGACGTCGGCCTTGAGTCGGACCGCGAGCCGTCCCGGCTCGCAGCGGCCACGAGTTCTGACGAGCGTGGGGATTAACCCGGACGCGGCAGTGACTGCGGAGCCGCTGCGAGCCGGGACGGCTCGCGGTCCGTTCACACGATGTCCGGCTGCACCCGGCCGACCTCTGCAGAAACGGCTCGCCAAAAATTTTCCCACACCTGCTGGGAGTTCACGTCAGATAGCGCCGGACGATCTGCATCGGGAGCGTGCCGATGTCGAGGAGGGTGAGGAAATCAATCGTCTTGAACTCGCGGTCAATCGCCGGCGGGCCGCAGATGCGCGCACCAATGGAGAGGTAGGCGGCGAGGAGTTTCGGGACTTTCGGCGGCTTGGGGGCCCTGGCGGCGGGCTGATCCAGCGGACATTCCAGATGCGGCAGCGGCTGGGTGCGCCATTTCACCGGCACGAGATGCTTGCGCGACAACTCGGCATACATGGTCGCGCCCTCGAGCGGATTCTGCGACGTGAGCGAGCTGCAACCGACGAGGTAACGCACGCTGCGCTCCTTCGCGTAGGCCGCGATGCCGCGCCAGAGCAGGCTGAGCACGGCGAGGTTGCGGTGGTCCTTGTGCACACACGCGCGCCCCAGTTCGACGATCTCCGTGCGCATCGGCTCGAACGGCGTGAAGTCAAATTCCTGCGCGCTGTAGTACCCCAGATTTTTCGCCGCCATCGTGCCCGTCTGCAATCGATACGTCCCCACGATCTTGCCCGTCGCCAGATGTTCCACGATCAATTGATCGCACACCGCGTCGAACGCATCGGCATCCACGCCCG
>JACQFS010000179.1 GCA_016199935.1 Verrucomicrobiota bacterium
CGTGCTGGTCGGCCTTGGCGTCGCGCAAAATGTCCGCGTTCTCCTTCTCGTATTCCGCGTTCTTGGTGGCGAGTTTTTCCTTCTGCGCGTCGAGCAGTTTGCGCTGCGCGTCAGTCGGCGTCCCGGCGACGGCGACCTCGATGCGCTTGAGTTCGAGTTCGTTCATGGCCACGCGCTGGCGCTTGGCCTGATACCACGCGAAACCGTTGGCGGCCTTGACCTCCTTGACGATCATGTCGTTGGCCTGCTGCTTGGCCAGCGCGCTGACGATGGCCATGAGCACGGCGATGACCGCGATGAAAATGCCGACGCGCTTGTGGTCGTCGTTGGCCGCGTGGTGGGGGACGCCGTGGTCGGACATAATTAGTGCCGCGGGAGATACCGGCCAGAACTGGCGACGCCAAGTGAAAAATTTCCTGGTTCGCCGGCTTGCGGTCTCAAAATGTTTCCGCATCCTTGCGGTGCCATGAAGCCCGACCATCTGGATCCCAAGACCCGGCCGCCACTGGAACGGATGATGAAGATCCACCAGGCGATTCAGGCCGGCCGCCACCCCAACGTGCCGATGCTCTCGGCCGAACTGGGCGTCGCGGCCAAGACGATTTACCGCGATCTGGATTTCATGCGCGACCGCCTCGGCCTGCCGATGAAGTTCGATGCGTTCCGCAACGGCTGGCATTACACCGAGCCGGTGGACGCCTTCCCGACGATGCAGATCACCGAGGGCGAACTGGTCGCGCTGCTCATCGCGGAGAAGGCGCTCCAGCAGTATCGCGGCACGAACTTCGAGCGCCCGCTGCTCAGCGCGTTGAAAAAACTCCAGGCCGCGATGCCGGACACCGTCTCGTTGAGCTTTGCCGAGTGGGACAAGACGATCTCTTTCCGCACCAGCGCCGAGCCGATCGTGAATCTAAAGGTGATGGACTCGCTCGGGCGTGCCGCGGCGCGTCGTTGTCAGTTGCAAATCGCCTACCGCAAACCGGGCACACCCAAAGCGGAGTCGCGCATCGTGGACCCGTATCACCTCGCGAACATCAACGGCGAGTGGTTCCTCTTCGCCTTCGACCATCTGCGCAGGGACGTCCGCACCTTCGTGCCCGCGCGCATCCAGTCCGTGAAGGAGACGGGGAAAACTTTTTCACCACCGGCGAAATTTTCCGTCGAACAGCGCCTGCGCGACAGTTTCGGCGTCCACAGCGGCAAAGGAGAACACCGCGTGGTCGTGCGGTTCAGCTGCTACGCGGCCGACTACGTGCGCGAGAAACGCTGGCATCCCTCGCAGAAGTTGCGCGAGTTGAGGGGCAGGGACGTCGAACTCCGGCTCAAGCTCTCCAGCCTGGTAGAAATCAAACGATGGATTTTGAGTTGGGGCGGCGAAGCCAAAGTGATCGCCCCGCGCGAACTCGCCGAGGAGGTTCGCTTGGCCGCGAGGCAAATTGCCCGGAACTACTGAGCGTTGGCGGAACCTCAACCCGCGGACCTCCTTTCCTTTTGCATTTTGCCCGCGTGCTGTTTTGATTCCGCGCCGTGAGCCAAACCAGAATCATCATCAACGGTTCGAAAGGCCGCATGGGCCAGGCGCTCATCGCCTGTGCCGCGCGGATGCCCGAACTCGAAGTCATCGGCGCCGTGGACGTGGGCGACGATCTCGCCGCGCTCGTGCCGAAGGCCGATGCGGTGATTGATTTCAGCTTCCACAACGTCACCGTCGGCGTGGCGGAGCTTTGTGCGAAGCACAAGAAGGCGCTCGTCATCGGCACCACGGGTCACAGCGATGCCGAGAAATCTGCCATTCGCCATTTGCAATCGGCCATTCCCATGGTTTGGGCGTCGAACTACTCGACTGGCGTCAACACGCTCTTCTGGCTCACGCGCAAGGCCGCAGAAATTCTCGGGCCGGGCTTTGATCTCGAAGTCGTCGAGATGCACCATCGTTTGAAAAAGGACGCGCCCAGCGGCACCGCCACCACCTTGCTCGAAATTCTCGGCGACGTCCGCAATCTCCAGTTCAAGGACGCCTTGCGTCACGGTCGCGAAGGGATCGTTGGTGAACGCACCAGCAACGAGATCGGCATCCACGCCATCCGCGGCGGCGATGTCGTGGGTGATCACACGGTCATTTTCGCAAATGTCGGCGAGCGCGTAGAGCTGACGCACAAGGCCAGCAGCCGCGACACCTTCGCCAACGGCGCCCTGCGCGCGGCCACCTGGGTCGTGAGCCAGAAGCCCGGCTTCTACGACATGCAGGACGTGCTGGGGCTGAAGTGAACCCGCAGGAGCCGACGCAAGGAGGCTCTGACTGAACGAACTCCGAGAAGCATGAGCCTCGTTACCTCGGCTCCTACACTGGCCTTCGTGGCCCTCGGCTCGAACCTTGGCGACTCGCGCGCGATTCTGCTGAAGGCGATGGATCGCCTGGCGCAACTCTCCACGACTCCCTTGCTCCGCTCCTCGCTGTGGCAAAGCACGCCCGTGGACTGTCCGCCAGGCTCGCCGCTGTTCGTCAATGCCGTGGTCGCCTTGGCACCGGGGGGCGGCGAGACGCCCGAAACGTTGCTGTTAAAACTGCGTTCGGTGGAAAGCGAATTCGGCCGCGAGCCGAAGAAAATTCTCAACGAGCCGCGTCCGCTGGACCTTGACCTCATCGCGTGGGGAAACGAGACGCGGAGTTCGCCCACGCTCGCCCTCCCGCATCCGCGCGCGCATCTGAGGAGGTTCGTCCTGCAACCGCTCGCAGAAATCGCGCCCGGCTTGGTGCTGCCTGGGCAAAGCCGGACGGTGGACGAGTTGCTCGCCGAACTAAACAGTGACGAGCGACTTGAACGGCTCGGCGCCTAGTTCACGCCCACTCGCACAGGCTCTCCACATACGCCGCCGAGCCGTCGCGCAGCCAGCCGTCGAGCTGCGCCTGGTCCTTGAGCTGTTGGCCGCGCAGGCGCGGGACGGCGATGAAGCGTGAGTCAATTTCCGGCAGCGCGCTCATGTCACCCCAAAGTTTTTCGAACTGCGTCACCGGAAAAATATCCTCCTGCCCGTGGCCCCAGCGTTTCTTCACGTCCTTGATCGTCACGTAGGTCGGCATCTTCGCGGCGAGCTGGCGCACGGCGGCGGTGACCTTGTCCGGATCGCCGAGGTCGGCGCGCGTGAGGGCGAAGGCGGCGAGCAGTTTGTCAATGTCCACCCACGTCGTGAGCGAGTTGTAATAGGTGAGGTTGAACTCGTCCTCCTCGCGCGGCATCGCGAGTCCCTCGACTACGCGCACGCGGCCATTGACGCGCGCGAGTCCGCCGCCGCGATCTTCGAGCCGGCGCGTGATCATTTCAAAAGTGAGGCACGCGCCGCTGCGGATGTGCTGGCCGAGCAACGCCGGATCCGCGCTCGCGCCGAGCGTGTCAATGTTGTGGACGAGCAGGTGCTTGAGTTGCGGCTGCTCCGACAGCAGGCGCGCGAGCAAGCCGTTGCGGAGCAGGTTCGGCACCTCATACCAGTGGCCGATGGGATGCAGGCATTGGAGCGGGAGGTTGTCGGTGTAATCGCCCGCTTCGCCCGCGCCCTGCGCCCAGCCGATGAGTGCGGCGCGCAAACTCTCGCGCACCTTCTGCTGCTGCTCGTCGAGCATTTGCTGCGGCATCTCCTCCCACGCAAAGCGCAGGTCGCGAGCCATCGGGACCATGCGCAGGCCGACGGATTTGCCCGGCGAAAGAAAAACTTTGCCCGCGTAGCCGTAATGATTCTGTCGCTTGAGGAATTCCTCCGTCGGCGCGTGCGTCGCGTAGCTCGTGCTAAAAATGTGCGTGAGCGGCGCGGCAAACTTGTTCCCCGCGCGCCGGCTCTTCGCGAGATGCGTCTCGATAAACGTGCGGTGTTTGCCGGAGAGTTTTGCGAAAGGATGCAGCGCCTTGCACACCCCCGCACCCTGCGTCCAGCGACTGCCCGCGCCCGCGGCGAGCGTGACGATGGCGAGTTCGCCGTTGCGGAGCGCTTTCACGCCGAGGTCGTAGGCTTCCTTCATGTCCGCGCGCGCCGGTGCGGTGCCGATGGTTTCGTTCCAGCTGGTCGCGTCGAAAACATCGCCCGGTTTCACGTCGGTGATTTCCGAATTGGCGGGGAGCCGGTTTTGCGCGAGGCCGATGCGGGCGTTCTTGAGATCGGCACGAATCTGCTCGTGCTGCGCGCGGTCGAAGCCGTTTTGTTCGAGCAACTCGGCGAGCGACTGGCCGGATTTGTTTTCGGCCTTCGCGCGCGGGAGCATCGTGTCGAACAACGTCTGCACCATGCCGCGCAGTTCCGGCTTCGTGCGGCACGCGGCACCGAACTTGTCCAGTTCGGCACGGCGCATCGGTGAGAGCCCGCGGATGTCCTGCCGTAACAACGCCGGCAGCGTGAGCGCGTAGTAGCCCTGCGGCATCAGCGCGGATTCGCCGTGCAGCAACTCGGCGAAGGTGCCGCGCTCGTTGATCGCGAAATCATAAACGACCGGCTCCATAGCAAAGGGCAGTGCGGAGGAAAGCTCACGTTTGGTCGCCGACATGATTTCCTGCAACCGCGCCTGCGCGAGCGCCTTCTTCTCCGGCGCGAAAATGAAGCCCATCCCGCCGCCGCTCATGCCGCCAAGCATCCAGAAGCCCCAGAAGTCCTTTCCAAATTCCTTGCCGACGCGCTCGATGAGCTGCTCGGTGAAATACGTCGAGGCCCACGGGATGATGGTCTGGATGGGCTGCTTGAAATTGCGCGTGGTCGCCGCGCCGACGCCCGCGATGTCGCCGCGTTGCAATGAGCCGAGCACTTCGTCGAGAATCCTGAGCGCGTCCTGCCGGCCGTGCCACTCGGCCTCGGAGCGGAGCAGGTATTTCTCCGTCACCATTTCGAGAATCGGCCCGACGTTCTGCGCCATGCCGCCGTGAACGAGCACGAGCGAATCCTGCAACGCCTTGCGCGCGGCCTCCGGGATTTCATCCCGCTCGAACACGTGATGCGTCGGCATCAGACGCCCGCGGCTGATGCCGGACTCGGGATCGCCGTCGCCCGCCGCCGCGCCCTGGATCAGTTTGATCCCGGGCCACACGCCGCCCGAGTCCTGCCAGCCGCCGCCGGAGCCACCGAGCCACTCGCCGAGCAACGCGCGCGCGAGCACGAGCCGCCGCTCATTTTCCTGAAGCGGACCGGTGATGGACGTGGCCTGACCCGTCGCCCTCATGCACACGGACACGAGCGCGGCGAGCAGGTTGGTCGAGACGGCGAGGCGCGAACCTTTCGGAATGTTGTTCACGCTGCTGACGATTTCGAGACCGCGGCCCGGCCCGACGATTTGCGCGAGCAACTCGGCGAGACTTTGTCCCGAGCCTTCGATGCCCGGCGGCACGATGCCGCTGGCAATGACCGCGGCCTTGAGCAGCCCAAGATAATCGCGCGCGAAATCAAACACCTCGGCGAGATTGTTGATGTCGGCGGTCGCCCCGAGGTCCACGCTCGTGAGCCGCAGCACCGGCTCCTCGATGACGCGCAGATACGCCTCGACGGGCGGCTTGGGCGCGGCGTCGCGGCCATGCACGCCGAGATCAATCGAGACGTTCAGCACTTTCGCGCCCTCGGGATAATCCATGCCAAGGAAGAAAATGTCGCTCCACGCCGAGTGCGTGAGGTCCATGCGCACGGGCGTCTGTTCGCGCAGGATCGGGAACGTGCCGTCCGGGCCGCGCTCGACCAGTTCGCGGCGGATGCGCAGCGGCTGATCGGCGGGATGGCCCATGCGGAACATCCACTGGTTGCCGCGCACCATCCGCACGCTGCGGCGCACTTGGTCTGCAAGCGTCTGGAACGCGAGCCGATGATACGCATTGGCGAGCGCGCTGGAGACACCGTCGCTCGCGCCCTCGGCCTCCTGCATTTTCAGAAAGACCTCGATGGCTTCCTCGAAGCGGCGGTGGAGCAAATGCTCGTAGCCGTGACAGGGAATCAAGCCCTTGCCGGCTCCCGCGAGCTTGGTCGGGATGTGAAAGCGATGGATCGCGTAGAGGAAAAACAGCGCGCGCACGCGCTCGTAAAGGTTCTCGGCGGTGCGGCGGAACGCGTCCAACTCGGCGCACTCGGCGAGCAGTTGCTCGAGCGAAGCCGGACGGCAGAATGCGTCGAGCGATTGATCGCGGATCGCCGGGTCCCCCGACGTGATGATCGAAACGAGTGTCCCGGCCATGTTACTTGTTCCTCAGCGCGAGCAGTTCCACGAGGTTGCCGAGCACTTCGTCGCGGTCATGGCCATCGAGGGCGAGGGCGAGTTGCGCGGTGAGCAATCCGTATTTCGCGCCGATGTCGTAGCGACGGCCCTGGACTTCCAGCGCGAGATAACGCTCGCGCGCCGCGAGCCGGGCGAGGGCGGGCGTGAGTTGCACGCGACCTCTGCCGCCGGCGTTGCGCACATCCTCGGCGAGCAAGTCCATCACGAGCGGCGAGAGCGCGTGCATGCCGAAGAAGCAAAGGTAGTGGCCCGCGCGCAGGCCGGGCACGTCGAGCTTCTGCTCGGCCTCGGTGGGTGTGGGCTTCTCCAGCACGTCCTCGATTTCGTAAAGGCCCTTCGCGCCCGCGGCGAGCTTGCCGCCGATGGCACCATAGAAGGGAAGCAGCCGCTCGTGCGTCGCCTGCACGGCGGAGACGGAACACGACTCGGCACGCGCCGTCTCAGCGAGCTGCTGTGCGCAGCGCTTGTCCGCACGGCTGACGTAGAGATGATCACCAACGAGGAGAAGAAACGGTTTGCCGCCGACGAAATCCTTCGCGCACCAGACCGCGTGGCCGTAGCCGAGCGGCGCGGTCTGCTCGACAAATTGAAGCCGGCTCACGTGCTCGCCCGCCGCCGCGCGAAACGCGCCCTGGTCGCACGGATGCACCACGACGCAGATTTCCTCCGCGCCGGCCTGGAGTGCCTCCTCGATGATGATGCGCAGCGCGGACTTCGTTTCGCCGGTGCGGTCCACGAGCGTTTGCAGCGGGAGCGTGCGCTGGTCCTTGCCGGCGGCGGTGATGATGGCTTGCTTGATTTCCACGCGGTTCCTTCAGTTCAAGTTGATTGGCGCGGACACTACCTGAACCGCAGCGTGAGTTTCAATGCGCGTTTCGGCTGGTGCGTGAGAAAAATGTTTCCGGAGGCAAAAATGCGAACGCCAGCCACGTGGGCTGGCGTCGCTTGAATCGCGCTGGCGAGAAATCGCGGCTCAGTTCTCCTGCTTCATTACGGTGAGGCTCGCCTTGTATTTTCCGAGCACGTTCAACGTGATGAGGGCCGATTCGTCTCCCTGCTTTTCGCCGGACATCTCGATGGGCGACCCGGCCGGCGACTCGGCCTTGGTGAGGTTGAGAAGCTGCAGCGGCTCCTTTCCGTTGCCGAAGACGACGAGTTCCAACTTACCGTCGCGCTTGCGGGCGCCGAGCAGACAGAGCGGCAGTTTGTGGTCCTGATCCTTGTCGCTGATGGTCACGATGCGCAGCTTGTCGTTGGGCGTGACGTGACCACCCTTGGCCGGGGCGATGCCTTTGAAAAAAAGCTGCGCCACCGGAACGATGGTCGCGCCGGCCTTCTCGATCGCCTCGGCGGTGAGCTTCTCGTCGGGCAGGACGAGCATTCCCGCTTCGCTGGCCTTGAGCGCTTCGGCCTTGTCGGCGTCGGGCGAAATTTTGATCTGCCCGTCGGCAATCGTCCCGATCAGTTCGGTGACCTTGCGGGCGATCTTCTGGGCTTCGTCGTGCGGGACTTTTTCCTGTGCGTTGGCGACTGCGAGGCCGGCGAGAAGTGCGGTGAGCGTGATGATTCGTTTCATGGTGTGTCGGATTGGTGGTTGATCGTTGAGGGTGATAACGAGCGGGCGCGCGGCCGGTTACAAACTATTTTCGAGCGGATGCCGGCGGTCGGCCAGCGGGATTGCCAGCCGGCGTCCGTCAGCGAAGTGCGAGGCGTAGGCACCCTGGATGATTTCCGTGACGAACACGGCGTCGCGCAAGCTCGCGGTTGGTTCCGTGTCGTGCTCGATGGCGGCGATGAGTTCGCGCAGCAGGGTCTGGTTGCCGCGATGAATGTAGTCGGTCAGCGGGCGCGGCTGGTGCTCCGGGGTGAAATGCCAGTCCTCAACCCACACTTTCTCCCACGCGCGCTTCTCGTTCTCCGGTTCGACGACGGGGCCGGGATAAATGAACACGTCGCTGCGCGTGCGCACGTGGATCAGCGCCTTCTCACATTCGATGAGCAATCCGTAAATGGTGCCGCCGAGGTTGAGGTTCGCGCTCGAGTCCCAAAATCCACGCACGCCGCCGTCGAAGCCGATCATCGCGGCAACCGAGTCGCCCGCGATCGGGCCGACCGGCTCGCGGCCTTCACGGCGATCCGCGCGCGTCGCGTCCCGAGCGCCGACCGCGAGATGTCCGCTCACCCAGCGGGGCGGGCCGGCGATGGCGATCATCAGGTCGAAAAAATGCGTGCCGTGGACGATGAGTTCTTCGCCGCCGCCGCGCGCATCGTCCGTTGGGCGTCCAAATAGCCGAAGCACTTTTCCGAATTTCCCAGCGCGCAGATCGGCGAGCGCACGGCGCCACGGCGGCAGCGCGCGGAGCTGATGGGCGAGCGCGCACTTCACCTTCGCGCGCTGGCACGCGGCGAGCATCGCGTCCGCGTCGCGCAATGTCGCGGCGAAGGGTTTCTCCAGAAAAATGTGGCAGCCCGCGTCCGCCGCCGCCGTCACCATCGCCACGCGCTCGGTGAGCCAGCGCGGGCCGATGCCGACGAGGTCGGGCTTCTCCTTCGTGAGCATCTCGCGGTAGTCGGCGTAGAGTTGTTTCGCGCCCGAACGTTTGCCGGCGGCGGCGCGACCCGTGGCATCCGCATCGGCGAGCGCGACGACCTCGAACTGCGGCGAATCGTTGAACGCCGTGTCCATGCCGTGCCCGTAGTCACCGCGCCCGGTGGCCCCGATGATGGCGACGCGATATTTGCGGCTCATGTCAGTTCCTTTGCCTCAGAAGCGCCAGTTGAACCCGCCGTGCACGCGGTAGTTGGGCGTGACCTGGAGGCCGCTGTTCGAGACGCTCAAGGGAACATCCACCGCGGCGTTGGCGCTGAGATGTTCGCCGAGCGTGAAGGTCAGCAGCGGCCCGACATACCAGACCTTCATGCCGGTGTGAGTGGACTCGCGGCCGTCAATCCGCGCCATGGCCTGCGACTCGTAGTAGCCGTTGAACGCGAGGTTCAACGTGCAGTTGTCGCGCAGCAGCAAATAATATCCCGGCCCGCCGGAGACCATCGTCTCGTCGCCGAACTCGAAGCCCGCCGCGCCCGGCGTGCGCAGATAATACTGCGCCTGGGCGTTGAAGGTCACGCGGCCGCGGCGCGTGTTAAGCGTGACGCCGAAGATGCCGTCGTAGGAACCGGAGCCGGGCGCGAGCATGTGGTCGTGCACGCCGCTGAACGCGAGCGAGTCATGCGTCGAGTGACCGGGCGGGAAGAACGTGTCGAACAGTCGCGAGGTTGCCACCTCGGCGCGCACGCGGTCGGCATTGCCGGTGGGAAACTTCACGCCGGCGAGCAGGTTGAGCACGGCCGTGTATTCCATCTCGACCTTGCGCAACGGCGACCAGCGCGCGACGAAAGCGACATCGCCGATGCCCGAGGTGCTGCCCTGCTCGCGCACGTTAAACGGCGGCTGAAAATCGAAACGCTTGAACTGGTTGTAAACGATGGGGAGGTTCGCGCTGAGGCCGAAGCGGCCGGAAAAATTGTAGCCCACCACGACGTGCGAGACGGACTGATTGAGATAATCCTGATCGGGCAGCGAGATTCTCCGGCTGTTGATCTGGAGCGTTGCGTAGTGCGTGTATTGCTCGGAGACGGACCCGGTCCAGCCGCGCGCGGCGTCGGGGCGCGCGGCGTCGGCGCCGTAAATCGCGCACAACTCGCACGCGCGCGCGCCGGGCAGCAGCGACGCGCCGAGGGCCAGGCCGAGCAAAGTTTTCGTCGGCGCCATGATTCAGTTTTCGTTCACGCGATAAAAGCGCCGCGCCGACAGCGGCGGGCCGTCATCAATCGAGAGCACGCCGTTGGTCAGCGTGAGCGTGTTGGTCAGCGGCGGCCAGTTGGTCGCGGTGACGTTCGTGGTGGCCTGCACTTGAAAATTACTGCCGGCGAATCCCGGCGGAAACGGCACGCCATCGGCGTCCCCGAACTGCACGCGGACGGTGCTTCCGGAGACGAGTTGCGGGACGAGCCGTTGCGGCACGCGCACCGTCAACTGCGCCGGGCCGGCGTTGGTGCCGCCCCCGGCGTTGGTGATCGTCACGGTGTAGGCGCCGCTGTCGGCGCGATGGAGGTTGGTGAGCGTGAGCGAGGCGTTGGTCGCATTGGTCACCACGGCGGCGTCCTTGAACCACTGATACGTCAGCGGTGCCGCGCCGGTCGCGACAACGGTCATCGTGACCGAGCCGCCGCCGTTCGTCGCGAGGCCGGGCGACATGGAAGTCACGTTCGGCGGCGTCGCGGCGGAGACGATGGAAACTTTCGACGAAACCACCAGCAGCACGTCGGGCAGGGCGTTGGCGAAGTCGTAGCCGTGCGAGTAGGTCGAGGTGCCACTGAGGTTGGTGACGGCCGTGCCGGTGATCGTGAGGAGACCGGGGTGCGTCCACTGGTAGTCGTTGGTGTTTCCGTCAAACGGAATGGCGACAAAATAAAACCCGATCGGGATGGCCGCGGCAATCGGAGCGTTGCTGCCCTGAAAATAATCAAATTCATTTCCCGCCTGGACGTTGTAGTGCCCGGCTGAATTGACCAGCGTCCGCGCCAGGTCCCCCGACGGGACCGCCGCTGTCGTCAGGTTGATCGCGGTCCATTTGCTGTTCGTCATCTGGAACGTGTTGGTCAGCGACGCCTGATAAACGCGCGACGCCTCGGCGCCGTAGGTGACGATGATGGTGTAGCTCTCCACCACGGAGTAGGGGCCGTTGAGCGCCGCCGCACGCGCTTCACCCGGGCAGAGCAGGGGAGCGGCGAGGGCGAGGGCGATGAAGAATTTCAGCGGGTGGAACACACGGACTTGCACCAAATAATGCGGCCGGCCCGCGACGTTGCAAGTGCCGACTCACGGCTTCTTCATGCCGAAGTGCTTCACGAAAAACTCCACCGACTCCGTGGTTTGGTTCGCGCCCTCGTCGCTGTGGCGGATGGTGCATTCGACGCCGAGTTTGTCCATCTGCTCCTTGAGCTTCAGTCCGAAGTTGATGTGGTGGATGCCCGCGCCCGGTCGCGCGTCCGGTGGGAGGGGACCGCGCGCCTCGGAATAAAACGCAATCACCGGCGGATCATCGCGTGTGAGAAAATTGATCGGCGCGGCGGCTTCGTAAAGTTTGTGCGCCTTGTCCGAATCGAGCTCGTCATCAGTCAGTCCGTAGAATCCCTGGAGCGCGGGATGTTTCGCCGCCGCTTCACCGACCCACTCCTTGATCGTGCGCGGATCGTAGCTGCTCTGCGCGCCCATCACCGCCATGCCGCTCAGCCGCGTGCTCTGCCGCAACACGGGATCGCTGCTCTTCGGGTCCGCCATGTCGTCGTGAAAACCGATCCACAGCGACGTGCCCGCGCCCGCCGAGCCGCCGGTCGCGCCGATGCGCTTCGGATCAATGTTCCACTCCTTCGCGTGCAGCCGCGCGTATTGGATCGAGCGCGCGGAGTCCATGTAGTGCGCCGGGAAATGAAACTCGGGCGCGAGCCGGTAGTTGATCGCCATCACCGAGATGCCCGCCTTCAACAATCCGTCGAGCATCGCGCCCGAAACAGTTTCCTTGCTGCCCGCGCTAAATCCGCCGCCGTGGATGTAAACCACCAGCGGCGTCGGCGAATCGGACTTGGCCTTCCAAAGGTCGAGGACGTTGCGCTCGTGCGGACCGTATTTTTCATTCGCGAGGTCCGGCGCGGGCTTGGCGGCACCCTTGCCTTTGCGCTCGGTCTTGGCCTTCGCGTCGGCGGCAATGGCGGGCCAGTTGGCCGCGAGGAAACAGGTAATCGTCAGGCAAAGAATCCAACGGGTTTTCATGACGCGAACCCTGCCTCACTGCTCCGGATGGGTCAACCGTGCTGATGCGCATTGACACCGCAAGGATTCAGGGCGGAGCAAGGATTGGAAAACCGGGTTCCGAGGTTTTCCCCTTTCCCCATCCTTGCTCCGTCCCGAATCCTTGCGGGCGTTTTTTGGGAATCCTATTCCGAACTTTTCCGGCCCGGCGTGACCCATTGGAGTTGAACCTCACGGGCGCCGAAGTGGGCGATGAGGCCCCAGGGAAGTTTGAGGTGTTGCAGCCAGCTCTGTAGAATCGCCCGGTCCGCGGCCCGGATGCCCTCGCGGAGCGCGAGCACCATGAGTGCGGCCGACTTCTCCACCACGAGGCACGGCAGGCGGCTCTCGCCGAGGGGTCGCGTGCCGGAATGAATTGCGGCGGACGGGCAGTCCGTATTTCCGACACCCTCGGCCGTCAGCTCGGCGGCGAGCAAGCCGCGATAAGTGCTGTCGCGATAGCCCAGACCGTAGCCGGTGGCGATGGCGACGACGGCCTGGCCGATTCGGGTGGCAAGCTCGCGCCCGACACCCGGCGGTGTTTCGGCGAGAAATTCCGGCAGATTCAACGGCGGGGCCGGCCGTTCCTCGAAGACATACCGCCTTTGCACCAGGCTCTCCTTGCCGAAGTCCAGCAGCAGGCCATCGGCAATGCGCCAGAATTTCAGATAGCATTTGAGCTGCACGAAATGCTCCGCGGCGAACCCTCCCCACAGCCACTTCAATTCCGTGACCAGCGCCTTCGGAAAGACCAGGTCCGGTTCAAAGATGTCGGCCGTGTGTCCGCGGTGGATCAGCGCCTCCCGTGGCTTGGACAAATGCTCGATGCCCGTCGCGCGGAGGCGTTCGCAAAGCAGTTCGTGATAAAACCGTTCGTCCACCCCCGGCCCGAGTTCGCGATGCACCTCCATCGCCTTGCCGATGATGGCGTAGCTGAGTTCTTCCACGCGGAGAGCCATAAAAAACACCTCAAGGATTCAGGACGGAGCAAGGATTGGGAAGGCGAGGCATCTTAAAATTCGGCTCGGCAATCCTTGCTCCGTCCCGAATCCTTGCGGTGTCTCGTTGAAAATTCACTCCGCGTTCTTCTTCTTTTTCTTCTCCGCCTTCGCGGCCTTCTTGTCCTCGGTGCCCGGATGGTATTCGTTCGCCCAATTCTTCTGCACGAGCGCCTTCAATTCCGCGACCGTCCCCGCGTGCTTGGGATCGTTCGCGAGGTTGTGGAATTCCTGCGGGTCCGTGTCGTAGTCGTAAAGTTGCGTGCCCTGCTTCCCGCCGTCCCATTCGGTGTAACGGTAGCGCTCGGTGCGGACGCTGTGCCCGGCAAAACTTCCGCGCCACACCTGCGTGAAGGCCGGCTTGTCCCACTTCGCCTTCGGGTCGGCCAGCAGCGGCTTGAGCGACTTGCCGCCCAGATTGTCCGGCGGCGTCAGGCCCGCGAGGTCCGCGAGCGTGGGATAGATGTCCACGAACTCCACCGTGCGGGGACTCGCCTTGCCGTTCCCCTTCGCGCCGGGCGCGACGATGACGAACGGCACGCGCGCCGAGTTCTCGAACAGGCTCTGCTTCATCCACAGCCCGTGCTCGCCGAGGTGGTAGCCGTGGTCGCTCCAGAACACGACCACCGTGTTGTCCCACAACTTCAGCCGGTCCACCGCCGCCAGCACGCGGCCGATCTGCGAGTCCACGAACGAGATCGCCGCGTAGTAACCCTGCTTCACCTCGCGCGCCTGCGGCTCAGTCACGCCGAACCACGGCCACGGCGTCGTGCTCGTCAGCGCGGCCTTGGGCACGTCCTTCAGATGCTCCTCCGGCCCCACGGCCACCTTGATCTTGTCCATTGGATACAGGTCGAAGAATTTCGCGGGCGAAACGTAGGGCGTGTGCGGCTTGTAGAATCCGCAGGCGATGAAGAACGGCTTGTCGTGATGCTCGTCGAGCAGCTTGATGATCTCCGTCGCCACCTTGCCGTCCGTGTGTTCCTCGGGCGTGCCCGTCTTGTCGGCGAGGAAACACATCGCGCTGCCGAGGCCGCGCTTGGGCGTGTAGTTGATGATGTCCGGCTCCAGCGCGGTCTTGTCGCGGCCGGCGGGATTCACCGTGTGATTCCACGACGCCGGATCGTCCAGGCCGGCGGTGCCGATGTCGCCGGGATTGCCGTAATGATAAATCTTCCCGACGCGCGCCGCGTAGTAGCCGTTCTTCATGAACATCTGCGGGATCGTCACCACGTTCGGCAGGCCGATGCGGAAATGGTATTGGAGATTGAACGTCTTCGTCACGTCCGGCCGCAGGCCCGTCATCAACGACGTGCGGCTCGGCGAGCACAGCGGGAACTGGCAATACGCCCGCTCGAACTTCACGCCCATCCCCGCGAGCCGGTCGATGTTCGGCGACGACACGAGCGGATGGCCGTAGCAGTGGAGGTCGTTGTTCATGTCATCCACGGCGATGAACAGGACGTTGAGCTTTTGCGCGGCGGGAGCCTGGGTGGCGTTGATCAGGCCGACGGCCATCAAGGCACCGAGCGCGAGGCGGAGCAGGGAATTCATGGCGGACAGGCTAATCACCCGCGCCACGCTGGCAAAGCTGAAATTCTGCCAATCAACGATGGCGCGGCTGCTTCCGTCCGGGTTCCACTCCCATCTCCTTCAATCACTCTTCACCTTCAACGCGCGCAACTTCTCGCGCATGGGCAGCAGTTGCTTGAGCCACGTCGTGCGATGCGGCTCCGGCATTTCCAGCAGCAGGTCGGTGAGCTCGTCCATCAGCGCGTTGCACTGCGAGAAACGATCCTCCTCATCCATCGAGCCGGCCGGCGCTCGACTGACCGCGGCGAGGGCTTTGAACTTGGCCTGGGCCGTCTCGATGTTCCGCTGGAACTGCCGCTTGGCCAGCCCGTGCTCGGCGGCGGCGCGGATTTCCGGCGACACCTCGCCGAACTCGCCGCGCAACGTGCGCTCCATCAGCTCCACCATGTAACGCTGGGTTTCCTGGATCTGCTCCGGATGCTCCGTCAGCCATTGCTTCAATTCCTCCGGCGACATCAGGCCGTCGTCCGGCTCGCCGGGATTGGGGTTGGGCGCCGCGGGGTTCATGAGTAGTTACGCCACTTGCTCAAAGTCCTTGAGTGGCACCTGCGATTGCAAATAACCAATCAAAGCCTCTCGCTCCTGTGGGCTGAGTCGTGACAGCGAGCCGTAGAGGCTGGCGTCGCGGGCGCGGAGTTCGGCGAACTTTCCTTCCTGTAAAAGAAACCGGCTTCCCTCGTCCAGCAGGAACGCGACGAAGACCACCTTCAACTCGCGACTATGCACTGCGTTGGTCGGTTGCGTGGCGACGAATCTTTCAAACGCTTCGTCCGCAAGCTGACTGCGCGTGGGAATCTCAGGAATCAAACCGAACACGCGGGCGAGGATTTCCCGCAGACTCGGCAAGCGGTCGGATTTGTAAACCTCTTGGAGCTTTGGGAGATTCCAGAACTCTTGCGGCTTCTCGAACAGCAGACGACGGACGCGCTCCTCGACGGCGGGCCAGTCCTCATCGTCGTAGGCCTGACGCAGCACCGCGTCGCTGGCGACGGCCTCGCTGGCCTGTTGGGCGAAACGCTCGCGATACATCTCGCGGTCAATCCGCATCCCAAACAGGCCAATCTCGTCGCGGATGACACTGGCCATCGGGTCGGGCGACGTGTTCGTGAAGTCCTCAATGCGGATGCCACCGCCGCCACCACCGCCGCCGCCTTCTTCGGGCGGGCCTTTGGGCAGGGATAGCTTTTGGTCGTAATCGAAATCCTTCTCGAAGTATTCGCAATCGGCGAAGAAGTCGAAGAGGGCAAATCCGTCCTTCTTCGCCGTGCGCTGTTCTGCGCCCTCGCCGTGTTTGAAGGTGAACAACCGTGTGCCGCGTCCTTTGATTTGGATGAAATCGGTCGGCGAGAAAATCGGGCGCGTCAGTGCCACATTCAGCAGATCTTCGCAATCGTAGCCGGTGGTCATCATCCCCACCGTCACGCAGACGCGCGTGCGGCTCGTGTCGTAATCGCGGAAGTCATCGGCCCGCCACTTGGATTTGCCGTTGAGATTGTTGTTGGCGAAATCAATTGTCATCTGCTGAGCGCCGGGAATGTCCGACGTGACCTGCACGGCGAACGTCGAGCCGGCGGCGTATTCTTTTGGCCAGCGGCGGGTCGCTTCCTCGTTGAGCAACGTCACCAGCTTGGTCGCGTGCTTGCGGCTGACGGCGAACATGATGGTCTTGCCGGGTTCGCCCGTGATGGGGTCGCACTTGACGTTGTCGAGGAAGCAGCGGATGAAGCTCAGGTTCGTTTCATCCGAGAAAAACTTCCTCTCGTAATCCTTTTTGCCAAACACCCACTCCTGTTCTTGCCCGTCCTCGTTGGCCGGCACGGTCACGGTGTAGCCCTCATCCGAAAGCATCTGCGTGGTAATATCCGTCCGCGCATCGAGCGTGACGGGATTGCAGAGGTAGGGCGGGACGTGCTGAACGGCGTTGAGCAGCGTGTAGCGAAAGGTCGGTTTGCCGTCGTCGCTCCCGAACGTCTGATACGTGTCGAGCAACAGCCGCCGCTCGTATTCGCGTGGATCATTCTGCCGCGCCGTATCATCCAGGCCTTTGAGATAATCGCGCGGCGTGGCGGTGAGGCCGAGCTTGGCGCCGACGAAATACTCGAAGATGGCCCGGTTGTTCCCGCTGATGGTGCGGTGCGCTTCGTCGCTGATGATGAGTTGGAAATCCGTCGGAGCGAACTCGTGCAGGAAACGGTTGCGGGCGGCGAGGCTTTGAATCGTCGTCACCACCACCTGCGCCTGCGCCCAATCCCGCCGCTTCTGTTTGTAGATGACGGTGCTGATGCCGTCGTTCGCGAGGTAAGCGTTGAAATTCTTCCACGCCTGTGTTTCCAACTCCAGCCGGTCCACGAGAAACAGGATGCGCGTCGCATTCTCCGTGCGCAGATATAATTTGGCGATGGCCGCGCTCAACAGTGTCTTGCCCGTGCCCGTCGCCATTTCAAAAAGGAAGCGGTGGTTCTGGGCGGTCGCCGCCTTTTGCAATGCCCGCACCGCCTCCACTTGATAATCGCGCAGCAGGCGAATCTTTTTGTTCACCATCACCGCCGCGCGGTCGCTGGCTGGATACGAGAGCCACGCCGCATCCTGCGACACCGCGATGTAATTCTCGTCCACCGTCACGGCGGCCAACCGGGCTGCGTCCGGTTTCCACTCCGCCGCCTTGCCGAGTTGTTCCAACGGCAGGAAGCGCGACACCTTGACCGGATTGCCCTGCCGCAGATTCCAGTAGTAGTGCACCAGCCCGTTGCTGAGGAAAATGTGGCACACGCCCAGCCCCTCGGCATAGGTGCGCGCCTGTTCCTTGCCGGTGAGCGGATCAATGCCTTCGCGCTTGGCCTCCGTGACCGCCACGGGGCGGTCGTCTGTGTTCAGGAGGACGTAATCCACGAAGCCGTCGGGTGCGTGGTCGAAGTCTTTGCCCAAATCCTGACTCGGCGAGAAGGTCTTCTTCGTCACGCGATGCTCGCAGACGATGTTCTCCCGCCGCCCCTTGCCGTCCGGCAAAAAGCGCCAGCCCGCCTCCTCAAGCAGCTTGTTGATCGTGATGCGGGCTTGGGCTTCGGAGGGCATGATTCAGATAAGTTCGAGCTGGTGCTGATGGGGTGGCGCGAACACCCCAACGATCACCCACGGATTGGGGGCGAAGCCATGAAACTGCTGCGTGGTGCCGAGGAAGAAATGCAGGTCACGCTTTCCGAACTCGCCCAGATACTTGGCTTTGACCTTTTCCAAAGCCGTGGCCTCGTCGCGGTGCCGGCGCAGGCAGTTCCAGTAAAGCTGCCCGCATTCCCAATCGAGCACCTGCATCGTGCTCTTCCGCCCGTCCGCGTCCTCGAACTGATACGAGAAGGCATACGGCAGCTTGGGAATGAGCTTGAACGTCTCGCGCCACGTCTCGTCCTTGAACAGTTCCACCTGCCGCGTCTTGTCCCGCATCTGCGCGACCTTGTTCAGATCCCAATCCCGTTCCTCGTCCTCCCAGATGAAGCCGCGAATCTTCGCCGGCTTGAACACCGCCAGCGAGAGCTTGTTCTCCTTTGCGCCAGTCAGCAGGGGTTCCAGCCGGTCATAAACCTTCGTCTTGCTCAACAGCAGCTCCCGGCGCTTGCGCCAGTTGTCCTCCGTGCCCATGTGACCAACCGGCTGCATCTTCGCCAAGTCAGCGGGATGATGCGTCTCGGGACGCGGATCGGAACGGCCGCGGATGAAGTCCGTCTCCAGCCAGTCAAATTTCCGATACTGCTCGGTCTCCTCCAGCCGTCGGAAGGGCACTGGGTAAATCCGCATCCAGGTGCCGTCGGCCCTGACACCCGCCGTGCAGACCGTTTCGCCGTGTTTCCGCGACAGCGTCGGGTAGGTCTTGACGGTGATCAGCACGCGCTCCTTGGCCATACATCCCTCATTCTATAAATGCACCGGCACCATTTCCTTCCCGCCGCTCAGCCGCAGCGCCTTCGCCACGCAGCCCCGGTGACACTGGCACGCCTGCGCCTCGTAGCATGTCAATGCCACCCGCTCGCCGTCTCTGACCCAGCCGCGAATCTTTTCCAGCGCCCCGGTCTGCTTCGGCAGGCTCTTGCGCTCATACTCCGCGAACAGCGCGTCATAATCCGCCTGCGTTTCAAGGTCGCGGCGTTCCTCGGAATCAATCCCCAGCTCCGGCAGGTGTTCGTAGCGGATGCCCACACCCTCGCACGCGTGGCTCAACGTCTTCTTGGAAAAGCCATACTTCCGGCTCAGCGGATTGCGCCGCACGTCGCACAACACCGTCACGCCCGCCCGCAACAACTGGTTCAGGTAGCTTTCCAAACTCTTGCCTTCGTAGCCAATCGTCACGATTCCTGCGCCGGCCTTTTTGGGCTGCGCGGCCTTGATGCGGGCCTTCGCCTCGGCATCCAGCGGCAGCTTGTCCACGATCTCGCTGCGCGTCGCGTAGTAGGGAAACTTGCGATACTGCTCGGCGATCAGGGCGTTGCCCCGCAGCTTGGCCCGTTCACGACAGAAGCGCGAGGCCACGAGGGGCGTGACCGCGTGCTTGCGCGCCGTCTCCCGGCCGGCGGCGGTCAATTTCCAGTTCTGCTCGTCCTCCTCGATCATCCCCTCCGCCGTCAGCTTCCGCTTGTCCGCGTAGGAGGTGAAGGAGAAGGCGCCGAACTTGTAGGGCACGAATTCGTAGCTGGGCGAGGCCTCGCACTCCTGGGTGTAGAGGAACAGGAGCTTCTGGAAATCCGTGTTGCCCACCGGCTCGCGCAGGGCGTCCAGCAGGGTCAGCAACCGGCGTTGGCGTTCAACGAGCATGGGCGTGGAAAGTATCGCAACCGGTGCGCCGGGCAAAGCGCGGATTCATGGCTGCCTCCTCCTTTGACTGCGCACCTTGTAGAGACGCTCGGTGAAGCCGCCCTCCTCGGTGAAGGCCGCCGCCTGCGCCGCGAGCTGGCGATCCAGCAGGTGGCACGCGAGGTTTAGCAGTGAGAGCGCGGCGTTGGCCACCAGTTGGGCGGAGCCGGGGATGGACTCACACGGACCCTCACGGACTTCCACGGACGGCTTCCCCGCTTTCTTCCGTCCGTGTTTGTCTGTGTCCGTCCGTGTCCGTCCGTCTTTCTTTGGGCTGGCGCGGTGCCGCTCCTCCTCCACCCAAGCCCGCACCTGCTCCAGCGTGGCGCACCGCCTCGCCTTGAAGCGCATCAGCGCCGGGTGCTCCGGCGGCCACTGCGCCAGCCCGCGCTGCCTCAAATAATCCTCATAGTCCAGCCGCAGTTCCTCCAGGCTGGCCCGCGCCACATTCGTCAGCTTCAACTCAAACTTCTTCGAGGTGCCGCTCGCCTGGCTGCCCTCCGCGATGTTCTGCACTCCGCTGCGCGCCGCCTGCACCATCTGGTCGTGGGTGCGGCTGCGCTTCTCGATGTAGCGGTCACAGAAACGCACCGTCACATCGTAGGCCAGTTGCGCCACCTGGAAACTTTTCAACTTCCGGTAGCCCCCGTGCGGCGGAATCAGTTTCTCCGGCTCACTCATGTCCGTGTTTTATGTCGGTCTCGGTCCGTGCCTGTCCATCCCCAAAACGGTGCGCCCCCCACGGACGGCCACGGACTCTCATGGACGCCCTCATGCCGTGGCCTCCGTGCCCCACACGCGGTCGAGGACGCGTTGGATTTTGGCCTCGAAGCGGGGGAGCAGCGACCGCACCGAATCCATCTGCGCCGCCTCCGCGTCCAGCTCCGCCACGAGACGACGTTGCTCCTCCAAGGGTGGCAGGGGGATTTCCTGCTCCTCAACTGTCGGTTGTCGCATCGAAGGCGGATGTGCCTCGCTCGCCCACTGCGACAAATTGAAATCCATCAGCCAGCCGAAAAGAAACTTCGGCTCGATTTCCGGTCCGGGGACAATGCCCATGACGTTGTTGTCGAATGTCGCTTCGCAAGTGAGCATCCGCTTCTTGTTGGTGGCGATGGCCGCGCCAATTTTGGGAAAGATGATTGTGCCTGCGGGATGCGACTTCGCCCGGAGCTTCGCCAGCGTTTCCCGCGACACCGCGTTGTTGTGGCTGACCATGAACCGCTCGTTTCCGGGAAGGTTCATGTCGCTGACTTTGTAGAAAGGAATCCCGCCTTCGGTCAGGCCTTGCTGGTCCAGCGGAAAGCCGTGCCCACTCACAACTCTGGCAACCTCTCCGATTGTTGTGACCGGCCAGTCGGCGTTCGTTTCGAGCTTGGGCTTGTAGCCCGCGAGAATCTGGCGAGCGCCGTCGAGGACCTTCTGGTAGCCCTCGATCTCCGCCACGATCCGCCGCTGTTCCTCCAGCGGCGGCAGCGGGATTTCGAGCAGCGCAAAGTTCGCCTTTGAAATCTCTTTGAACGTGCCGCCCGAAGCGAACTCAAGCATCTGAGCGCGCAACCTCGTAACGGCGAGTGCGACGTATTCCGGCAAAGCGCGAGCCGCGTCCTTGATGATGATGTTCTTGAAACCTTGGTTCGTGGCGACGGGGATTCGCGCTACGGCGACACGACCGAGAGTGGCGCGCGTCGAAACGATGACCGAACCAACCGGGAGCAGAACGGCGGACGAGTTTTTCCGTCCGGCGTCGGTTATGGTGCGCACGGTCTTCGTGAGGTTTGTCACCAAGTCCTTGGCGTGCAAATCAACGAGCGTCGCCCATGCGTGCGGGCCGTCCCAGAACTCGGGCTTCGTGGTGCTTGGCGTGCCGCCGCTTTCGAGCCGGAACAATTCTTCGTCGCCCAACGGAATCATTGGGTGGTGTTCCGAATCATTTTCCGCGACGCCAAGGAATCGTTCGGCAACGAGCGTGGCGTCTCTGGTTGCGAGCACGGCAGATTTTTCGACGGCTTTCCAAACGACTCCGCCATTCGTCATTCGGCCTTCGTCATTCGTCATTCCCTTCAACCACGCCTTCACCACGCGCTCCGTTTCCGGCAGGTCGTTCGCCGCGATGGGGTTTCGTTTGTCGCCCAGGTCGAAGCCGTCAGCGGTGATTTTGAGGAAGAGGATTTCCTTGGTCTGCCGCGCGAGCTTTTTGTCGAGCAGGAGGATGCTGGTCTTCACGCCGGAGTAGGGCTTGAACACGCCCGCCGGGAGCGAGACGACGGCCACGAGCGAGTCCTCGACGAGGAAGCGGCGCAGTTTCACGTAGGCGTTCTGCGTGGTGGCCACG
>JACQFS010000180.1 GCA_016199935.1 Verrucomicrobiota bacterium
ACGTCGAACACGCGCGTGGTGCGTTCCTGGCCGTCCACCAGCAGCAGGGTGCCGCTGGGGTTGAAGGCGAGCACCACGGGCGTGCCGCCGAGGCCGAGGAATTGTTCCACCATCCGCGCGGTGCCGTGCTCCCACAGTTTCACCGAGCGATCCATCGCCGCCGTGGCGATGACCGGCAGCGTGGGATGAAACGCCAGCGCGGTGATCTCGCCGTCGTGCGCGCGGAAGGAGGATTTCTCCACGAGCGTCGCCGCGTCGAACAGATGCACCGACTGGTCGGAGCCGGCGATGGCGACGAGCTTGCCGTCGGGTGAGGCGGCGAGGGCGTTGACGCGGAAACCGTTTGTCACCGTGCGCAACGCGGCACCGGTCGCGCCGTCGAGGGCAATGAGCTGGTCCTCGGTCTCCTGCGCCTTGCGGTTGCGCCGCGAGAGGGCGACGAGGTTGTGACCGGTGCCGGCGAACACCGCGCGTTCAAACTCGCCCGGCGCCTTGAGCAGCGACTGGCCGGATTTCATGTCGAAGACTTCGAGCGGGGTGTTCACACCGACGGCGACGAGGCGTTCGCCCGCTGCGTCAAACGCGAGTCTGGGGATGCGGCCCTCGAATTTCAGCGCCCGCTTTTCCACCGCCCCGCCGTTTTCGAGCCTGAACACCGACAAGTCCCTCCCAAACTCCTGACCCAGTTTCGCCGGGGGCATGGCGAGGACGAACATTCCCGACGCGAAGTGGCTGGCGCTGATGCGGTAGTTGTAGGAATCCCCCACCTCGACGGCCTTGCCCGCGGTGGAGAGGTCATAGCGGACCAAGCCATATCCTTTGCGCGCGAGCATCACGGTGTCCGAAAGGAAACACCCGCTCCACGCCTGCTCGGCACGGTCCGAGAGCTTGATTCGTTCGAGGCCCACGGGCAGGCGCCAGAGGCGCGGCGGATTCCCGGCAGTCAACAGGTCGCCGCTCTCCGGGTGCAGGCTCCACGGCGTCGGCGTGCCCGGCCGCAATCCGAAGAACACACCGGCCACTGTGAGCTTCTCCGGTTCCCACAGGCGGAAGACCCAGCGGCCATCGTTGAATTTTCCTCCCTCACCGGCGGTAAGGAGATGGCCGTCGGCGGTCCACGCCATCGAGTAGATGCGGCCGGTGTGCAGTTGCGCCTGCCGCAAAACCGCCCCGGTCGCGGCATCGAGGAGAAAGCCAATCCCCTCCGCTGTGCCAATGGCGATGGTCTTGCCGTCGGGACTCAGCGCCTGGGACGTCGCGTCCGCCGCGAGATCACTGAGTTGCCCGCCGTCCTCCACGCGCAGCAGATTGACCTGCCGCCGCGCGCCGGACGAGGAAATCACCAGCCGGCTGCCATCGCGGGTGAAAGCGATGTGCTGGACTCTTTTCCGGAAGCGCCAGAGGGTGCGGCCGTCATTCGCGTCCAGCAGCGCACACCCGTCGAGCACGCCCTGGCCCGTGGCGGCGATGGCGAGCCGGGTGCCGTCGTGGTTCAACGCGAGCGCGCCCGCCTCGATGGGCGAGGTCAGTTGCTTTCGGCTCGCGCCGCTGGCGATGTCGAAAAGGCTCACGGACTTGCTCTTGTTACCCGCCACCGCCAGCACACGACCGTCGCCCGATACGGCCAGGTTCTTGTCGCCGCGGATGCCGGTGGCGAACGTCTGGACGGTGCGGTCGTCGGCCACATCCACGATGACAATCTTGGGCAACGACTTGGTGAGCACGAACTGCCCGGGCCTGCCCGGCACAGCGAGCACATCGTTCGCGTTTGGCACCTCGGAACATTCCACCGTGCGCAGCGAGGCGTCGCGCTTGGTGGCGAGGTATTGCCAGCTCTGGTCGCGCAAATCCGTCGGGCACGCATCGAGCGCGAGCACCATGCCGGCGAGGTCGGCGTTGCGAAATGCGGAGTCCGCCAGCGAGATTTGCGCCTTGGCCAGCGCGCGCCGGGCGGCCTCGCCTTTGTCCACGGCAACCTTCTCGGCTTTGGTCGCCCGCTCGGCCTCGGCGACGGCTTTCTCCTCGCCCGCGACGGCGCGACGTTCCTTCGCGCGGAGGTTGATGACGAACCAGACTGAGAACACCACGAGCACGAGCGCCGCTGCTGCGCCAATGGCGAACTCGCGCTTGTGCCGCTGGATGAGCAGCGCGATCTGCGTGAAGAGTCCCGCGTGTTCCGCGCTCGTGGCGAAGCCGCCCTGATACGCCTCGATGTCCGCGGCCAGCGCGGCGACGGTCGGATAACGCTCCGACTTGTCCACCGTGAGCGCCTTCATCGCCACGGAGGAGAGCGCGGCGGGAACCTTGCCGCCGGGACAATGCGGCAGCGGCTGGAATTTTTTTGGATTGGCAGCGCCGGCCCCCTCTCCTCCGCGAAGTGGAGGAGAGGGATGGGGAGAGGAGGTGCTCTCTTGCTCGCTGCCGGGCTGCCCCTCTCCCCGGCCCTCTCCCCGCTTCGCGGGGCGAGGGAGTGGAGTGGTCACGTTGTAATCCGTCGGCGGCTGGATCTCCCCGCGCTTGATGAGTTCCAGCACGTCATACGGCGAGTCGGCCTCGACCGGCGGGCGCAGCGTGAGAATCGCGTAGAGAATCGCGCCGAGTGAGAACACGTCCGACTGCTGATCAATCTCCGTCACGCGCCCGTCCGCCTGCTCTGGCGACATGTAATGCGGCGTGCCCATCACCGTGCCGTCCATCGTGAGGGAGCCTGAGCCCGTGTTCAGAATCTCGCTCGCCAGTTCGCGGAATTTTTCCGCGGTGCCCGGCTCCGTCGCTTCCGCTTTCTGCGACGATTCCTCCGCCGCTTGCATCGTGTCGCCAAGAATCTTGGCGATGCCCCAATCCATCACCAGCACCTCGCCGAATTCGCCCACCATCACGTTCTCCGGCTTGAGGTCGCGATGGATCACGCCCTTCGCGTGCGCCAGCGAAAGCGCGTCACAGATTTTCCGGAAGATGGTGAGCAGACGGTCGAGCGTGTAATGGCGCACGAAGTTTTGGTCGCCCTCCTTGAGTCCATTGAGGATGGCCTGGAGGGTGCGGCCTTGCACGAGTTTCATGGTGTAGAAGAGTCGGTTGTCTGCGTCCCAGCCCAGTTCGTGGATCGGCACTATGTTCGGATGCTCCAGTCGTGCGAGCACGGTCGCCTCGCGCACGAAGCGAGTGCGCGCGTAATCGCTCGCCGAGGATTCGAGCTTCATCACCTTCATCGCGACCTTGCGGCCAAGCTTGCGGTCCTCCGCTTCGAGGATGCTCCCCATGCCGCCGCGCGCGATCTCGTGCCCGACCTCGTATTCCTCCGGCGGCAAAGTCACGGGCGAGCTTGAGTGCGATCGCGCGGCACCAAGCACAATGGTCCCGCCACCACCGCCCGGCAGCGCGATGGTGGCGCCAGGCTGCACCGTGACTGTTGGCGCGCCGAGAAAGCTCCCGCCCGCCTCGTCACTCGCGCGCAGGAGCGACTCGACCGCCGCGCGCAGTGCCGCGTCGCCGCCGCACTCGCGGTCGAGCAACGCCGCACGCCCGGCGGGCGTCGGCAATTCGAGCGCGGCATTGAAGACGGCTTCCTCGCGTGAAGTGGGGTGGCTCATGGGTGACGGATTTGTTTCTACCACCTCATGCGCGGTTGGGGAAGAAAACGGCTCATGAAAATGACACAGGCGCGGAGCTCGTTCGCGCCCGCGTCGGGGAATTGCTTGGAATCCGCCCGGGACTGCTGCGCCTACCGCTTCACACCGGAGAGCGGATGCTTGGTGACGGCGTCCCACGCGAGCTCCTGCAACAAGCGGTTCAGCTTTTCCGCCTCGGGTTGTTTCGCCAGCGCGGCGGGCACGGGCAGTCCGGCGGGGCTGCGTTTGTAGATCACCGCAAAGTGGCAGTAGGTCGCGAGCACCATGATGGGCGCGTTCACGTGGCCGAGGACGTCGGTGAAAATCTCGCTCTGCTTCGCGATGCCCGGCGCCTCGCCCTTGATGATCTTCTCGCGCAGCGCGATCACCGCCTGGCCGGAGGGCACGACGAAAATGACCTGCTTGCCGAGTTGTTTGTTCAGCGACGTGACGTGCGCGTCCATGCTCTTGAAATAATCCGCGTGCGCCGCGCGGAGTTGCGCAACGGTCATCGAGTCGCGGTCAATGCTCTTGGGCTTGTTCGTCCACGCCGACACGCTCTCGAACGGCAGCCAGAATTCCTGCACGGTCAGGCGGATGGCGGGATTGTGTTCGAGCGCGAGCTTCGCGAAGTTTTCGATGCCGGCGTCGGGCAGGTAAATCGGCGAGAGCGTGAGCACGTCCACTTCGCCGGTCTTCAGCGCCGGCTTCACCTTGTTCTTTTCGTCGGGCAAATCCCAATGCTGAATGACCCGCGAGCCGCCGATGGGCTGAAGCCCGACCTGCACGTGCCCGGCGATGCCCGCGTTGGTCGCGACGTTCGCGAGGATGGGCGGCATCCAATAGTGAAAACTGTGCCCCGCGCTGAAGACGCGCTGGCCTTTGACGGGGGTCGCGTCCGCGGCCGACGTGCGCAGAGGTTGAACGAAGGCGAGCAGCGACGCGGCCGCGATGAGGACCGCGAGGCGACGGGAGAAACGACGGGCTTGGGATTGCATGGGCGGAGCTTTTCCGCACTCCGGGGGCTTGTCGAGCCGCCAGTGGAGTCAGTGGCCGGCGGCGACTTCGGTGTGCAGCCAAGCGCGGGCGTAGGCCCACCAGCGTTTCGCCGTCGGCTCGGAGATGCCGAGCACCTCGGCGACTTCGCTGAAGGGCAGGCCGACGAAGTATCGCAGCTTCACCAACTCGGCCTTCTGTGGATCAAGGGCGGCGAATTTCTCCAGCGCATCATGCACGGCGAGCAGTTCGTCGTCGCCGGAGGGCGCGGCGATTTCCAATCCGGCGATGTCCTCGCGCGACTGGCCGCCGCCGTGGCGGGCGGCGAGCTTGCGGCGCGCGCTGTCCACGAGGATGCGGCGCATGGCCTCGGCGGCGGCGCCGAAGAAGTGCGCGCGGTTTTGAAACTGCGCCCGCCCGTCGGGCCCGGCGAGCTTGAGCCACGCCTCGTGGACAAGCGCGGTGGGCTGGAGCGTGTGGCCGGGATTTTCGCGCGCCATCTTGGCGGCGGCGAGCTGGCGGAGTTCCTTATAGACGAGCGGGAGCAATTCCTCCGCGGCCTTGGGGTCGCCATGCTGGATGGCGTCGAGGAGGCGGGTGACATCGCTCATGGGATTAGCGTAACGAAGAAATCCAGCGCGCCAAGCCCGTCGCCATGCTGATCAGCGATTCGCATCATATTCTTTCCAGAACTCGTCGGCGGTCTTGTTGGGCAGATTGATGTTCCGCTCGTTGTTCGTGTCCTCGACGTAGCTGATTCGCTTGAGCTTGGGGAATTTTCGAGCGTCGCGGAGGAACTCGAAGTTCTTCGCGTTCGGGGGCAGCGTGAGTTCCACCAGGTCTTTGGCCTCGGCGAGCGGGGAGAGATCCGTGAGGTTCGGGCAGTAATGCAGTCTCAACATGGTCAGGGGCATGCCGCGCACCACGCTGATGTCCGTGACCGGCGTTTTGCTCATGTGCAGTTGCTGGAGCTGCATCCCTTTGAGCGGACTCAAGTCTTTGACCTGGGTGTTGAAGATCGTGAGGCGCTGGAGCGCCATGCCGCGCAGCGGAGCCAATTCAGTGACCTTGGTGTTCCCGAGCTTGAGGACGCTCAGGTGCGCTCCCGTCAGGGCTTTAAGGTCGGTGATCGGCAGGCGTTCGAGGTTCAATTCCAAGCCGCCGTCGCTCAATTTTTTCAGGCGACCCTCGGCGCCGGGGATGCTTTTCACGAACCGATCGAGCGCGTAGTCCTGCCAAAACTCTTCGGCACTAGTGTATGGCATGTAGGTCTTGGGGTTTTCCCAATAGCCGATCCATTTGAGTTTCTGAAAGTCGCGGAGAAACTCGATGTTCCCCGGGTTCGGCGGCAGCGTGAGCGAAGTCAGCCCCTCGGCTTTTGCCAGGGCGGAAACGTCCGTGACGTTCGTGCAACCGTGGAGCCTGACATAGGTCAGCGGCATCCCGCGCAAGGGCGAGAGGTCACTGACTTTGGTTCCGCCGACATGCAACACTTCCAGCGACATCCCTTGGAGGGGACGGAGATCGGTGACTTTGGGGTTGTAGAGACGGAGCTGTTTTAGCGGCAGCCCCTTGAGTGGCGTCAGGTCCGTAACCGCTGTCCCACCCAGGTTCAGGCTGCTGATGCGCGTTTCGCTCAACGTCGTGAGATCGCTGAACTGCCGGCATTCCTTGTTGCTCAGGTCCACCTCCCAGGTGCCATCCTCCAATTGCCTGACGGTCTTGGGCGTTGCGCCCGCCTCGCGCAGCGCGCTCACCCAGCGCAATTTCGGCCACGCCTCCCAAAAATCCGCGGCGGTGGTGACGGGAAGGAAAGGTGAACTGGACTGAAGGTTCGCAGCCAGCCTGACCAGCGGCAGAGAGCGCAGTGTCTCGATGTTCCGCGCGTGCAAAGGCACGGTGAGATTCACCAGCGTCTTGAGCTGAGCGAGCGACGCCACATCCGCGACGTTCGGACAACCGCCGAGGTAAAGGTTCTTGAGCGGCATTCCGGCGAGCGGCGTCAGGTCGCTGAAGGTGCAGCCGCGCAGCGCGAGCTCCTCCAGGGGCATGCCCCGCAGCGGCGACAGATCGGCGACCGGGTTGTCGTTGAGCCAGAGATACCGCAGTTTGAGATTTCGGATCGGCGCGAGGTCTGTGATCGCTCCTTTTTTCAGACGCAGCTCGGTTATCGGAGCTTTATCCAGGAACGAAAGATTGCTCAAGGGCTTTTCGATCGCCAGATGGTAGGTATCGTCCGGGAGTTTTCGCAGCGTGAAATCAAGGCCCAATCGGCGGACCGCCGGCAGGAAAGACTGTTCGCGATCCCAATCCCGCCAGAACAGTTCCTTTGGTTGCGTGACCTCCAGCATGCGGAGGCTTACTCCCCATTGCACGAATTCAGCCTGGATGAACTTCAAGTGGGGATGCGAGCTCAGGGCGGCGATGGCCTCGAAGTCGGCGTCGGGGAAGCTCCGGTAATTGCGCGGCAGGACCAGGCGCTCCAGCGACTTCAAGTCACGCAGCCAGGCCCAGCTTTCCAGGTTGGGGCAGTCGCGGAGTTGCAGCTCCTTGATCGGGGCGACGGCGAGGAATGAGAGGTTGCGCACCGAGGAGGAATTGATGGAGCAGATCTCCAGCGGCGCGCCTCGGAGTGGGGCGAAATCGCTGGTGGAAAGCGATGAGGCACAAAACTCCTTCAACGGCAGGCCCGCCAGCGGGGCGAGGTCCGCGATGCGGCGACAAGCATACAGCTCCAGGGTCTTCAAAGGCATCCCGCGCAACGGCGACAAGTCGTCAACCTGCGTCGCCCCGATGTAAAGTTCCTCCAGCGGCAGGCCGCGCAGAGGCGACAGGTCGGCGATTCCCGTGCTATCGAGGTCGAGGTAGGTGAGGGAGCGGAACTCGCGCAGGAGCTTGAAGTCGGCGAGGCCCTTGCAATCCCAGAGCGTCAGCTTGCCGAGCTTCGGTGCCATTTCCAGCAGTGGTTCCAGGCTGGTGATTTTCGCATCCTTCAAATCGAGCGCGAGCAGGCCGTCGTCGCGGACGGTGAGACGGTCCTTCAGCGGTTTGTCGGCGGAGATGGGCAGGTCTTTGAGCCGTTCGAGCCAGTATTCGACGATGAGTTTGTTTTCCTGCCCCACCAACCGTGCGACCGGCATCAATTCCGCCGCGGTCCGCTGCTGATGCTGCATCGCGAGGTGGAGCCGGCCCAGACTCTCGCGGGAAAGCCCTCCGCCGCTGGCCGGCGGCGCGGCGAGCAGTTCGTCGCAAAGTTTCGCCGACGCCTCGGCGAGCGCGAGGCCGGGCTTCACGCGCAAGGCTTCGCGGTAGATCGCGGCGGCCTCGGTGAGCTTGAGCTGGCACTGGAACAGGTCGGCCTTCTGCACAAGAAACTCAACCTTGTCGGGTTGCAGCTTCAGCGCGTAATCGAGCTTGGCAATGGCTTCGCCAAACTGTTCCTTCGCGACCAACCCGCGTGCCTCGGCGGCAAAGGCGGGCGCGGAAGCGCGCAGTTCATCGAGCGCGGAGACGGCGCGCTTCGCTTCACGCTCGGCGCGCACCGCCTGCCACACGCTGGCCGCGATGCCGATGACAAGCGAGGCTGCGATGGCCGTGCCGGCGGCAAAGGCGAGCTTGTTCCGGCGCATCAGCTTTTGCAGCCGGTAAGTCGTGCTCGGCGGACGCGCCACGACCGGCTCGTTGCCCAGGTGCCGCTTGAGATCGGCCGCGAGTCCATTCGCCGTCTCGTAACGGCGGGCGCGGTCCTTCTCCAGGCACTTCATCACCACCCAGTCCAGATCGCCGCGCACGGAGTGGAGGAGCTTGGGCGCATCGGCGTGGCGCGCCTTCGCCACCGTGGTGAGGTCCACCTCCGCCAGCGTGTTCAAACACGTCGAGGGCTTGGGCGGTTCCTGCTCGCGCAAGGTCTTGCGAATGCCGTCCAGGCCGGAGCGGAGCAGTTCAGTGGAATCGAACGGCGTCTGGCCGGTGAGCAGTTCGTAGAGCAGCACGCCCAGGCTGTAAATGTCGCTGCGCGTGTCAATGTCCACGCCGCTCATCTCCGCCTGCTCGGGGCTCATGTAGGCCGGCGTGCCGATGAACTGCTCGAACGCCGTGAACAGAGTCTTGTCCGTGAGCTGCTGGTTGTTCGTGGCCTTGGCGATGCCGAAATCAATCACCTTGGGCACGGGTTTCCCGTCAATCATCGTCACCAGCACGTTGGAAGGCTTGAGGTCGCGATGGATGATTCCCTTCTGGTGCGCGTGCTGGATGGCCGAGCAGACGTCCATGAACAGGTCGAGCCGTTCGCGGGTGGAAAGTTTTTGCTGGTCGCAGAACTCGGTGATCTTCGTCCCACGCACCAGCTCCATCACGAAGAACGGCCGGCCCGTATCGGTCGCGCCGGCGTCAAGCACCTTGGCGATGTTTTGATGATCCATCATCGCCAGTGCCTGCCGCTCGGCCTCGAAGCGCGCGACGACCTGCTTGGTGTCCATGCCGAGCTTGATGACTTTCAACGCCACGCGACGGCGGACGGGCACCTCCTGCTCGGCCATGTAAACCACGCCGCAGCCGCCCTCGCCGATTTGCTGGAGCAGCTTGTAACGCCCGATCTTGTCGCCCGCCTTCTCGGTCACTGGCGCGATGACGGTCCCGCGCGGATCTTCAGCGATAGGCGAGATGCCTTCGGGCAACGCCGGCCCGCTCATGAACGGCTGGTGCTCATCGGCGGCGGACTTGAGCAGCGCCTCGACGCGCTGGCGCAGGGCCGCGTCGCCGGCGCACTCGCGGTCGAGAAAGGCGGCGCGCATCTCGGGTGTGGCCATCTCGGCGGCGGCGAAGAAGAGCGTTTCCTCGCGGGAAGGGTGTTGGTTCATGGAGTGGTAAAGTTGTTTCTACCCTCTCATGCGAGATTCGTGGAGGAAAAGTATCACCGTGAAAAGAAACAGGGCGCGGAGTTCATCCGCGCCCTTGGGCTGAAAAGAAGATTGGAAACTGCCGGCGAGACGCCGGGCAGCACGTTGTCACGCGTCAGACGTTCAGCTTCGTCCACTTCGCGTTGGCCTTGGACGACTTCACCACGGCTTCGATGAAGGCCATGCCGCGCACGCCGTCCTCGATCTTCGGGAAATCATTCGCGAGGTCGTCGGCACGGAGTTTCTTTCCGTCGAGGCGGGCGCGGATGGCGTTGGCGAAGTTCTTGTAGATGTTCGCGAAGGCTTCGAGGTAGCCCTCGGGATGCGCGGGCGGCGTGCGGCCGGCGGCCTTGGCGGCGTCGCAGAGATAGCCGTTCGCGGTGCGGAAGACTTGCATCGGCTGGTCGGACCATTTCGCGAGCAGGGTGTTGGGTTCGTGCTGGTGCCATTCGAGGCCGCCCTTCTCGCCATAGATGCGGATGTTCAAATGGTTCTCCTCGCCGACGCTAATCTGCGAGCAGTGGAGCACGCCCTTCGCGCCGCCCTTGAAACGGAGCAGCACATTGCCGTCATCATCGAGCGCGCGGCCTTTCACGAAGGCGGTGATGTCGGCGGCGAGTTCCTCGATCTGAAGGCCGCTGATGTATTCGGCGAGATTCTCCGCGTGCGTGCCGATGTCGCCGATGCTGCCGGCGGCGCCGCTGCGCTTGGGATCCGTGCGCCACGCGGCCTGCTTCTGGCCGGAGGCTTCGAGGCGCGTGGCGAGCCAGCCCTGCGGATACTCGACGACGACCTTGCGAATCTTCCCGAGCGCGCCGGTGGCGACCATGTGGCGGGCCTGCTTCACGAGCGGGTAGCCGGTGTAATTGTGCGTGAGGCCGTAGAGCAGGCCGGTCTTCTTCACCAGCTTCGCGAGCGCCTTGGCTTCGGCGAGGTCGAACGTGGCGGGCTTGTCACTGAGGACGTGGAAGCCGTTTTCGAGCGCCATCTTGGCCGGCGGAAAGTGGACGTGGTTGGGCGTGACGATGGAGATGAAGTCCATGCGCTGGCTCGCGGGCAGGCCGGACTCGCGCTGGATCATCTCCGCGAAGCTGCCGTAGCAGCGGTTCCCTGGAAGAAAGAGATCGCCGCCGCTCGCCTTGGATTTCTCCGGGTCCGAACTGAACGCGCCGCAGACGAGTTCAATCTGCTGATCCATCGCCGCCGCGATGCGGTGCACCGCGCCAATGAAGGCCCCGCGCCCGCCGCCGACCATGCCGTAACGAATTTTTCTGCTCATAAGATTTTGGTCTGTGCGCGGCGAGGGTTTGAAACCTGCCTCCCGCGCGGGTTGCCGCCGAGTAATTGGTTGAACTGAGAACGCCGGCCCTTATAGTGGCGCGCGTTTTTCGAGTCAACGAATCTGCAATGCCTTTCACCGCTTCTGAAATCGCCCGGCACCTCGACGGGGAAGTCCTCGGCGACGGCGCGCTCGTGTTGAAGGGCTTCGCGCACGTGGCAACGGCGAGACCGGGCGACCTCACCTTTGCGGAGAACGACACCTACTTCACCGCGGCCGAGCAAAGCCAGGCGTCGGCCATCCTCGTCAGCGCTGATTTCAAATCGAACGGCAAGACGCTGATCAAGGTGAAGAATTCGCGCGTGGCCTTCGCGAAGGTGATGCCGCTCTTTTTCCCTGAAGCCCCGCTGCCCGCGGGCATTCACGCCACCGCCGTCGTCGCGGCCTCGGCGCAGGTGGATCCGAGCGCGCACGTCGGGCCGCACTGCGTCATCGGCGAGGGCGTGCGCGTCGGCGCGCGGTCGGCGTTGCTCGGCGGCAATCATATCGGTGACGGCTCGCGGCTCGGCGATGACGTGAAACTTTTTCCCAACGTGGTCGTTTACGCGGACACGCAGATCGGCCACCGCGTCCGCATCCACGCCGGCACGTGCATCGGCTCGGACGGCTTCGGCTACGTGCTCGACGCGGGCACGCACCTGAAAGTCCCGCAGATCGGCAACGTGATCATTCACGACGACGTCGAGATCGGCTCGAACGTGAGCATCGATCGCGGCGCGCTCGGCTCGACCGTCATCGGCAAGGGCACGAAAATCGACAACCTGGTGCAGGTCGGACACAACGTCGTCATCGGCGAGGGCTGCATCATCATCGCGCAAGTCGGCATCGCCGGCAGCAGCAAGCTGGGGAACTTCGTCACGCTCGCGGGCCAGGCCGGCATCGCGGGCCACCTCAAAATCGGCGACCAGGCGATCATCATGGCGCAGTCCGGCGTGATGACGGACGTGCCGCCGGGCGTGCAATGGCTCGGCGCACCCGCGCAGCCCGACAAGGATTTCAAGCGCCAGATCATCGCGATCATGAAGCTGCCCGAGGCGCTGCGCCGTCTGCGCGCGTTGGAAAAACGGGTGGGTGGAGGCGCCAGCGGCGGCGCGAATCCGGCGCGCGTTCAAGAGTTGAAATAATCCCTTGCTTCGCGCTGGGGCGGTTTCTATATTGCGCGCCCTTTTACGGAACAATTATGCGTCGCCCCAAAGGTATCAAGACCAGGAAAGCCGTGGCCAAGCGGTTCAGAGTAACCGCCAGCGGCAAAGTGCTGCATTCGCGTGCCGGCCGCCGGCATTTGCTGAGCACCAAAAACGCCCGTCGTCGCCGCCGCCTCGGCCAGAAGGGCCAGGTCTCGCCCGGCGAGGCCCACAAGATCACGCTCAACCTCCCGTGGAACCACTGAGCGCCCCGACTCCCGACTGACCAACCTCAACTTTTTCTCCCACCATGCGCGTAACCAATGCCGTCGCCTCCCGCCGCCGTCGCAAACGGATGATCAATGCCGCGAAAGGTTTTCGCGGCCGCCGTTCCAAACTCTACCGCTACGCGTCCGACGCCGTGGATCACGCGCGCGTTTACGCGTATCGCGACCGCAAGACCAAGAAGCGCAATTTCCGCCTGCTCTGGCAGATCCGCATCAACGCCGCCACGCGTGCCGCGGGCCTGACCTACAGCCGCTTCATCGAGGGCCTCAAGGCCGCCAAAGTCGGTCTCGACCGCAAGGCGCTCGCCGACCTCGCCGCGACCGACGCGGCCGCGTTCACGCACCTGATCGAAGCCGCCAAGGCCGCGCTCAAGAACAAGCCCGCGGCCACGCTCCTCAAGGCGGCCTGAGCCTCGCGAAACATTTCCTCACGCAACGGGCGGCCGGCAACGGTCGCCCGTTTTGCTTTCGGCTGGATTCTCCCCCGCGACTCCTGAATTCTCCCCTGCCATGTCACTGCTCGCCGAACTCGAACCGTTGAAACAATCCGCCCTCGCGGAGTTCGCCGCCGCCGCCGACCTGCCCGCGCTCGAACACATCAAGGGCGCCTACCTCGGCGCGACCGGCAAGTTCACCGGGCTGATGAAACAACTCGGCTCGCTGCCGAAGGAGGAGAAGCCCACCGCTGGCAAGGCCATCAATGCCGTGAAGGTCGAATTGGAAACCGCGCTCGCCGCGCGTCGCGAGGAGTTGGAGTTGAAGGCCGCGCTGCCGAAGGAGCCGACCGACTGGTCGCTGTCCGGCCGCCGTCGCGCCGTGGGCCGACTCCACCCCCTCACGCAGGTCACCGACGACATCGTGAAGGCGTTCCGCAAAGTGGGCTTCGCCGTCGCCGACGGGCCGGAGATCGAGGACGAGTATCATTGCTTCGACGCGCTCAACACGCCCGCCGACCATCCCGCGCGTGACGCACAGGACACGTTTTATTTGGCGCAGCCCGATAGCCAATCGCCAATCGCCAATCGCCTCCTTCGCACCCACACCTCCTCCGTCCAAATTCGCGTGATGAAATCGCAGCCGCCGCCCGTGCGCATCATCGTGCCGGGCCGCGTTTATCGCCGCGACAACGCCGACGCCACGCACAATCCCACCTTCCAGCAGATCGAAGGTCTTTATGTGGACAAAGGCGTCACCGTTGGCGACCTCAAAGGCACAGTTGAATTCGTCTTCAAGGAATTGCTTGGCGACGACGTGAAGATTCGTTTTCGCCCGCACTATTTCAGCTACACCGAGCCGAGTTACGAGATTGATTTCGCCAGCGCGCTCACCCGCAAGATGGGCAAGGACTGGCTGGAGATCGCCGGCTGCGGCATGGTGCATCCGCAAGTTTTCGAAAACGTCGGCTACGATCCTGAAATCTGGACCGGCTGGGCGTTCGGCTTCGGCATAGAACGCATCGCGATGATTCGTTACTGCATGAACGACATCCGGCTGTTTTACGAAAACGACGTGCGGTTTTTGAAACAGTTTTAGGTCAAAGTGAAATGGCAACCTGCTACAAGTGCAGCGGAGAAATTGAATTCTATCACAATGGATTCAATGCTGTGCCGATTCACGTTTCAGGCAGTTGCTCGGCATCGGGTGGTTCGTCTGGTTACAGAAGCGGTTTGGGTTGGATTGAGCGAGAAACTGAAAGCGGACAACGTTTTGTTTTTGGTTGGGTTGAATATCCGAGCTATGTAAATCCAAACGCCACATGCCCTCGCTGTGGTAAAAGCGTATATTTTTATCAGTCGCCATTCGGCGGGCGCGTCTATTTCAACGAACTCGGACCACCTTGGCCGAAGCACGGACCATCTCCTTGGGAATGTCCCGATGAAGAAGATGAGTTGAGCCGAACAGCCAGAATAACTCCTTCGGTTTTTCACCCGTCAATACAAACTGAAAAATCCGAGGCGAAAACAATTCATAGAAAAACAATTCTCACAACGCCTGAATGGCGAAAGGCTGGCTGGAATCCTTTGATTCTTTCAAAAGCAGAAGCAACTGGTAGTGGCATTCTTATTGATGGCAACGAATTGTTGGAGAATTCAAAGAACATCGAACTCAACCTCCTCCAAGTGGAAATTCAAGACACATTTCAAGAAGCGCGCGGCGAACTTATGTTTTCATACTCCATGACGATGAATCCCAACCGATTGATTTCTGCTTTGACCGGAAACGTGGTTTTCATTCGCCGAGTTACCGAAACAATTTACGAGCTTTCAACAGTTTCAATTACAACAGACGACGAGTTAATTCATTTCACATTCCGAATGAAATCGTTTTGAATTCTTAAAATTATATTTTCATGAAAGTCACCCTTAACTGGCTCAAACAATAGGTTGATTTCAACTGGTCGCCCGAGGAATTGACCGGCGGGTTTCCGCTTGTTTGAGGCGTGTATTAGGCTAAATTGTCAGCGTTATGGCAGCCGTTCAACTTGAAGAAAATCAGGTGCTCGATCTCGTGCGGCAACTCGCACCGGAAAAACAGGCGGGGTTGTTGCGGACGCTTTTGACTTCGGCGTGGCCGGGCTGGGCCACCGGCGCAAGTTACGGCGAGCAACGCGCCCGCGCCGCTGCCAAAAAGCGTGGTCGCGAT
>JACQFS010000011.1 GCA_016199935.1 Verrucomicrobiota bacterium
CGAGGTTGGTGCCGAGGATGTCGGCGGGCATGAGGTCGGGCGTGAACTGGATACGGTTGAAGCTCAGGTCGAGCACCCCGCTGAGCGTGCGCACGAGCAGCGTCTTGCCGAGGCCAGGCACGCCTTCGAGCAGGACGTGGCCGCCGGAAAAGATGGCCGTGAGCGTGCCGTACACGATGGATTCGTGGCCGACGATGACCTTGCCGATTTCGGCGCGGAGCTTGGCGTGGGTTTCGCGGAAGGAGGTGATGGATTGTTCGGTGGTCATGCGGGGAAATGGTTTTCAGGTTTTCAAGTTGTCAGGTTATCACGTGGCGCGGGGGCGGTTGGTGGCGCGGTTCAGGGAGGTGATCAAACGGGAGGAACGGCGGGAGACGGAGAGGCAACGCGAGCAGAGGGAGTCAAATTCCGGTTGCGTCACGTAGCCTTCATCAAGCGCGGCGTAGAGGATCGAGCGAACTTCTCCGGAGGAGCCTTTGGCGATGTTTAGGAAATAGGCGAACTCCTTGTTGGTGCCGCGCTCAAAGCCTTCGGCGATGTTGCTCATTGCCGACAGAGCGGCGGAACGAATCTGACCGCGCATCTCGAAGTCGCGGGCAAACTCTCCACGCTTGGTGACCGCGTAGATTTCCTTGCGCAGTTCACGCGCGTCCTGCCACGTGATCAAATCTTCAAACCGTTCAGCCTTTGCCATAACGCCTCCGTTGGTTGTTGCAGCACCTGACAACTTGATAACCTGAAAACCTGATAACCACCTCGCCCTTCATTTTTTCAAGTCGTCGAAATACTCCTTCACCGCGTTCTGGTAGGCGCGCGGGACCTTGTCCTGGTTGAGCGCGCTCTGGGCGTCGGCCTGCGCGGCGGCGGCGGCTTCCTGAAGTTGCACGACGCTCGCGCCCTTGATGCTCACGCCCTTGAGCGTGATGCTCGGCATCGAGCCGCCGGGCGAAAGCTGGCCGCGCACCTTGGTCTGCTTGAGGTTGTCGGGGAGGTTCGGGTTGCCTCGGTCGGTGAGGCCGCGCGGGTCCATGTCGGGACGGTTGATGCCGGTATTGTCCCAGCGCTCGGTCATCTCGATGTTCGCGGAGAGCCAGCCCTCCTCGTCCGCCCACGTGCCGACGCCGGAGCCGGGCTTGCCGCCGTTGCCCACGCCGGGCTTGCGGCACGAGCCCATGCTCTGACAGGTGCCCACGGCCATCTCCGCGCGCTGCAACGCGTCGAGCATCGAGGCGAGTTCCTGCGCGTCGCCGAGCTGGTCGAGGAGCTTCTTCAACTCGCTCGCGGCCGAGGCGAGCGACTGAGAGGCCTCGCCCTTCTGGCCGGCCTGCATCTGCTTCGCGGCCTCGGATAAAAATTTCGCGGCCTGCCCGTAGTCCTTCGCTGGGTCAACGGCCTGCGAGACTTCCTTCAAAAGTTTTTCCAACTCCTCCTTCGAGATCGCGCCGGATTTCAACTGCTCCATCATCTTCGCGAGCGTCTGCATCGCGGCCTCGGCCTGACCCTTCTGCAACTGCTCGGCGAGATTCTTGCCGAGTTGATCGGCCTGCTGCTGGAGTTGCTGGAGCGCCTTGGCCATGTCGCGCATTTTCTCCAAATCCTTCATCGCAGTCTGAAGCTCGCGGAGGACTTGAGCATTGTTGCTCGCGGCGAGGGCGTTCATCGCGGCTTCGAGATCGGAGGCGGAGAGGCCGAGGTCCTTCGCCTCGCGCGCGAGCGACGAGAGCGTTTTCTGCATCTGGTCCTTCGCGGAATCGTTCGCGGCACCGTCCTTGCCGGCCATGCCGGCGGCCTCCTTCGCGGCCTGTTGGAGCTTCTGCTGAAACTTGTCGAGCGCGTCGCGCTGTGCGGCCTTGTCGCCGAGCTTCTGCTGCAACTCGTCAATTTTCTTCTGCAACTCGCCCGGGTTCGTGCCGCTGCTGGCGGACTGCGTGCGTGCGGCCTGCTCCATCCGCTTGAGCGCGGGGTCCTTCGCGAAGGTCTTCAACTCGTTCTTCAGCTTGTCGCTGACGTTGGCGAGATCGCGGAGCGCCTCGCTGCGCGTGAGCGGCTGACGCGCGAGTTGTTCGCCGAGCTCGGCGGAATTTTCGAGCGACTGCCGCGCGGCTTCGAGGACGGGCGGGCGGTTCGTGAGCGTCTGGCGCGCGAGCGTGGCGAGCTGCTGGCCGGTGGCCTTGATGTTCTCCTTGTCCTTCTGCTGCTGGACAAATTTCGGTGAGCGATACTCGGGCACGAAGCCCAGCCCCGCACCGAGCGCGAGCACGAGCACCGCCCAGCGGCTCGCGCGCGACAGTTGAAATGGCAGCAGCTTGCGCGGGTCAATCTGCTGCACATGGCGCGCGGCGTCCGCGACGAGCAACCGCTGCCACTCGGCCCCGGCGGGTTTCGCGGAAAGTTCCAATGCGGTGCTGATGCGCTCCTGAAGCCGCTCCCGTTGATCGAGCCAGCGCGCACTCTCCGTCAGGCCGGGCTTGCGCGCGACGCCGAGGCCAAAGGCGATGACCGTGGCGAGCACCGCGATGCCGCCACCGACGAGGAGCGTCTCGATCGGCAGCGGGAAAAATTTGTAGAGTGCGAGCGCGAGGAGCCAGATGAAACCGCCGAGCACCAGTCCTTGTGCGAGGCCGTTGAGGCCGTGCTGCCAGCGCCGCCGGCGCGAAGTCGTTTCCAAGACGGATTGAATGGCTTGGATATCGCTCATGACGCCGGAAAAGTGCGACAAGGCGACAGGTTTGGCGAGTGTTTTGTCGGCGGAATGAGGAGCAAGGAGTGAAGCGCAAAGCCGCTCGGCCCATTACGGATTACTCCTCACTCCTTACTCCTCACTCCTCACTGCTTCTCATATTCCCCTTTGCCAATCTTCTTGAGGACGGTGAAGCCGGATTTTTTTGCGTCGGTGATGGAGAGTGGCTTGAGCTTCTGCGGGGAGTTGAAAGTGGAGATGAGCTTCTTCACCGCGCGCTTGCACAGCGGGCACTTCGTCAACGGCTCGGCCGTGACGGGCCGCCGCAACGTGAATTTTCCGCCGCAGACTTTGCAGGCGCCGTCGCAGAGTTCGTATTCGTAAATCGGCATGGCCTGAATTCAGACTGCGGAATTATTTCGCGGAGTCAACTGGCGGGTGGCTCGTCAGTGGTTTCCGGTTCGTCATTGCCGCGGCGAGGAAAGCCTGCGCCGCGTCGCCGTGCAATCAGGAAGCTCAACGAAGCCGGGGGCACCGCGATGGTTGGAATTGCGCACCGTGAAAAAAGTGAAACCGCTTGGGACGAGTTTGCGGACACAATTGTTTAGCGCGACCAAAGGTTTTCCGCCATTCTGGTTCTGTCAGCCGGCTTCTGGAAAGCGATGGACACGATGGTATGAAACTTGCCATACAACCGCGCCGACCGGACAACTCAACCCAACCCGTGAAATCCCAAACCAGTCAGACCGGCCTCTCGCCGGTGCTCGAACGGTTGCAACAACTGCATCGCACCCACGCACCGATCCACGACGGCAAGGTCGCGACCTACATTCCCGAGCTCGCCAAGGCCGACCCGGACACGTTCGGCATCTGCCTGGTGACGGCGAGCGGCCACATTTACGAAGTGGGCGATTCGCAAACGCCCTTCACGATTCAATCCATTTCCAAGCCGTTCGTTTACGGTCTCGCACTCGAAGACAACACGCGGCCGGACGTGCTCCAGAAAGTCGGCGTGGAGCCGAGCGGCGATGTCTTCAATGCCATCAGCCTCGAACCCGGCACCGGCCGGCCGCGCAATCCGATGATCAACGCCGGTGCCATCGCGACCACCGGACTCATCGCGGGCAAATCCCTCCGCACGCGGCAGCGGCGCATGCTGGAAATGTTCTCGCTCCACGCCGGGCGCGAACTCGCGATTGACGACGCCGTCTATCGCTCCGAGAGCGAGACTGGCCACCGCAACCGCGCCATCGGCCACATGCTCCGCAATTTCGACATCCTCACCGAGGACCCCACGCCCGTGGTCGAACTTTATTTCAAGCAATGCGCCGTCTCCGTCACCTGCCGCGACCTCGGCATCATGGCGGCCACGCTCGCGAATGGCGGGAAAAATCCCGTGACCGGCAAGCAGGCCATTCGCGGCGAATACGTCGAGAGCGTCCTGAGTGTCATGGCGTCGAGCGGCATGTATGACTTTGCGGGCGAATGGATTTATCGCGTCGGCATGCCGGCGAAGAGCGGCGTCTCCGGCGGCGTCATCGCGGTGCTGCCGGGGCAGTTTGGCGTCGGCGTTTTTTCTCCGCGGCTCGACGAGCACGGCAACAGCGTGCGCGGCATCCGCGTGTGCAACGACCTCTCGCGCGTGTTCAACCTGCACCTGTTCAACACGGCGCACCTCGGCCAGTCGCCGATCCGCCTCAAGTTCAACGGCGCGCAGGTCAACTCCAGCCGCGTGCGCACGCCGGCCGAGGCGGCGCTGCTGCATCACCACGGGCATTGCATCCAGACCCGGCAGCTTCAGGGAAATCTTGTTTTCTCCACGGCCGAGGCCGTCGTGCATGACGTGATGGAAATTCTCGAAGCGACGGATTTTCTCGTGCTCGACCTCAAGCACGTGCCGGCGATTGACGAGAGCGCCTGCCGCCTTTTTGCCGAACTCCTCACCCGTTTCGACTCGCTCGAAAAGCGGATCATCTTCACCCACCTGGCGCATCTGCCGCGCCTGGCTCGCTATTTGAAAACCCGGTTCGGCGCGAATTTCGAGAAGCACTTCCGCAAGTTCGACGACAGCCATCTCGCGCTCGAATGGTGCGAGAACCAGTTGATGCACAGCCTCTCGCCCGCGTGGCAGACGGTGCGCTCGGCGACCATCGAGAACTACGAGTTGTTCGCCGGCCTGAGCCAGAAGGAACTCGCCACCGTGGCCAGCGTGCTTCAGCGCAAGCGCTACCGACAGGGCGAGACGATTGTGCAGGCCGGCGACGACGCCACGGAATTATTTCTCCTCGCGAACGGACTCGTGAGCGTGACGGTGGCGATGAACAACCACACGCACCGCCGCATCGCGACGTTCTCGGCCGGGATGGTGTTTGGCGAGATGGCGCTGATTGACCAGGCGCCGCGCTCGGCCCATGTGTCCGCGGATACGGACGTCGCGTGCGACCTGTTGAGCATGGCGGACTTCAATCAACTGGGAGAAACCAACCCGCGCATCAAGATCGTGATGCTGCAAAACCTCGCGCTCGGCCTTTGCCAGAAACTTCGCAAGACCAACCGCGAAATCAGCGTGTTCGATTCGTGAGCCGTCTTGCCGGCTTCGGAGCGCGGAGCTCCTGCTCCGCGTGTTCCGTGGCTGTTCACGCAGAGCAGGAGCTCTGCGCTCCGTTCACCCCGCCACGCAGTCGGCGAAGCCGGCGCGGACGCGTTGCTCGTCGAGCTTTTTGCCGATGAAGACGAGCTGGCTCTGCTTCTTCTCGCCGACATTCCACAGCCGGTCGGGCGCGGCCTCGTAGAGCATCTGCACGGCTTGGAAGACGACGCGCTTGGCCTGGCCCTGGATGTTCAGCACGCCCTTCGCGCGGTAGATGTCCTCGCCGAAATCAGTGAGCACATTGCTGAGCCACGCCTCGGTCTTCTTCAAATCCAGCGGGCGCTCGTCCTGAAGATAAAACGAGTGAACGTCCTCCGCGTGGAGCGGCTCTTTGTGCGTGTGGCCGGCGTGATCGTGCGAATGCCCGCTGCGGTCATGCCCCGAATGGTCATGGGTCGGATCGTCGCAATGATCGTGATCGTGGTCATGCTCGTGTTCGTCGTGGATCTCAATTGGCGCGGAGAGCGCGCGGGCTTTTACGTTGAGGATTTTGCCCACGTCAATCTGCGAGCGCTGCGTGCGGTGCAACGTGGCGAGTTGGTTGAAGCCGCGGATGCGCCGCTCCACGCGGTTCAATTCGTGCGGCTCCACGAGGTCGGTCTTGTTCAGCAGAATCACGTCGGCGAAGGCGATCTGCGCCTGAGCCTCGGGGCCGTCGGTGAGTTCCTTGTCAATGTGCCGCGCGTCCACCACGGTCACGATGCCGTCGAGGCGCACGTGGTCGGCGAGCTTCGTGCCCATGAGCGTGTGGATGATGGGGCTGGGATTCGCGAGGCCGGTCGTCTCGATCACGAGGTAGTCGAACTTCTTCGCCTTCTGAAACAGCTCGCCGATGGTGCGGATGAGATCGCCGCGGACGTTGCAGCAGAGGCAGCCGTTGTTCAGCTCCACGATTTCCTCGTCCGTGCCGATGACGAGCTGGCCGTCAATGCTCACGGCGCCGAACTCGTTGATGATGATCGCGCATCGGTAGCCGTGCTTCTGCGTGAGCAGGTGGCTCAACAGCGTGGTCTTCCCCGCGCCGAGGTAGCCGGTGAGCACGGTGACGGGAATGGGTTCAGTTCGTTTCATCGCGCCGAGGATGCCACGGGACGCAAAGGGCGCGAAGGGAAAATCACAGCCGCGCAGACCGCCGACGCCGTAGCGCAGATTGTCAATCTGCCGTCTCGCCGACTGGCAGTCGGCGAACGGACGGATGCAGCGTTGCCAGCCGCGGCTCGCTTTGCTACTCCACTTCCCGTGAACCCCGACGAACCCAATCCCGGATTGGAACGCGTGAAGTTTCAATTGCGCGCCGACGGAGTTCCCGATCAACCGCCAAACCCACTACGCAGCGGCATTCACTCGCGCGGCTATCTGCCGCACGTCAAACGCGAAGGGGCGTCTTATTTCGTCACCTTCCGGCTCGCGGATTCGCTGCCAAAAGAGGTGCTGCTGCGATTCGAGCGGGAACATGCCGAAGCGCTTCGTCGTCTCCCGGCCAAGGCCAACGGCGACCAAGCCGAGGAAATCCATCGTGAACTCCGCCGCAATATCGAACGCTACCTCGACCAGGGCGCGGGCGAATGTCATCTCCGCCGCCTCGACATCGCCGACATGGTTGCCGGCGCGCTCCGACATTTTCACGGCCAGCAATACCTGCTCGACGACTGGGTCGTGATGCCGAATCACGTTCACTTGATCCTCTGGCCGATGCCGAACTTCACGTTGAGTGAAATCCTCCAGAGCCGCAAACGCCACACCGCCCGGCAGGCGAATCTGATCCTCGGAAGGACCGGAGAAACCTTCTGGCAACGGGAGTCCTACGATCATTGGATTCGAAACGATGCGGAAAAAAGTCGCATCCGCCGCTACATCCGCATGAATCCGGTGAACGCGCGCTTGTGCAAAACGCCTGAAGATAGGAAATGGAGCAGCGCCTGGCCCGGATGGAAACCTCCGGCACCGCCGGCGCAACCCTCGTAGCGCAGACAGACTGTCTGCCGTATCGCCGACTGGAAGTCGGCGAACATTCCGACGCTCCGCAGGTTTCCAACCTGCGAAACAGCAGACTGCCAGTCTGCGCTACGCGCGCTGCACGCGCCTCTCGCCACTGTGTAGCGCAGATTGCCAATCTGCTGTTTCGCAGACAGTTTGTCTGCGTGGCGCGACTACGCCCTTCGCTCTTTGATGGCCGACAGAATATCCGCCAGCGCCTCCGCGCTCGGCTTCACGCCTACGTTGCCCTTGCCGTGCAGGCGCACCGCCACGGAGTCGCTCTCCAGTTCGCGCGCGCCGATGACGAGCATGGTGTGGACTTTCGCCTGCTCGGCATTCTGAATCTTGGCCTTGATTGGCTCCGCGCCGAAGTCGCCCTCCGCGCGCACGAGGTTCTGGCGCAGCTCGGCCACCAGCGACTTCGCGTGGCCGACCAGATGTTCCTCGTCGCCGATGGTCAGCACGCGCACCTGCTCGGGCGCGAGCCAGAGCGGGAAGTTGCCGGCGTAATGCTCGATGAGGAAGCCGATGAACCGCTCATGCGTGCCCAGCGGCGCGCGGTGGATGCACAGCGGCGTCTTGAGCACGTTGTCGCGGTCCTTGTAAACGAGGCCAAACTTGGCGGGCACGGCG
>JACQFS010000193.1 GCA_016199935.1 Verrucomicrobiota bacterium
AGGCCGGCGGAGGGATGGATGAAATCAATCCACGGCTCGGTGCTCACGGTGAGGCGGAAGAAATAGTCGTCGCCGCCGCGGAAGGTGGAGTCGTGAAGCTTCACGCGAAACTCGCCATCGGCGGGCGCGGTGAAATCAAGCGGGCCGCCGCGGCGATTGCGGGCGAGTTCGCGGCCGTTCGCGTCGGAGAGCGAGAGCACGTCCTCCGCGCGCGAATCAATCTCCCTCGCCTCGCAATTCACCAGCACGCGCTGGCCCTGCTTCGCGGTGAACTTGAACCACGCCGGATTGTTCTGTGTGAGCCGGCCGTGGACGACGCCGCCCAGCGTCACGGCAAACGCGGCGGCGGCGGTCGTGTTCGTCGCGGGCGCGAGGCTCTCCGGCAAATCACCGACGACGAACGCGCGCGGATTGGAAATGCCGAAGCGTCCGGCCACGCGTGCGTCGCACACGCCGACCGGCGCGTCGGCGGGGATGGTGATGAGGAACTTGTTCGCCTCGGGCTGGCCCTTCGCGTCGAGCTTCGGCTTCGCGGTCAGGCCGGGTTGCGAGAAATGGAGTTGCTTCGCCTCATCGAGATTCTCGCCGGCGATGGTGACCTCGACCGTGGAGCCGGCTTTGCCGCCCGGCGGGAAAATGGTCGCGAGGCGCGGCGTGGGCAGTTGGGCGAAGAGGTGTGTCGCGAAGAGGAGCGCGACAACGAGGAAGGCGAGGTGCGAGGAAAGAAAATTCCAGCGCCGGAGGCGCGGCAGAGAATAGCCCACGGCGTCAGCCGTGGGGAAGGGCGGGGAGTGGTTCAAGCCCCGTGAGGGGCGAAAGAAAATTGGGTTGATGAACGCGCGCCAGAGTTCGAGTGCCGCCCCGATGGGGCTGGTTCCGTTCAAACCGTGAACCCACGGCTGACGCCGTGGGCTACTTTCTGACGCCGCTCCGCGGCTGCGGCTCGCCGAAGTGCGTGTGGTAGGCAGCCTAGACATATCGGTCCACCGTCAAATTGTCGCTGTTCCCGGACAAAGCGTAGATGGCTCTGCCAGCGACGCGGTCGAAGAGCGAACCGTTCCCGGTAGCAGTGATGTCAATGAATGCCCGCTCGCCACTCTCGACGTAACGCACCGCGACGGTTTCTTCTGTGTCTGGATTCCGCAAATCCACATCGTAGCCATTTCCAGTGACAAACTCGGGCCATTCACGCATCTCGCCGGCGAGGTCTGTCGGCTGAGAGAAGTAGGACTCGATGCGGAGGCGCTTGTTCATGGTGTGTGATGCGGGCTATCGCTCACGCTCAGCGAGCGCCGCTGGCGAGTAGGGTTGAGAGTGAAGGGCGCGGGCGAATTGCCGCCCCGCACCGGGCGGAGAAGCATGGTGGCGGTCATTCGGAGCGCACTGGTTAGGCGGCGGAGTTGTCATGGGCTTTGGCTTTCGTATGAAACCGTGAACGAAGGCGCGCAATGATATCAACAGGCGTCGCAGCAAACACGACAGCCAATGTAAGGCCAAGTGACACATCACCCATCGTCCGATGCGCCATCGACTGTCCGTAGCGAAGGAGGCTGACGACGTCCTCTGACGTGCCGTCTCGCTGCTTTGTGACTATGCGCTCGGCGACCCCAACATTCCTGTCCAACGAATTGAGGCCAAGGAAGCCTTGCGAATAAGCGGCCAAAAGCAACACGACAATACCCACGGCTTTGAGGCTACGCTTCCGTGGCCAGACAAGATTGATCGCGAGTCCCACGAGAGGGAATACCATCTCAATCCACGGTATCGGTGTCCCTTCACTCATAGCGCTCGATGCCGCCTAACATTATTATTAAGCCGTAGGGCGTGCACGGGCGAGTGCATGGCTGCACTTTTCCTATCGGCTGGTTCATCGTGGGTTGATGAAGCCAGACCTGCGATTTTCTTGGTAGGAATATTTCCGCAACAAGTTTTCCGCATCAAATCCCTCAAGGTTTTGCTCCGCCGCGCGCCCTTCTAGTGATTGAACAAAAACTCCTTGGTGTTGATGAGCGCCCAGAGGATGTCTTCGTAAGCCTGTCGCTTGTTGACCGGCGTTTCCTTGCCGTCCTTGTCCTTCACTTTCTTTTCGAGATGGCCCTTCGCGAGGCTGAGTTCCTTCGCGTCGGGCGCGCGCGAGCAGGCCCAGGCGTAAAGTTCGCGGACCTTTTCGTCGTCGCTGCGCGGGTCGGCGGCGAGGAGCGCGGCGCGGCCGGTGTCGGCGGTGAGCTTGTCCTGAATGTCCTTCGCGTTGAGCAGGTGCAGGCTCTGCGCGAGGCTCGCGTCCTGCGAACGCTCGCATTCGCACGAGCTGGACGATTCGGGCCGGCCGAAGACGGTGAGGAAATAGGAGCTGGCGTTGAAGCTGTTGTCGGGCAGCGCGACGGCGCGGGTGCCGGGCGGCAGGCGGTCGAAGCGGCTCTCGGACTTGAGCAGCGCGTTGACGGAATCGAAGAGCACCTCGGCGGTGAGGCGCTTCGGGTAGTAGCGCGAGAAGTTCTGCCGGTCCACGGCGTTGTGCGCGTTGGGCACGGCGCTGAGCTGGTAGGTGCGCGAACTGGTGATGGTGCGGACGAGGTGCTTGAGGTCGTAGCCACTCTTCACGAAGTCGGCGGCGAGCGCGTCGAGGAGCTCGGGATTCGTCGCGGGATTCGTCTCGCGCATGTCGTCCTCCGGCTCGACGAGGCCGCGGTTGAAGAAATGTTTCCAATAACGGTTCACGAGCGAGCGGGCGAAGAAGGGATTTTCCTTCCGGCTCATCCAGTCGGCGAGCAACTGGCGCGGGTCTTCGTCGGGCGGAATTTCCATCACGGCGGAACCGAGGCCGGCGGGCTTCACGGGCTGGCCGGTCTTCTTGTTCGTCGCCGTGGCGGTGCCGCGCTTGTGGAAAATGACTTCCTCGCCCGGCACGCCGCTGGGCTTGCGGCCGACCTGGCTGAAGAACGCGGAGAAGCTGTAGTAGTCCTGCTGGCTCCACTTCTCGAAGGGATGATGATGGCATTGCGCGCACTGGAGCCGCATGCCGAGGAAGAGCTGCGCGGTGTCCTCCATCTGCGCGGTGGTGTCCTTCACCTGCCGATACCACGCGACGGGCGGATGCTCGGCGAGGTCGCCCGACGCGGCGACGACTTCGCGCACGAACTCGTCGTAGGGTTTGTTCTCCAGCAGGCTGTCGCGAATCCACGTCCAGAACGCGTAGGTGCCGCGCGTGTATTTGGCGTCGGTGCGCTTGTTGCGCAGGAGCGCGGCCCATTTGTTGGCGAAATATTCCGCGTAATCGGCGCTGTCGAGGAGCGAGTCAATCCACAGCTCGCGCTTGCCCGTGCTTGGGTCGGCGAGGAAGCGCTTCAACTCCTCGGGCGTCGGCAGGCGGCCGGCGATGTCCACCGTCACGCGGCGGAGAAATGTGGCGTCGTCGCAATTCTCCGACGGCGGCATGCCGATGGTGCGGAGTTTTTTGAAAACGAGTTCGTCCACGAAATTTTTCGGCTCGGGCAATTTGTCCACCGTCGCGCCGAGCGGAATCGTGGCGCGGAACACGGCGACCTTCGCCTGATAACGCACCATCACCGCGACGTCGCCGGGCTGGTCGAAGAGTTTCACGCGGCCGTCCTCCTCGGTGCGCGCCATGTTTTTGTCGTTGGGCTCGTAGAGCGCGCTGCGCGTCACGTCCTGCACGGAGCCGTCGGTGTAATGCGCGAGCACGACGAGCTGCTGCTCGCCGGCGAACGGCATCGTGCGCTCCTTCGGCAGCACCTCGATGCGCGCGACGGTCGGGTCGGTGGGCTTGCCGTAGGGCATGCCCTGCGCGATCCAGCGGACGAGGAGCTTGTAATCGTCCGACGCGGGATCGAGCCGCTTGCCGCCGCCGTGTGGAAGCGTGGCCGCGCCTTTTTCCACGAGCAAACTCCGCTCGGGCGCCGCAGGGAACAGCCGGCGACCGCGCGCCTCCTTCACGAGATGCTCGAAATCCTCCGTCGGCTCAAAGCCAAGCAGCGAGAGCTTGAAGCCGTTTTGCCCGCTCGACTTGCCGTGGCAGCCCCCGCCGTTGCAGCCCGCCTTGGTGAAGATGGGGACGATCTGGTTCGGGAAATTGACCGGCTCGGCGAACTTCGCCTTCGCGACCGTGACGCTCAACGTGGCCGTCGCGCCGTCCGCGCTCTTGGCGGTGATGGTGGCCGAGCCGTCGCCGAGCGGCGTGACCATGCCGTTCTTCTCGACCTTCACGATGTTCGCGGGCGCGGCAGTGAACGTGACCTGCCGCGTGAAATCTCGCAGCGCGCCGCTGTCGAACTTCGCGGTGACGAGCAATTGCTGCTTCGCGTCCTTGCCCACGAGCTTGAGCGGCGCGGCGGCTTTGGCATCGAGGTCGGCGGCGAAGTGGATTTGGAGACTGGTGAGTTTGCCGGGAGATTTGGTGGCGGTTTCTTTGGCGAACGCGGCAACGGTGAGTAGAAAAACAGCGAGCGTCAGCAAACACGGACGGAGCGCCGAGCACCGCCTCGGCCCCGTCGAGTTTGTAGCTCCAGACCGGGCCGGGCCGAGGCGGTGCTCGGCGCTCCGATTCATGGAATGGTTCGCACTATGGAATGCAGAGGGCACAGGTTTTGGTAGCATCATTCCGCGGCGTTCACCCAAACAATTCCATCAACGGCTTTCCATCTTCGAGAAGATTGTAGGGACGGCCGCTCATGTCGGTGGCTTCGAGATTGGTGATGCCCATGGCGTGATAGACCGTCTTCGTGATGTCCTCGGGGCCGATGGGGAGGTCGGCAGGATACTGGGCGCGGGCGTCGGTTTTTCCGTAACTCATTCCGCCGCGAATGCCGCCGCCGGCCATGAGCACGCTCATGCACGCGGTCCAATGATCGCGGCCCGCGCCGGATTTTCCGCCGGAGCGCATGTCGCCGATCTGCGGCTTGCGGCCCATCTCGCTCGTGACGAGCACGAGCGTGTCGTCGAGCAGGCCGCGCTGCGCGAGGTCTTCGAGCAGCGCCGAGAAGCCGCGGTCAAATTCCGGCAGCAGATACTCGCGGAGGCAGGCGAAGTTGCTCGCGTGCGTGTCCCAGCCGCCCGCGCTCTTGCAGCGGTTGGCGATGGCCTCGTCTTCCTTCCAGAACACCGTGATGAACGGCACGCCTGCCTCCACCAACCGCCGCGCCATGAGGAGGCTCGTGCCGTTGATCGTCTTGCCGTAGCGCTCCACGAGCGACGCCGGCTCGGACGCGATGTCGAAGGCGTTGCCGGTGTTGCCGGACGAAAGCAGCGCGAAGGCTTTCTGCTGCTGCCGCGTGTAGTTTTTCACCGCAGCATCGTGATCCAACTCGCGTCGCGCGCTGTTCAAGGCGCTGACGAGGCCGTGGCGGTCGTCAAGGCGCCCCGCCGTCATGCCCGCGCCCAGCGTGAGGGTGGGCGCGCTGAAGTGCAGCGGTTGTTCGAAGCTGCCGTTGAGGAAGAACGGATCGTATTCCATCCCGATGCGTCCGGCGAACTGCCCCGGTCGCGTGAAAGGCAGCTTGCTCGGCTTGTGCGGCAGCGTGATGACATTCGGCAGATGCTCGTGCGGCGAACGCTTCATGCCGACCACACAGCCCATGTGCGGCCAGTCGGTCGCGTAAGGGCGGCGGTCGTTGCCCTGCTGCTTGAAGGTCGCGTCCGGCTCGTGGCCGGTGAGGTTGTAGTAATATCCCGCGTGATGATCGCCGGTGGCCCGGCCGTAATCGGTGACGCCGTGAACCATCGCGAACCGATGCGCCTGCTTCGCGAGCAGCGGCAGATGTTCGCACACTTGAATCTCCGCCGCGGTCGTGCGGATGGGTTTGAAGTCACCGCGATACTCGACCGGCGCGTCGGGCTTCATGTCCCACATGTCAATGTGCGACGCGCCGCCGCAGAGGAAAAAGAGGATCGTGGACTTCGCCGGCTTGCGTCGCGCAGGAGGCGTCGCGGCGCCGAGTGTGGACCGTCCGAACCCCAATCCCGCGACGCCCACGGTGGAGGCGACGAGGAGGGAACGCCGGCTCAGGACCGGGTCGAACAAAGGTCGCGGGCAGTGGTGGCCGGTGCTCACGGAGATTCCTGTCTGTGGATACGCCGTTTGCGCCAGCACTGGTTCAGCGCGACAACAATTTGCGAAGGTTGAAGGCGAAGGGTCCTCACAACAACTCTTCGATGGGCTGCCCGCCTTCAGTGACGATCGGGCGCGGGCGGCCCTGCTGGTCAGTCCACTCGGCGTGTTGATCAATGCCGAGATGATGAAACACCGTCGCGGCCAGATCGGACGGTCCGACTCTCCTGCTGGCGATGTCGTAGCCCTTGGAATCCGTGCTGCCGATCACTTGACCGTGGCGCAGACCGCCGCCGGCCATGACCATCGACATCACGCGCTGCCAGTGCTCGCGTCCGCCTTCCTTGTTGATGACCGGGCTGCGGCCGAATTCGCCCATCATCAGAATGAGCGTGCTGTCGAGCAGGCCGCGCGCTTCCAAATCCGTGACGATCGCGTGCAGCGTGCGATCCACGACGGGGAGCAACGGCGTGAGGCCCTTGGCGATGCCGCCCCACTGGACATGGTCGCCGTGATGATCGAAATATCCCCACGCGCCACTGACCGTGACGAACGTGGCTCCGGCCTCGACGAGTCGGCGCGCGAGCAGCGCCTTCTCGCCGAGGCTGTCGCGGCCGTAGGCGTCGCGCAGCGCGGGTTTTTCCTCGTCGAGATTGAAGGCGCGCTGGGCGCGGCCGGTGAGCAACACGTCGTAGGCTTGCTGCGTGTAAACATCCGCGGCGGCAATTTGCTGGTTGTCGCCGAGTTGCCGTTTCCACTGGTCGAGTTGCGCGGCCAACGCGCGGCGGTCGCCCAGCCGCTCGACCGTCAGTCCTTTCACCAGTGCCAGCCGCCCCGCGAGATCCTTCCCATCCACCGGCTCGAACGCGCTCCCCATGTGGCCCGCTCCCCAGATGTCCGAAATCATCGAAGGGGCGAGCGCGATGAATGCCGGAATGCCGGATGCGTTGGAGCCGCGGAATTTCGCCGCGACCGATCCCATCGAAGGATAACCGGCGCCGTCCTTGCCGTCGTTGGTGCGGCGGGCGAGCGGATTGCCGGCCTGCATCGTGATCGGCGTGTGATCGCTGGCGCTGCAATCCACCGAACGAATCAGCGTCAGCTTGTCCATGATCCGCGCCGTCAACGGAAGATGCTCGCAGAGGTGAACGCCGG
>JACQFS010000194.1 GCA_016199935.1 Verrucomicrobiota bacterium
CGCGCCGGGCGCGAGATGCTGCGGATTGGCCGGTGCGAGAAACAGCAGTGCCTGTCCCTGCGCCTGCGGGTCCGTCGATGGAAGCCCGCCGAGAAATTGCGCGCTCATCGCGTCGTCCGGTTTCGCGAGCGAGAAGAGCCGCGCGCCGACGGGCTGCTCCGCCAGCGATTCGCCCGCGGGCAGATCGAGCCGCACCAGCGCGCTCTCCAGCGTCACGAGCCCGCCGAGTTGCTCGTGCAGTTGCGGCACCTCGCCGATGGCCTTGCCCCACGCGGCCATGAGCTTCACACGCAACGCGCCGGCCTGAAGCTCGTCGCGCTTCGCGGCGGCCTCGGCGGCCTGCACGGCTTTGAGCGAGGTGTTGTTCTGCTTCTCCAAAACTTTCAACCGATCCAGCTCCTGCTTCGAGGCGATGCCTGTGATCTCTGCCGACTGAATATCGGAGAACATCGCGGCGAGCTGCGCGGCATCGAGCACGCGGCCAAAAGCTTTTTTCTCCGGCGCAACCTCGGCGGCGGCGAGCGCGGTGGTTTTCAGGCCGGCGTGTTCAAGCGTTTCCTTGTCGAGCTTGATGATCGTGTCGCCGTTCTCGGCGTGAGTGACACGCGGCTCCTCCTTTTTCTCCTCCTTCTTTTCGGCCGGCGCGTGCTCGTCGTGGTGGCGTTCGAGCCAGAGCCACGCGCCCAGCGCGCCGACCGCGAGGCCGATGATGAGAGCGGGAATAATCTTCTTCACGGTTGTTCCTTTGCGGTTTGCGGGCCGCGTTCGATGCCCGACTGCCACGCGGGATTGAGCGGATGCTGAATCGCATCCTCCAACGCGGCGGCGGCCTGGGTCGTTTTCAATTCGCCGTCCCACTGTTGGAGTTCGGCGGCGGCGAGTTCCACGTCCGACGCGAGCAGATCGAGGCGATCCGTCGCGCCCGCCTTCACCTGCGCGGCGATGGCATCGTGCTGCTGGCGGAGCGATGCGGCGAGTTCGCCCAGCGCCTTGCCGCGCGCGGTGGAGGCGCGGAAGCCGGCGAGCGCGCGGTCAATCTCACCCATCGCCTTCGCCTGCGCCGCGACGAACCGCGCGGCGGCCTCCTCGCGACGCGCCTGCGCGGCGGCGATGGGGCCTTGGTTGCGATTGAGGACGGGAATCTCGGCGGTGAGGCCGAGCTGCCATTTGCTCTCGCCCTGGTCCCATTGGTAGCCGGTGCCGATGTGGATGTCGGGATACTGCTTGGCGATTTCAAGCTGGAGCGCGGACTGCGCGGCTTCGTAGTCGGCGAGCGCGGCGGCGATGTCGGCGCGACTCGTCAACGCGGCGCGGCGCGCTTCGTTCGGGGGTAACGCCAGCGGCATGGCATAAACGCCATCGAAGCGAAAATCTTTTTCCAGTCCACTCATCGGGATGCCGAGGGCCGAAGCGACTTGCACGAGCGCCTCGGTGGTGCGGCGTTGGGCGTCGAGCATGTCCGTGTGAATTTTCTTAAACGCGATGCGCGCCGGCGCAACCTCGACGGCGGTGATCGCGCCGGCTTCCGCGCGCTGTTCAAGTGACCCGACCAACTGCTGTTGCGCCGCCTGTTGCTTGCTGAGCAAAACGAATCGCTTGTGCGCGTCGCCGAGTTCGATGAGCGCCGCGCGCAGATTGCTGCGCACGCGCCAAACGGCGGAGGCGATGTTCAGCCGCGCGGACTCCGCGAGGTGCTGCGCGCGCACGATGCGGTGATCGCGTTTGCCGGCGACCTCCACCGGCCAGTCAATCGTCATCGCGGGGAGCCACGGCGAGACACCGCTCGCGGCGTTGAAGTTGTAGCCCGGCGTCACGGCGAGCGTCGGGTTGGGCCGTCCGCCGGCGGTGATGACCTCGGCTTCGCTCACGCGCCATTGCGCCCGCGCGACTTCGAGATCGGGATGAAAGTAGATGGCGACGAGCGTGAGTGTCTCGAAATCCCACGCCTTCGGCGGCCACTCGGCGAACGTGCGGCCGCGATTTTTTTCGAGGAAACTTTTGAGCGCGGGACTAGTCATCGAGCGCGCATCGAGCGACGCGGCCGTCTGCGGCGGCAAAATCGGCTGTGACTGATAGCGGACGCAGCCGGTGAGGGCGAGAAGACAAACAATGGCGGCGACAAATCTCATTCGGCTGCTGGCGGCGCATCGTGCCGGGGAAGACGGACGGTGACAACCGTTTGTTCGCCCGGCTTTGATTCCAGAAAAATCTCGCCGCCGTGCGCGCGCGCGATTGAGCGCGCGATGCTCAGGCCCAGGCCGCAGCCGTCGTCACGCTGATGGCTCGCGTCGCCGCGGAAGAACGGCTCGAAGGCGCGCGCGATTTGTTCCGAAGTGAGACCGGGTCCGGTGTTGGTGATTTTGAATTCAGCGTTGCCGTCCGCGCGACGGAGTTCGATTAGCACTGTGCCGGCGGGTTTGGAATGTAGGGCAGACATCTTGTCTGCCGGTTCGGGCGGCATCTTGCCGCCAGTGGGACGGGGCAGAGATGCCCCGCCAACCGGCAGGCTGGAAGCCTGCCCTACACCTTCGGCCACATTGTATTTGATCGCGTTGTCAGCAAGGTTCAGGAGCAACTGGCGGAGGCGATGGCGGTCGCCCATCACGGAAATTTCCTCGCACGCACCGAGCGCGACCTGCACCTGACGCGGTTGCGCGAGGATTTGCGCGTCGGCGAAAACATCGCGCACGAGTTCATCGAGCCGCACGGCTTCGCGCGCGAGCGGGAGCTGGCCCGCGCCGGCGCGCGTGAGAAGCGTGAGGCCGTCAACGATGCGCGTGAGGCGGACAATTTCCTCGAGCTGGCTCGCAAGCCGCTCGCGTTGCGGCGCGGGGAGCGAAGGCTCGGCCAGCGCAGTCTCAAGTTCGCCGTGGAGCACGGTGAGCGGCGTCTTCAATTCGTGCGAGGCGTGCAGCGTGAACTCGCGGATGCGCGCGAACGAGTCGTTGAGCCGCGCGGTCATGGCGTTGAAGACTTCCGTGAGGCGATCCAGTTCGTCGCCGTGGCCGGAGTGCGGAAGGCGCTCGTGCAGATTGCGCTCGTGGATTTTTTCCGCCGCCGCGGTGAGCGCGGCGACGGGCGCGAGCGCGCGGCGCGTGAGCCACAGCCCGCCGATCAACGCGATGGCGATGGCCGGCAGGCTGATCTTGAGAAAAATTTCCACGATGTCCTTTTCGCTCTCGTCCGGCTCGGCTGCGACCTTCGGATCCGCGGCGTCGCGGCGTTTCTCAACGCGCAGGAGAAATTCCAGCAGCCGATACTCGCGCGCGGTGAGCTCAATGGTGTTGCCGGCGCGTTGTGCGCGACGCGACACGGTGTCGAGCGTGAGGTCGGCGAGGCGCAACACCGTGGGCAACGACTCGCCGCCGCGCCGGCCGAGCGCGCGCAGGCGGGCCGTGAGTTCGGCGAGCGCAAAGGGCTTGGCGAGGTAATCGTCCGCGCCGGCGTTGAGGCCCTCGACGCGTTCGTTGACGGCCCCGCGCGCGGAGAGCAGCAGCACGGGCGTGGCGTTGCCGCGCTCGCGCAACTGCCGCAGCACGCTCAGTCCGTCGCGGCCCGGCAGCATGATGTCGAGCACGAGCGCGTCGAACGCGGTGTGGGTGGCGGCGGTGAGCGCGTCGTCGCCGTTGTGGACGACATCCACGGCGAAGTCCTCCGCCTGAAGCGCCTTGGCGATGAAGGAGGCGGTTTTCTTTTCGTCTTCAATGACGAGCACGCGCATACGGCAGGAGTCAACCACGCACGAGCTGACGAAACGAAAAGCAAATGCCCGGCGCGCGTTTCATTTTTCCATTTCGTAAACCAGCACGCGGAAACTTCCGGGAAGCATCTTGGGCCGCTTGGCCTTTGCGTTGTCCGATCCAGCTTCGGCCTTCGACGCCGAGAGATAGATGCGGTGCGTTTTCGCGTCGAGAGTCATCGTCTTCGCGCCCGGTGCAGTCTTGAGCGTTTGCACCACAGTGAGTTTCCCCTCCGCGTCGGCTCGCGCGATGGTGACCGTGCCGTCGCCGCAGGAGGCGAACGCGAGGCCGGTCCCGGCATCGAAGCGGTTCGCGTCCACGTGATCGCCGATGGGCACGGAGCCGAGGACCTTGCCGCTCGTGCTGTCGAGCATCGGCATGAGATGATTGCCGCAGCCGACGAAGAGCCGATGGTGCGCGAGATCAATCGCCATTCCCGACGGCTCTTCGCCCGGCGCGATCGGCCAGTGCGCGACGACCGCGTGGGTCTGGGTGTCAATGACGGTGACTTCGTGTTTGTCCTCGATGTTCACGTAAATGCGCCCGGCCTTCGGGTCCACCACTGCGAACTCTGGCTTGCCTGGCAGCGCGATGGTGGCGGTGACTTTGCCGGAGGCGGCCTCGAAGATGGTGGCGGAGTTGGCGCGGCCGTTGAAGGTGTAAACCTCCTTGTGTTGCGGCTCGTAGAGAATCGCGTCGGGGTTCGCGCCGGTCTCCACCTTGGACAAAGTCTTCAAGGTCGCGAGGTCCACGATGCTCGCCTTGTTCTCTTTGCCGTTGCTCGAGAACCCGCGGCCGAGTTCCGGCGCGACGGCGAATCCGTGGATGCCCGGCGTGTCCGCGATTTCGCCGACGACTTCGTTTTTGTCGAGGTCAATGACGACTACCTTGGTCGCGTGCGTGACGTAGAGCCGGCGCGCAGCCTCGTCGGTGGTGAGGTAATCGCCGCCGCCCTCGCCGCCGATGGGAATTTCCTTCAGGAAACGATACTGGTCGGCCGCGCGGCAAGGCGTGATCGCGGCGAGGTTGAGGAGCACCAGCGCGAGAGTGAGCGCGCCGAGGAGGGGACGGGAGTTGGTCTTCATGTGCGGGTGGTTGTGTGGCGGCAGTGTCGCGCGACGGCGCTGTGCTTGACCAGTCTGATCTCGCCGCCTAGCGCGTGGTGTGCGACTTCAACACGACTTCGCCGTCCGACACGACTTCACGCACGACGCCGACGCCGGGCGCGTAGAATTTGAACTCCGTCTTGCCGTCGGCGAGCATCTCTTTGACCTTCACGCAATTCTCGTAGGTGCCCGCGGGCACGGAGACCGTTTCGTTGATCGCGACCACTTCGTCGTCCTCGTGGATTTCCGCGTTCACGTCCTCGGAATTGAATTTGTCGCCGACCTTCGGATGTCCGGGGATGATGACGCCGGGCTTCTGCGTGTCCTTGCCGAGGAGCCACGCGCCGGAGTGGCCCTTGATCTTGCCGCGCTCGTCGTATTCGTCCACGTCCTCGCCAAGATAATAGACCGTGCCCTCGTCGTCCTGCGCGAAGTAGTCGAGCGTGATCTCCTCCAGCTTGCCGTCGAGATATTCGCGGTCCTCCATCACGAGCGACTCGACGGTCTGCCCGCCGATTTTGAAGGTCTTGTGCTTGCCCGGCAAAATGCTGCGGACGATGCGGAGTTTTTTTCCGCCTTCGCTGCCTTCGAGAATGTCCTGCTTCAAATACGCGAGCGGTAGATACGGATTGGTGATGTCGCGCGGATGGCTGAACTTCATCGCGGCGGAAACTTTTTTGCCCTTCGGCGTCTTCGACTGTTCGGCCGCGCGGTCGGCGGCATCGTCGTGCTTCGTCTCCACGAGCGTGCCGTCCTCGGTGATGACGAGGTCGGCGGTGCTGCCGTCCTTCGTCTTGACCGGCGCTTCGTAAATGGCCTTGCCCTTGAGCTTGCCGTTCTCGCGGTCCACGGCCTGGCCCTCGGTGCCGCCGTTGGCGAGAATGGTTTTGCGCACGGGCTCGGGCACGTCCGCCCACTTCAAGGCTTTGCCGGCGAGGCAGGTGAAGGGCAGAACGCACGTGAGCGCCAACGCGATCGCGGCGGCGCGGGAAAATTTGGTGCTGGGTGATTTCATAATGATCGGGGCGATGGACTGGTTGTTTGGTGAAACGGGCTGGCGAGGATGAACCCCGCCAGCCCGCAGTGCGGGCGACGGAAACTTAATTCTTTTTCTTCTTTTCCTTCGCGGCGTCCTCGGCCTTTTCCTTGGCCTGCTGCGCGGGTGTTTCGATCTCGGTGCCGATCACCTTGCCGGTGATCGCGTCCACGGCGACCTCGGTGATGTTCTTCGTGCCGGGGCGCGCGATGTCGAAGGACCAGATGAGCTTGCCGCCCTCCTCTTCGAGTTCGCCTTCGACGATCTTGCCGTCGGGCGCCTTTTCCAACGCGGCTTTCTCGGCGTCGGCGCGGGAGACTTTGGCGCGCGCGGCGAGGGCGGCCTGGTTTTCGGCTTCGGTGGCGCAGCCGACGAGGAGGCCGAGGGCCACGACGCCGGCGAAGAATGTTTTGCAGTTCATGATGTGGATTGGGTTTTGGTTTTGCGTCAGCGTGATTGCCAACATGCGCAGTGTGTCTGGCGAAGATGAAACGTGACTGAACGGCGGATGACAATGTTGTCATTCAAGAGGGATGCTGGTCGGCCTCTCGTTCGCCACCGGCTTCAGCCGGGCGCCATTGAGAAGGAGCGGCAGTTTCGCGAAACGAGATCCGCCCCGCGCTTACTCGAACGACTCCTTCTTCTTTGCGGCGGGCGCGGCGGTGATGACTTTCTTCGTGGGCGGCTCGAGCACGTCGAGCTCGTGGACGCTCCAGTAATTTCCCTTCGCCGAACCGGTCTGCGTGATGCGGATGAATTTCGCCTTCGCGGGCGCGAACTGGATTTCAGTCACCGCGTTCGTGCCTTTGCCGGTCGCGACGGGCGGGTTCCACGTCTGGCCGTCGCCGGAAAGTTCCACCGTGTAGCCACGCGGGTAGTCGTTGCCGGAGCCGGAGCTGTCGAGCAGCAGGCCGGCGAGCGGCGTCTCCTGCGGCAGCTCGATCTGCACCCACATGCCGGGCACCTGAAACTTGCCCGTGTCCCAGCGCGTGCCGGGCGCGCCGTCCACGGCGGCGGATAATTTCGCGGCGTTGTGGCTCGCGGTGAGTTTCCACTGGCGGCGGTTCGTGAGCGGCGCCTGCGGGAGCGCGTTGCGCAACTCGTCCACCGTCCACGGCTCGGTGCGCGCCTTCGCGGCGGCGCGGACGCGCGCCACTTCCGCCGGCGTGACGGTGCTCGCCTTGTTGCCAAAACTATTGCGCACATACGATGCGATGGACGCGATCCATTCGTCGTCGTTGCTTTCCATCGAGACCATCTGCGCCTCGTAGGTTTTGTCGGCGACGGGGCCGGTGAGGCCCTTGAGCAAAACCAGAATGATGCCGTCCTTGTGGCCGGTGACGGTGCGCGAGCCGGCGAGCGGCGGCGCCTGCGTGACGCCGGGCCGGCCATCCACGGGCGCGCCCCGGCCGTCGGGATTGTGGCAGGCGAAGCAAAGCTCCTTGAAAATTCCGTCGCCCCTTTCGAGAAGCTTCTTCTCGGTGGCGCTGAACTCTTTTCCCCACGAACGCGGCGGCGCAATCATCTGCATCGCGAGCTCGCGCAGGCCGGCGGGCGCATTCGTGCCGAGCGCGGCGGATTGGATGAGCGACTTGGCGTCGGGAAAATTGAGCAGCTTCGCGGTGAGCATGGACTGGATGGCCACGTCGGGGTTCTTGTCCTTCGCGAGTTTGACGATGTCCTTTTCCCACGACTTGTCGCCGGCCTTGTAAAGCGTCTCGCTCGCGCGGATGGCGGCGGCGCGGACTTGCGGATGCGGATCGCTCAGCGCGAGGCGCAACGTTCTCGCGTCGAGCGCGCCGAGGCCTTCGAGCGTCCAGAGCGCGTGCGTGCGCGCGAGGTAGTTCTGGCTGCGCAACGCCATCGTCGCGAGCGCCGGCGCGACCGATTGGTCCTGCCGGATCACGAGGAGCTTCTGCGCGGTGTCGCGCCACCAGCCGTTCGGGTGTTCGAGATGCGCGACGAGCTGGGCGGACTTCTCGTCATTCATCTTCGGTTGCGGGCCGGGCGTGAAGTCCTTGTGCGTGAGCCGCCAGATGCGACCGTGCGCGATGTTCTTGTCGAGGCTGTGTTGCTTGATGGCCTTGCGCAGGTAGCTGCCTTCCTTCGTCCAGTTGCCCTCCTGAATGATGCCGCGATACATGTCCACGAGATACAGCGTGCCATCGGGCGCGGTGTTCATGTTCACCACGCGGAAGTTCGCGTCGGTCGAGCGGATGAACTCCGACTTGTCGTAGGCGTTGCGCAGGTAGGTGAGTCCGTCCTTCACCTCCGCCTTTGTGCGGCGGATGAGGCGGCCCACCGGCTCGGAGAAAAGCAGATCGCCGCGCAAATCCTCCGGCAACCGGTCGCCGCGGAAAATCTCCGCGCCGCAGGTCGCCGTGAAATGATTCAGCGTCTTGTCCTCCGGCCGGAAGCGCGAGTAGCCGCCCTGCACGTCGGCGAGGCCGACCAGCGGCCACACCTCCATGTAGTCGGGCGGGAACTGGTTCTTGATGTTGAACGCGCCGTAGGCGATGTGCGTTTGGAAATTCAGCGGGCCGCGCTCGCCGCCGGCGTTCACGAACCACGGCTTGCCGTGATCGTCCTGCGTGAGGCCCCACTGGCCGCCGTTGCCGGCGGTGGATTCCCTGAGCGGCTCCCTGCCGTAACCCTGCCAGCGCAGGCGCCACGCGTTGTAGGTCATATACAGCCAGTTGTCCGTGCACCAGATCAGGCCGCTCTGCTGATGCTCGAGATTGCCGCCGCGCGGACCGCCGGCATACCAAAGCTCCTTCTTGTCCGCCACGCCGTCGCCGTCCGTGTCGCGGTAGAGGTAAATGTCCAGCGTGTCGGTTTCGTTGATGAGCAACTCGCCGGGGCCGAGCGGCAGAATCATGCGCGGGAGCAGGAGGTTGTCGGCGAAGACGGTGTGCTTGTCGAATTTCCCATCGCCCTTGCTCGACCAGTGGAGCGACACGCGGCTCTTCGGCTTCAACTCGTCCGTGCCGTCAATGTCCTGCATGTAGGTGCGCATCTCGGCGACGAACATCCGGCCGTTGCCGTCAAACACCGCCGTGACCGGCTCCTTGATGTCCGGCTCGGCGAGGACGAGTTCGAGCTTGTAGCCGTCGGGCACTTGGAACTTTTTCAACTGCTCCGCTGGCGAAAGCGTGGGGACGGGCGGCTGCGGCGGGAATAGCTCGGCGTCGGTGGGCGCGGGCTTCTTCGCATCAGCGGCGAACAATGGCGCGGCGGCGAGCAAAGCGACGAGGGTGCAGGGCAGTCGGGTCATAGATTTTTGGAGCATCTCAGACGGGGCAGAGTAGGGCACTGTTCAAGCGACGATTCAAACGCAAAGGGGCGCATCTTGCATCCGCACCAGCGATTGATCGGGGAAAGTTTGGACTGCGCCGGCAAGCGGAGCGCGACGGCGCTTTGGGACACGCCAGCGAGGGCGAAAGCGGTGTCGCGCGCCGCTTGCCACCGCAGTCCATGACGGCCCGGGGGCAGGGAAGGGGCGGGATCAAGATGCGCCCGACGCAAAGCGGGTTCACTTCGCCGGCTTTCGTTGGGCGCCGGCGCTGGTTCCGGTTTCGCGTCCCGGGCGATCTCCTTCGCCCTCCGCCGTTTCCTTCGCACTCCGCGCCGGCAGTGGCGCGAAGCCGTGCGCGCGCACAAACTCCCCCGCTGGCGCGGCGATGAAGATGCGCCGTTTCTGAAACGGATCGGGGTAGCTCAGGAACACCGCGCGCAACGCCAGGTGGTCGCGCCGCTTGTCCAGCCCGAGCGACGCGCGCGGCGGACCGTAGAGCGTGTCGTTGATGACCGGATGCCCCGACGCCGCGAGGTGCACGCGGATCTGGTGCGTGCGGCCGGTGACCGGCTCCGCCTCGACGAGCGCGCGGCTGTTGAGCGCCTGCACCACGCGGAAGTGCGTCACGGCGTCCTTCGCGTCGAGGCCGTTGGCGGCCATGCGGCCGTAAGTGCCGTGCTGCTCGCCGATGGGCAGGTCGCAGGTCCACTCCTTCTCCTTCGGCACGCCATGCACCACGGCGAGATAGCGTTTCTCCACCGTGCGCTCCTCGAAGACGCGGCTCAACTCGCTCAGCGCCCCCATGCTCCGCGCCATCAGCAGCACGCCGGTCGTCTCCGCGTCGAGGCGGTGGATGAAACGGATGAACTTCACGTTGCGCGAGTGCGCCCAGAAATCCCCCGCGCCGACGGACGATTCGAGGGCGAGCTGGAGGTTGCGGCCCGTCTGCTCCCACGACGACGGCGCGCAGAGCCAGCCCGCCGGTTTATCAATGGCGATCACGCCCCGGTCCTCGTAGAGGATGGGGATCGTGATGTCGTCTTCGCCGAACTGGATGAATTTTGGCTTGCCCACGACGGGAGACTACCGATTCTCTTGCCGAAGTCATCCGGGACTTTCCGGCGTGAACCCGCCGGTGCCCGGATGACTCGTTCTTTTATGCCTGATTCGTCGCCGGCGAAATTCCGCTTCCGTCCCAAGCTTATCGAGTCGCTCCGCAGCTACACGCGGGCCGACTTCCTCTCCGACCTCGGCGCCGGCGCCACCGTCGGCGTCGTGGCGCTCTCCCTCGCGATGGCCCTCGGCATCGCCTCCAACTCCACGCCCGCTGCGGGCATCTACACCGCCATCGTCGCGGGCTTCCTCATCTCCGCGCTCGGCGGCTCGAAGGTTTCCATCGGCGGGCCGACCGCGGCCTTCATCCCCATCGTCGTCGCCGTCGCGGCGAAATACGGCGCGGCCAACCTCGTCATCTGCACCATGATGGCGGGCGTGATGCTCTTCGCGATGGGCGTGTTTCTCCTCCTCAAACTCTGGCCGCAAAGTTGGGGACGGAGTAGCGTTGGCTCAATCTTGGCTGTGGTGCCGGAAACGTCATGGACATCGGCTTTCTCTTGTTGGTTCCGTTTGCCATTGTCATCGTGTCAGAAACTTGGTTGGGCAGGATGCCACCACGCATGAACCCATGATTGAAATTCTGTTCACGATTTCCGGCGCAGGGATGCTCGTCAGCATCCTCGCGGGAGCGCGTGCGCCGAAGTTGTGGCTCGCGGGTGTTCTCGTGGGCGCGATGGGCGGATTTGGTGCGGCGGTGGCGGCGCTGGTCACGGGCGTGGTCTGGGATTGGCAAGGCGCGTTGACCCTCGGCGGCGAAGCGGTGCATCTTCGTCTCGATGCGGTGAGCGCGTTGTTCCTCGCGCTGCTGAGTGTGGTCGGCGGAGCGGGTGCGGTTTATGAGCGTGAGTATTGGACTGAGATAGCGCATCCGCGCTCGGCGCGTTCGGGGCGCGTCTGGTGGAGTTTGCTGTTGCTGTGTCTAGGGCTGGTGCTGGTCACGACCAATGGCCTGCATTTTCTCATCGCGTGGGAACTGTTCACGGTCAGCGCCTATTTTCTGGTCACGCTGGATCGCGAGCGGCGCGAAGTGCGCGCAGCGGGCTGGCTCTACCTCGCGGCCTCGCATGTGGCAGCGCTCTGCTTGTTCGCCTTCTTCACTCTCCTGGCGGTCCGCACTGGAAGTTGGGAACTCGGCGGGATGCGCGACCACGCCGAACTCGCGCCGCTGTTCTGGCTCGCGCTGGTTGGGTTCGGACTCAAAGCCGGATTGTTCCCGCTGCACATCTGGCTTCCCTCGGCACACTCCAATGCGCCGAGCCATGTCTCGGCCATCCTCTCGGGCGTGACCATCAAGATTGGCATTTACGGACTCGTGCGGTTCAGCGGTTGGTTGCCCGTGCCGCCGGAGGCCGGATGGGTGGTGGCATTTCTCGGTGTAACGAGCGCGGTGCTCGGCGTCGCGTTCGCGCTCGGGCAACACGACCTCAAACGCCTGCTCGCCTATCACAGTGTCGAAAACATTGGCATCATTCTGATCGGGCTTGGTTTCGCACTTGTGGCGGTGGGTCAGGGAAATGCGACGTGGGGGCGGCTCGCGCTGGCAGGCGGACTTCTCCATGTGTGGAACCACGGATTGTTCAAGGCGTTGCTGTTCTTTTCCGCCGGTTCGGTGTTGCACGCGACCGGCACGCGCGAAATGAGCCGGCTCGGCGGCCTGTGGCGCGTGATGCCTTGGACCGCATCGCTTTTCGCGCTCGGCGCGGTGGCGATTTCCGGGCTGCCGCCGCTCAACGGCTTCGTCAGCGAATGGCTAGTTTTTCTCGGCCTGTTCGATGCCACGCTGGCGCACGGCCCGTCGGCGTGGGCGGCGATTCCGGCGGCGATTCTTCTCGGGATAACGGGAGCGTTGGCGCTGGCGTGTTTCGTGAAAGTTTGCGGCGTGGTTTTTTTGGGCGCTCCGCGTTCTCACGCGGCGGCCCACGCGCATGAAAGCGGCCCGGCGATGCGCGGTGCGATGATCGTGCTGGGCGCGGCGTGCGTGGCGATTGGCCTCGCGCCGGTTGTTTTCTGGCCAGCGGTCCTGCGGGCGGTGGATGTGTGGAATCCGGTCTGGGTCGGAGCACAAACACCCGTGGCGCTATCGTCGCTCGGCGTGTTCCATGTCGCGCTGGCGGTGCTCGCGTTTTTGGCGGCGAGCTGGCTTTGGCGTCGCGCTGGACGCGGTGGATTGACGCGCGCGCTGACGTGGGATTGTGGTTACGTTTTCCCAACGCCACGAATGCAATACACTGCGGGCTCATTCGCTGGAATCATCACCGAATGGTTCGCGTGGATATTGCGTCCCGTGCGACACGAGCATCGCCCCACGGAAACGCTGCCGGTGAGCGCGCGTTTTTCGGAGCACACCCCGGAGACGGTGCTTGAATACGCGGTCGAACCGGCGGGCGGCGTGGTCATGCAACTGTCGCAAGCGGCCCGACGCCTGCAACACGGGCGGGTGCAGGCTTACCTGCTTTACCTTTTGATTGGGCTGGCGGCGCTGGCGGTCGTGGTGCTGCTCGGCGGCGACAAATGACGACCTGAATCATGTATCTCAATCTCATCCAACTCGCCGAGTCGTTCGGAGTTTCGGAAAGCGTCGTGGAAGGCTGGATTCGCGACGAAGGCTTGCCAAATACGCCGGACCGGGGACGGCTTTTGTTTGATCGCGCCCAAGTGGCGGAGTGGGCGGCCAGACGCGGGCTGGCCGCCAAGGCCGGCTTTCTGGCTGCTGAGACATCCGCATTCGGAACCAGCTTGCGGCTCGAACCGTTGTTGCGCGTCGGCGGAATCTGGCGTGACGTGTCGGCGGCGGAACTGCCGGCGATCTTCGAGCGCATCGTGACCGCGTTGCCGGGGGCGACACCGCCCGTGCGGCAACTGCTCGGCCAGCGGCTCCGGGCGAAAGGCGGAGTGACCATGGCGCCGATCGGTGGCGGCTTTGCGCTCCCGCATCCGAGCACGCGCATCACCTTGGGCCGCGATTGCGGCACAGTGGCATTGTTGTTTTTGCGTGCCGCACCGCCGTCGGAGGAAAACACTCCCGACGGCGTGCCGATCTCCCGGTTGTTTTTCTTCATCGCGCCTTCGCCGCGGTTGCACTTGGATCTGCTCGCTCGTCTCACCCGCCTGCTCGCGCGTGGACCGCTGCGCGACCTGCTGGTCAAGGGCGCGAAGGACGACGAAATTTTTGCCACCATTGCTGCGGCTGACAATTTGGCGGCGAACGGACCCAGCCCGGAGGCGAAACCATGACTCCGGGCGCGTTGCTATCGCTCGCCGCCATCAGCTTGGTGGCGGGCCTCGTGTCGGGGCTGTGGTTCTCGCGAACCTGGCTGGCGTTTACACTGGCAGGCGCGGCCACGGGACTGGGGGCAGCGCTCTCCGTGTTGCTCGGAGCAACGGATTGGGAATGGCGAAGTGCGTTTTCCCTGGGCGGTGAATTCGTTCATCTTCGACTCGATGGAGTCAGCGCAATGTTCCTCGCGCTGTTGTGTGTCGTGGGCGGAGCCGGGGCAGTGTATGCGCGCGAGTATTGGTCGGAGGAGCATTACCCGGCCTCCGCGCCGCGCGGCCGATGCTGGTGGAGTGCGCTGATGTTGAGCATGGGATTGGTGCTGACGATTTCCAACGGGCTGCACTTCCTCATCGCGTGGGAGTTGTTCGCGGTCAGCGCGTTCTTTCTCATCAGACTCGACCGCCAGCGGCCCGAAGTGCGCGCGGCGGGCTGGCTGTATCTGGCGGCATCCCACGCGGGCACGGTTTGTCTCTTCGCGTTCTTCAGCCTGCTCGCGGCGCGCACCGGAAGCTGGGAGCTCGGCCCGATGCGCGAACAGACCGCGTTGGCTCCGTTGTTTTGGATTGCGCTGGCCGGCTTCGGGGTGAAAGCGGGCGTCTTCCCGCTCCATGTCTGGCTTCCCTCCGCCCACGCCAATGCGCCGAGTCACGTCTCCGCCATCATGTCGGGCGTGGCGATCAAGATGGGTGTCTATGGAATCGTGCGCTTCAGCGGTTGGCTGCCCGTTCCGCACGCCGCAGGCTGGGTGGTGACGGGTTTGGGCGCGACGAGCGCGCTGCTCGGCATCGCGTTTGCGTTTGCGCAAAACGATTTCAAGCGGCTGCTCGCGTATTGCTCGGTGGAAAATGTCGGCATCATTCTGATCGGCGTTGGCGCCGCGTTGCTCGCGGTGACACATGGTGACGCAACCTGGGGCCGGCTGGCGCTCGCCGGGGCGTTGCTGCATGTCTGGAATCATGGCGCGTTCAAGGCGCTGTTGTTCTTCGGGGCCGGTTCCGTGTTGCACGCCACGGGCACGCGAGAGATGAGCAAGCTCGGCGGATTGTGGCGCACAATGCCGTGGACGACCGGATTGTTCGCGCTCGGCTCCATCGCGGTCTCGGGGCTGCCGCCGCTCAACGGGCTCGTCAGCGAATGGCTGGTGTATCTTGGACTCTTCGACGCGGCCGTGAGCGGGGGGCCGGCGGCGTGGGCTGCCATGCCGGCGGCCATCATGCTCGCGATGGCCGGGGCTTTGGCGATGGCGAGTTTCGCGAAGGCGGGCGCGATGATTTTTCTCGGCGCACCTCGCACGCAGGTCGCAGCGCACGCACACGAATGTGGAATGGGAATGCGCGCGCCGATGCTGACGCTGGCAGGTCTGTGCGTGGTGATTGGCCTCGCTCCAATTCTATTCTGGCCGGTGGTCGCGCGCGCGGTGGGAAGCTGGCGTCCGGCTTGGGTGACGATGGAAGCGCCCGTCCCGTTGGTCACGCTGGGTTCGGTTCATGCGGGGCTGGCGGTTTTGGTTTCGGCGGCGGCGGCTTGGTTGTGGCGGATGGCGCACGTCAACGGCCTGCGGCGCGGTCTGACGTGGGACTGCGGTTACGCGACACCCTCCGCGCGGATGCAATACACCAGCGCGTCATTCGGCGGAATCGTCTCGGGCTGGTTTCGTTGGGTGCTGCAACCGGAGCGGAAAATGCGACGACCGCGCGGTCATTTTCCGGCAGAGGCCATCCGCTTGGAACGCGTTCCCGAAACCGTGCTGGAGCGAATCCTCGGCCCGGTCAGCGCGGTCGTCATTCAAGCATCCAGCTCCGTGCGCCGTTTGCAGCATGGACGTTTGCAGTTTTACATCCTCTATGTGGTGGCCGGGCTGATCGCCTTGGGACTCCTCGTATTGCTGGGAGGGGCACCATGACTTTGATCCTCGACCTCATTCTCCGGCTCGCGGTGTGGCTGCTGCTCGCACCTCTGCTGCCAGGCATAATCAACAAGGTGAAAGCCTGGGTCGCGTGCCGCCGTGGACCGCCCGTGCTCCAACTCTACTACGACCTCGCGAAGCTGTGGCGCAAAGGCGTGGTGCTGAGCACGCTCGCGTCACCGGGCTTCATCGCCGGGCCGGCGGTGGCGTGGGTGGCACTGACCGGAGCGGCGATGCTGATGCCGTTGGGGCCAGCGGGCAGTGCGCTGAGTTTTCGCGGTGATGTGTTGTTGCTGATTTACCTGCTGGCGCTCGCGCGGTTTTGCACCGCATGGGCCGCGATGGAAACCGGCTCGGCGTTCGAGGGCATGGGCGCGGCGCGCGAAGTCAGTTATGCGGTGCTCGCCGAGGCCGCCATCATCGCGGCGGTGCTGTCATTGAGCGTCCAGACAGGAAGTGTTTCGCTGGTCACGATGTTGTCGCCCTCGGCAGGCGCGGGCGCGGTGCTGCTGGCGGCGGGACTGTTCACCGTGTTGCTGGCGGAGAATTGCCGCGTGCCCTTCGACGATCCCAACACGCATCTGGAGTTGACGATGATTCACGAAGTCATGGTGCTCGATCACAGTGGACCGCCGCTCGCCGCCATCTTGCACGGCGCGTCCGTCAAGCTGCTGCTGTTCGCCGTGCTACTTGTTCAAGCGGTGCTGCCGATGGGAGAATTGCCGCCGCTTGGTGTCGCTGGTGCGTTGGCGGCGGGCGTGCTGGTGGTGACGGTCGGAGTGGGGCTGGTGGAATCGCTGCTGGCGCGGCTCGCGTTTCGCCGCGTGCCGCTGCTGCTCACCACGGCGTTTTTGTTGTGCCTGTTTGCGTTGCTGGTGGCGTGGAAAGGCGGTGCAAAATGAGTGGCGGGACTTTGAATCTCCTGATTGGCCTGGCGATGGGACTGAACCTGCTCGCGCTGGGCAGCAGCCGGCTGCCGTCGCTCATCCGTGCGATGTCGTTGCAAGGCGTTTTCCTGGGTGTGATGCCGCTGTTGATGGAGTATGAAACGCTCAACTGGCGAGTGGTCGCAGTCGCGCTGGCCACAATGGTGGGCAAGGGCGTGTTGATTCCCGGACTGCTGCGGCGGGCGATGCGGGCCGCGAACATCGAACGTGAGATAGAACCGTTCATCAGCTTTGTGCCGTCGCTGTTGCTCGGCGCCGGTGGCACCATCGCGGCGGTGGCGCTGGCGCGGGCCTTGCCGCTGTTGCCGGAACACGCCGGAACGCTCCTCGTGCCGGGCGCGATCGCCTCGATCTTGACCGGTTTCATTTTGCTCATTGGCCGGGCCAAGGCCATCTCACAAGTCTGCGGTTATCTGATTTTGGAAAATGGCATTTACCTGTTCGGTCTTTTGCTCATTCACTCCACGCCGTTGTTGGTGGAGTCGGGCATTCTGCTGGATGTCACCGTGGGCGTGTTCGTCATCGGCATCATCGTGGATCGAATCCAGCGCGCCTTCGATTCGCTGGACACCCGCAAACTCACCACGCTCCGAGAATGAACCAATTTCTGCTCATCATCGTGCCCTTGGTGGGAGCGGCACTGGCCGCCGCATGGCCGAGCAACCGCACGCGGCCGTGGTTTCTGCCGGTGTTCGGCCTGTTGCATGTCGTGCTGACATTTTGGTTGTTCATCAATCCGCCCGTGGTCGCGCCGGAGGCGTGGCTTGGTTTTGATCCGCTCGCGCGGGCGGTGCTGCCGGCGGTGTCGTTGCTGTTTCTGATCTGCGCCGCTTATGGCGTGTCTTACCTGCGCATCCGGTCGGAGCGGCCCAATCGCGTGTTCGTCGCGTTGCTGCTCGCCATCCTCGGTTTGTTGAGCGCCGGGCATCAGGCCCGGCATCTGGGTTTGCTGTGGATCGCGACCGAGGCGGTCACGCTCGCGGCAGTGCCGCTGCTGCACTTCAACGCCACGCCGCGCGCCTTCGAGGCGACTTGGAAATATCTGCTCGTCGGCGGCACAGGCATCGCGTTGTCACTGCTCGGGTCATTTTGTCTGGGCTACGCTTCGCTGCATGGCGGTGGAGTTGGTGATTTGACTTTCACCGCGTTGACCGCCCAAGGCGCGGGTTTGTCGCGCCCGTGGGTGTTGACCGCGTGGGTATTGTTGCTCGTCGGTTACGGCACGAAGATGGGACTCGCCCCGATGCACACGTGGAAGCCCGACGCCTACGGAGAAGCGCCCAGCATCGTGGGTGCAATTTTAGCCGGCGGCGTCACCACGGTGGCGTTCACCGCGATTCTGCGCGTGCGCTCCGTCGTCGGTGCGGCGGGTGAAGGCCACATCGCCGACCGGACGCTGCTGCTCATCGGCTTGTTCTCGATGCTGGTCGCGGCGTTGTTCCTGTTGGGCACGCGCGATTTCAAACGGATGCTCGCCTATTCGAGCGTGGAGCACATGGGCATCCTGAGCATCGGCGCGGCGCTCGGCGGCGCGGGCGTGGCGGCGGCGCTGTTCCATGTGTGGAGCAACGGGCTGACCAAGGGCGCACTGTTTCTGAGCGCGGGAAACATCCGTCGCGCGGCGGGTTCGCCTTCGATGGATGACGTGCGTGGCATGTCACTGCTGACGCCGCGTTCGGCGGCGATTTTTGTCACCGGCATGTTCGCTGTCACGGCCTTGCCGCCCTTTGGCCCTTTCTTCAGCGAACTGCAGGTGATCCGCGCCGCGCTCGCCGCCGGGCAAGGAGTCGCCACGGCGATGTTTCTCGGCTGTCTGCTGCTGGCGTTCTTCGGTCTGACGCGCGTGGTCTTTGGCATCGTGGATGGACGCCCGCGCCCGACCACACGCGCGAACGCGCAACGCTTCGTCGAAACCGCTGGCGTGATTGTCCCGCCGCTCGTGCTGCTGGGGCTGTCCCTTTGGCTCGGACTTTTCACCCCCGCGATTTTGCGCGAAGCCTGGGCAGCGGCGGCCACACAACTTTTTCCGGCTCCATGAGCGCCTCCACCCCATTCGCCCTTCTGGCCAACGCCAGCAGCCTCCCTTGGGCAGAAGTGCCCGCGTGGCCTGTGACGGAATTTGTCCGCGCGACGGCGGGCGAACTGACGCGTGGCGCGCGCTTGTGCGCTTTGTTCGGTGTGCCGGATGGTGCAGGCACGCGCCTTGTCGCCGTGCTCGCCTTCGACGCCGACAACACGCTGGCAGTTGCTCGCAGCACGCCGTTCAGCGGCGCGTATCCTTCTCTCACGGTCACGCACCCGCAGGCGCATTTGTTCGAGCGCGAAGTCTTGGAGCAACACGGTCTCACACCAATGGGGCATCCGTGGCTCAAGCCCGTGCGCCAGAACAACGGCAACGCGCCCGCCAACGGCGAGTTCTTTCGCGTGGACGGTCGCGAGGTTCACGAAGTCGCGGTCGGCCCGGTCCATGCCGGCATCATTGAGCCGGGGCATTTTCGTTTCCAATGCGCGGGCGAAGAAGTGCTGCACCTGGAAATCGCGCTCGGGTATCAGCATCGCGGCGTGGAGGAGGCGCTGACTGGCGGTCCGCATCTCGCGACGATGAGCCAGATGGAAACGGTGGCGGGCGATACGACCATTGCACACGCCACCGCGCACGCGACCCTCATGGAGTCCCTCGCGGGAACGGAAGCTCCGCTGCGCGCGCAATGGCTGCGCGCGATCGCCCTCGAACTCGAACGTCTGGCCAATCACACCGGCGACATGGGCGCGCTGGCCAACGACGTCGCGTTCCTGCCCACTTCGTCGGCGTGTGGCAAAATCCGTGGCGACTTCCTCAACCTCACCGCGCTGATTTGTGGCAACCGCTTCGGCCGCGGTCTGGTTCGCCCCGGCGGCTGCCGTCACGATCTCGAACCCGAACGCGCGGCGCAGTTGCTTGAACGTTTGAAAACTGCGCTTGCCGACACCGAGCAGGCCGTCGCGTGGTTTTGGGATTCCGCGTCCGTCCGCGCACGTTTTGAAAACGTCGGCGTCGTATTTCCCGCGCAAGCCGCCGAGATTGGACTGGTCGGCCCGGCGGCGCGCGCCTGCGGTCTGGTGCGCGACGTTCGTTACGATCATCCCGCCGGCTGGCACCGGTTCGCCCAGGCTCCGGTGGCCGTCTGGCCCGGCGGCGATGTCTTTGCCCGCGCCCGCGTGCGCTCACTGGAAATCCAGCGCTCGGGCCAATACCTCTGCGAACAACTTGCCGCACCCGCCGAGGGCGACTTGCGCAGTGAACTCGCGCCACCCGCGCCCGATACGCTGGCCGTGGCACTGGTCGAAGGCTGGCGCGGCGAGGTTTGCCACGTCGCGCTGACCGACGCCGCCGGGCGCTTCCGTCGCTACAAGATCATTGATCCCTCGTTTCACAATTGGACCGGACTCGCGCTGGCCCTGCGCGGCACGGCCATCTCGGATTTTCCGATTTGCAACAAGAGCTTCAACCTCTCCTACTGCGGTTTCGATTTATGATGCCGCCCCAAAGACATGTTTGTCATTGATACCATTACCCATCGCCTGAAGCGCGGTTGCGAAACGATGGCCTATCCCAAAGGCCCAGCCCCGGCGCTGCCCGACCGCCACGGCGGCGCGCTCAAGGTGGATGCCAGCAAATGCGCCGACGGGTGCAACGCCTGCATTCCCGTGTGTCCGACCCGGGCCATTGCCCGCCCGCCCGGAAAGCCCGTGGCGCTCGATCTCGGTCGCTGCATCTTTTGCGCCGCCTGCGTGGAGGTCTGTCCGACGAAAGCCATCACGCAAACCGGCGATCACCGCATGGCCGTGCGTCGTCGGGAAGACCTCGTGCTGGGCGAGTCGGGAAAGGAACAGGTTCGTCTCGCGGTCGCCCTCGATGAGAAACTCCGCAAACTCTTTGGCCGTTCGCTGCGCCTGCGCCAGGTGAGCGCCGGTGGCTGCGCCGCGTGCGAAGCGGACACGAATGTGCTCGGCACCATCGGCTGGGACTTGGGGCGGTTTGGAATCCAGTTCGTCGCGTCGCCGCGCCACGCGGACGGCCTGCTCATCACCGGCGCGGTGTCGAAGAACATGGAACTGGCGCTGAAGAAAACCTACGACGCGGTTGCCGCGCCAAAGATTGTGATCGCCGTGGGCGCCTGCGCGATTGCGGGCGGCCCGTTCATCGGCCACCCGCAAATTCACAACGGCGCGAGTGCCCTCGTGCCCGTGGATCTGTTCATCCCCGGCTGTCCGCCGCACCCGTTGACCATCCTCGACGGCTTGCTGCGCCTGCTCGACCGGCTGGAAGACAAACCAAGGGTCGCGTCGGGTGCGAACTGAGAGCGGCAGTTCCTCGCGAATCCTGTCCCTGGTCTCGCTGCTTTCGATGAACGGAATTCTTTCCGTCACCCCGTTCGCCATGTCGCAGAGCGGCTTCATCGAATGGCTGGGCGAGGAGAACCTGTGCGAGAACGTGGACACCGCGCTCGTGCGCGCGAACGAGTTGCTGGCGCAGGGCCGGGTGGGGAAGAAGTGATTCCTCAACGCCCCAAGCTCAACGAGCGTCCTGTGGACAACGTGCCGAGGATCAACAGTTAGGCTGCGTTGTGATGGCTCTCGATAAACTCTGCTCCTGAAGCGACACGCTGCGCAAGCACGCAACCGCAGTGCTCATAAAGGTCGTAACGTGGTGAGTCCCCCTCGCAGTAAACGATCTCGGCGGGATGCAACTGAACGTCCGCCGCTGCGACTCCAGCCATGACCGCCTCGCGAATCCGGGACTCGTCGAGCGACCCGTGGTCACAAGAACCAGCGCGCGGCAGACGGACAAGTGCGGGCTGTGTGCTCGCAGGACCAAATGAAAGCCCGAGAAGAACGTGAGACGGACCAGTGATGTATGACACGAAGTAGCGGCCATTCTTGCGTGTGAATGTGGGCATGGCGTGTGAAGCGGCCTTACATCTAGTTAAGCCGAAGTCGCCCGAAGCGGCTGCTGCCTGTTGCGGGGTGAGTTCACGGCGGCAGTTTCCTCTTTTGCCTCGGGTTGTCAACCGGCCCGCCCCCGTCCGGGGCCGGGGCCAAGGTAGGGACGAGCCGCTGGCTCGTCACCGTCGCCGAGCGCAGCGTCAGGCGACGGAATCGGGTTGCGCCGCGAGCCCCCGGACACCGTTCCGCCCGCTGAACGCGGCCGGGGACGACCCGGCGGGTCGTCCCTACCTTCAGCCGCACCCACCCCCGGGGTCAGAAGCGCCCCCTGCCACAGGGGCCGCTGCCCACTGCCGCAGGGGGCGCTGCCCACTGCCGCAGGGGGCGCTGCCCACTGCCGCAGGGGGCGTCGCCCACTGGCACAGGGA
>JACQFS010000010.1 GCA_016199935.1 Verrucomicrobiota bacterium
CAAATGTGGCCGGCGTGCGAGCCTTTGTAATCCTTGTCGTCGAACCAGACGTTGAAGCTCTTCGCCTGGTCGCTCACGAATCGGAATTTCACGGCCACTTCGAGATCGCGCTCACCGGGAAACTTGATGCTGTCCACGGCGGAGTGGTCGGAACCCGCCGGCGTGATGCCGACGAGGATGCCGTCCTTCACCACGCTGCCGCTCTTGTAGTGACCCCAGCGCGGGCCGAAGGCGTTGCTGGAAAAGTCATCCGCGAAAATCGTGCGGCTGTAATGGCCGGACGAATCGGCGGCGAGGGCGACGGTGGTGATGAAAGAGGCGACGAGGGGAGCGAGGAATGATTTCATGGCGGGAGTGTATCCATGCGATTCGGGGTTTTGTCAGGTGAAAATGCGACCTGATCGCGATCAGTCTCCCGCCGCCGCTAGGAACTCGTCTTGGAAATTGAAGATCAGACGGTCGAGTTCCCACCCATTCAGTTCCGCTTCTGCGGCAACTTCCAAGTAGAAGGCTTCGTGGGCCGCGTAGCTCGCGAACGACAATCCAAGCTTTTCCGAGAGCGCCTTGATTCGCGCATCCACGGCGATGCTCTGCCTAAAATCGGGATGGTAAACGTCCATCATGATGTTGCGCGCATACTTGTCGCCAATCCCTCTGAACGACTTGAGGAATGTAATCTTGCCTTCGCGACCTGTTTGCGCCAGCAGCGTTGCTCTTGCCGCTTCCACCCCGCCGAGCTTTTGCACCTGCTCAAAGCACCTAAGGATATATCCGGCCTTGATGCTGGGCATTCGGATTTTGGCCGCGCGGCAGGTTGCTTCGACCTGGCTCTGGCGTGCGGCGGGCCTGAGCTCCACGAGGACATCGAAGCGAAGTTTGTTGTAGTTGGATTTGTTGCCGATTAGGCCGTGCCACCCTGACGCGCGCCCCATTGTGGCAAAGCTTTGAAGCAGGTAATGCCACAAGAAGTCGGGACGCTGTAGCTGGGTATATTCTGCTTTGAGCCTGTCCAGCATTGCTCCATTGCGGCGAGCCAACTGCTTCGCGCAGCGGGCGAGTTGGCTCTGGATGTCAGCCACTCTTGTCACAGTGGCTTTCTGGGTTTGTTGGCAGATAAGAATTCCACAACCGAGTCGCCGGTTCTGAGTTTGAACGCCGTTCCTGTTTCCGAGTAGTCCAGCCACAATTGATCGTAGATGGCATGATCGACCACGGAAACAATCGTGGTGTCTTCAGCGCTATCACCTTTGTCCCACCCGTAGTCGGATTTAAGTCCTCCCAACTCCGTCAGAAGGAAGCGCGGATGCATTTTTTCTCCACCTGGCTTTCGATCCCAAAAGAAGACCTTCAGTTTGGTTCCTGCTGGCAGTGCTGACGCGAAAGCTCGTTCAAAATGCGCGTTTTGAACATCCGCTCTAAAAACTTCGGGGCTCCGCGTGTGAATCTCGAATCTGCGTAGTTGCTGTGGAACCGTCGCCCGTGCTTCGAGAAGCTCGTAAATCGTTTCCTTGAATCGTGATTCGGTATCGTTGAAATTCGGTTCGATTACCTTGATCTCGGTGCATACGTTCAGAAGTAGTTGGGCGCACCGTGCGAGATCGGCACCCGAACGGGGAATCTTTTGTTCAACGCGGCAGGCATAACGCGTTCCAGTTTTATCCAGATCATCAATCGCTAGCACTGCGGCTGCATTTCTTGGATTCGATGAGGCGATAATTGCATCGAAGACAGGTGAAGCTGCCTCGGCGTTCGCCAGCCAATCTTTGGTTGGCTCATAATTCCTACGGGCCGGGATGAATTTGTGCTTGTCCGCATGAATGCGCTCAATGATCGTTTTCGCGCGCACTGGCGGGATCTTGAATTCTGCAGCTAACCTGCCGACGAGTGATTCAACCTGCTTGACCCAGTCTTTCGGATACCGCGCTAACAGTCGTCCGCGCGCAACGCCGAAATCGGAAAACAGGAGTTGATAATTCCCCCATGACGCAATTGCTGCGGGTTCAATCGCAAATTCCTTCAGTAAACTCATGGCAGATCAGCGAATCGTTCCGCGAAGAAGCCTCCGGGCCATGGAACGCCAAAGTCACCGTCCGGTGTCACTGGTAAATTGAGCACACGAGAACCATTTTCAGTTGGCTGGACAAAGAGAACAGCGAGGTCTTCGGGTTTGATCGGAACTGGTGTTCGGCTCCCATCGTTGGTTTCACGAACGCGGCGAAGTAATCGAAGAATCAAATGTTCGCTGTGCGTTTCGAGAATGAACGTATTCTTTCGCTCCCCAAGTGCGGATTCGATAAACGTATCTCCGAGTTTCGCCTGCAACGCCGGATGTAAATGCAGTTCCGGTTGTTCAATCGAGTGGATGTGGTGACTCGTTCCGAAGGCGTTGGCGAGAATTGGTAGAATCTGGCTGACGCCGACACCGATGTCTCTCGCAGAAACAGTTGCTCCATTGCGCGTGTCCGTAATCAGCAGTTCGCGCATAAGATTCGCCCCTGAAATCGATCGTCCTTGAGTTTTCCATTTTCGAATCGAAAGTTCGTAGGGCATGTCCAACCGCCGGAGCGACTGATTAACACGTGCGCAAGCGGATCGATTCTGGAGGAGCGATTCCCACACACCTGCGCCGTCAATTCCGCTCCTCGGACCGTTTGACTCTAGGATGCGCCGCGTCGGATACCATCGCAACGGCCCCAAGTGCTGGACTCGGCAAAGTTCTCGTTGAAGCGCCAAGTTCAAATCCTTGAAAAGGCCATCCAGAAATTCAGCCGCGAGCCGAATGCTGTAGTTCTTCAAGAAACTTTTTCGCTTCGCGCCGGAGAGATGCTTTGCGTTCTGTGGCTTCACTGGCTCAATCACCATGTTCAAACCATCTGGCAGCAGTCGCTCCACGTAGCATGGATGATCAAAAATCTCCTCTGTATGTTTCGCGAGAAACCGCCAATCCGAGCTCGTGAGTTGCAATGCCGCCAAATCCTTGAACTTGGTGGAAAACCACGCTTGGAGAACGCGGTTCTGAAGATTGACCACGTCGATCCAAAAAGTCATCGGGCCATTGCCTATCGTTTTTTGAGGAAAATCGGTTTCCGGTAAGTGGTCAGGAGTCAGGGTAAAGAAACTGGAAGGGTGGGCAGCCTCCATTTCCAGAAGCACTTCACCATCTGTGGCAATGCTCATTTCCACCACGCCAAGTTCGTCTCGGAGCAAACCGATTCCAACGTTCACCCTCACGTGTTGAACCCCCGACAACCGGTGCTGCGTTTCTTTGCGCAAGTGCGCGACGCTTAAATTGAAGCCAAGCTGGGTTTGGTGATTCGTGTCTTGCCGATGCACGTATTGCGCGAACCCACCCAGATCAATTCCCTCGCAATCAGTTTGCTCCAAGTCGCCGCTCTGCATCGCTCTGCGAGCAAAGTTCAACCCGTGAAGGATGCTCGATTTGCCGCCGCTGTTCGGCCCGAAGATGAGCGTCAAAGGCCGAATAGGGATGTTCTGCGTTTCGGCAAACGCCTTAAAATTTCCAAGCTGTAATCCAGTTAACATTCTGCAATCGCTTTCTTTTGTTGAGCGGAGTATTGCACCATCAATGGCTAGCATCTACGCCAAAAACAACAGGCCCCCCTGACTGAGCAGTCATGTTTCGAGACCTCTTCCAACAATCCGGTCTGTCGCTTGAGCGACTTCACACGTTTTGCACCGTCGTCGAAGCGGGCGGCATCAGCAAAGCCGCATCCGGCGATCCAAATGCGCAGAGTCTGTTCAGTCGTCAGATCAAAGAGCTTGAGGAGTATTTCGGCGTCGAATTGGTGCGTCGGAGCGGGCGCGGTGTTGTTCTGACCAGCCACGGGAAACGCCTGGCGGTTGTTGTCCGCGAATGCCTGTCTTCACTCGACGATTTTCGAGTAGAGTGCGCGGGAACTCCTCAAAGAATCACCATCGCTGCGGGCGACAGCCTCATGCGCTGGCTTGTTCTCCCCCGGCTGAAATCGCTGCGTGGCCGCCTGGCAAATGTCTCGTTCGTGTTTCTCAATTTGCAATCTGACGATATTCTTCGTCGGATACATGAAGGAACGGTTGATTTTGGATTGGTTCGCGACACTGGCACGTTTCCGACACTCCGCCGCGCGCCTCTCGGCACCTTGTCGCACGCGCTTTTCACGGCTTCCAAGGCGGGGACGCGCGAAACTTTTGAGAAAGTTTTGATGAACCAACCACTTGCCACGTTGGAGGGAGAAGGGGTTTTCCGGCGTGAATTGGCCCGCGCCCTCTCCGCCGCAGGACTACGCGCCAGAGTTCAACTTGAATGTTCGTCGTTCTCCTTGGTTGCTGCTGCCGCTCAAAACGGAGATGTCGCCGCAATATTGCCCGATATTTCAGCTACCGAGCTTCCGCCAGAACATTTCCGAAGGATCTCAAGCCCGGTGCTAAAGAGCTTGGATCGTAAAATTGCTTTCGTGTGGAACGACCGGACGCTTCGTCTCCGAGCCTGTCTCGGCAAAACAAAAGATTTTCTACAAGGACAGCTAAAGTTCTGATTCGAGCTTACTGCTCTTCGATCATCCTCCGGCTGATTGTAAGCGCTCCGGCCATCGCTGCATCGTGGATACGCTTCATCTCCGTATCCGCGTGCACTCGGTTTCGAGTCAACGCAGATGTTTGTTAAGGAACGCTTTCACCAGCGCGAGCCGCTCCGCGTCGTAGAATTCCTTCCCGCCGTGGACGCTCCCGGGCATCACGACAAACTCCACCGGGCGCTCCGCCTTCTGATACGCCGCGTGCAGCTCGCGCGATTGCGCGATGGGCATCTGCGGGTCCGCATCGCCGTGGATGAGCAGCAGCGGCGGCGCGTGGGCATCCACGTGCGCGACGGGGCTGGCGAGCTTGGCAAGAGCGGGCTTCTCGTCCGGCTGGCCCCCGAGCAGAAGCTGCAACGCCGGCACGCGCACGCTGAGTCCGTGCGGCGTGGACTGGCCGAGGATGGTCTGAATGTTCGCCGCGCCGAAAAAACTCACGATGGCCTGCACGTCCGACGACACGCCGCGATGAACGCCGACTTCGCCTTCGAGTTCCTTGTTTCCGTTGCTCACGCCCACGAGCGCCGCGAGATGCCCGCCCGCCGACGAGCCGACGATGACAAATCGCTTCGGGTCGCAGCCGGACTCACCGGCCTTCGCGCGCAGGAAACGGACCGCGGCCTTGAGGTCATGCACGTTGGCCGGAAACGGCGCGACGGTCGTGAGCCGGTAATCCACGCTCGCGACCGCAAACCCTTGCTCGACGAGCGGCGCGATGGGCGGGTTCGCCTTCGAGCCGCCGCGCCACGCGCCGCCGTGGACGTAGATGAGCAGCGGCGCGGGCTTGGTGGATTTTTCCGGCGAATAAAGATCGAGCTTCAACGAGTGCTCGCCAACGCGCGCGTATTCGAGATCGCGCTGGACGCGAGGTTCAGCGGCGACGCCGAGTGATCCGAGGATCGAGACGCAGAGCAACGCGACCAGACGGCGTGGACAGATGGAGTGAGAGAGAGTTGGAGTCATGACAGTTTCACGGGTTGCGCCTGCTTCACGAAGTCCGGATCAATCGTCACGCCGAAGCCGGTGCCAGTCGGGCAGCGCACTTTTCCCTGCTCGCACTTGAGCGACGAGGTCGCGCACTCGACGGGCAGATCGGTGTTGCCCTTGAACTCCATGAACGGCCCGATGTTCGGCGTGAACGATGCGAAGTGCACCACGTCGAGATGGCCGAGCCCGCCGCCGGACATGTGCGGCACCACTTGCATCCCCGCCGCCGCGGCCATGCGCGCGACCTGCGTGGCGCGGATGAATCCGCCGCCGTAGTGCAGGTCCGGCTGCACGATGTCCATCGCGCGGTTCGCGATGCACCATTTCCACCGGTGCATCGAGTATTCCTGTTCACCGAGCGCGATCGGAATCGTGAGCGCGTCGGCCACTTCCTTCGTGCTCCACAGATCGTCGAACTCGCACGGCTCCTCGTAGAAGGCGTAGCGGTGCTCCTCCATGATGCGCCCGATGCGGATCGCTTCGCGCACGTCGTAGGAACTGTTCGCGTCGGCGTAGAGCGTCATGGCGTCTCCGAAAGTTTTGCGCACGAGCGGAATCAACGCCTCGGTGCGACCGGGCAGCGAATCGGCGTTGCGGTCCATGCGCCCGCCGAGCCGGAACTTGATCGCGCGCGCGCCCGAGCGGCCGACGAGCTTTTTCAAATACTCGATCTCCTCCTCCGGCCGGTTGCCGCGATTGCCGCTCGCGTAATAGACCGGGATGTCGCGCCGCGTCGCGCCGCCAAAAAAATCCGCCACGGGCCGCTTGGCCGTCTGCCCCATCAGTTCGAGCAGCGCCATCTCGATGGCCGCGACGCCCGCCCAGAGTGCGATGCCCTGGAGCTTGTAGTTGCTGTTGTGGCGATAGACCTCCCACAGCAGCGCTTCGAGATCACGCGCGTCGCGCTTCACGAAAACAGGCGCGACCTGTTTCAAGAATATCGGAAACGTCTCCGCCATGCGCGACGGGTTCGGCACGGTGATCGCCTCGACGCCGTCGGTCGAGCTCGTGCGCAGCAGATACGCCTTGCCGTTGCGGAGCAACTCGACCGACGCGACGGTCACCGCGCTTTTCAGCAAGCCCGTCTTGAGCACCGGTGCGGCGAGGATGCGGTCAAGTTCGGCGGTGGGGACCAACCGGGCGTTGGCGGCACGGCACGCGTCGCGCGAGGCGGCGAGCAGTCCGACTGCGGCGGCGGAGGCGCGTTTGAAAAACGAACGGCGGGTGGTGGGCATGAGCGGAGGATGCGGGATTCCGTCGGGATGCACAACTCCGCGCTGCATCTTGCGGGTCAATCGATATGACCCCGAGGAGCATCAACGGGCGCAATTTTCCTCGTGGAGCCGGACGTGCAACCGAAAGCGGCGGAGGGCCGCCGCAGTCCAAGACGCTGGTGCGCGGCGTGGCCCGTCGTCCACGCGCCAGCGTCTTGGACTGCGCCAGTCTTCTGGCGCTTTTGGTGACCGCAGGTGCGGGCACACCGACTACCCATGATGAAAGATGCGCCCGGCAGCCGTTCGGGGAAATCATTGCTCATCCCGCGGCGCTGGGGTTAAAACCTTCGCGACAAAATGTGCGGCATCATCGGATACGTTGGAAAAAAGGCGGCGGCCCCCATCCTTCTCGAAGGGTTGCGGCGGCTGGAATATCGCGGCTACGACAGCGCGGGCGTCGCCGTGCTGACCGACCGTGTGCTCGAAGTCCGCAAGAAGAAGGGAAAAATTGACGACGGCCTCGCGAAGCTCCTCGCGACCAAGCCCGTCGTCGGCAGCGTCGGCCTCGGCCACACGCGCTGGGCCACGCACGGCGCGCCGTCGGATGAAAACTCGCACCCGCACCTCGACGCCTCGGGCCAGATCGCCGTGGTCCACAACGGCGTCATTGAAAATTACGACCGGCTCCGCGAGCGGTTGCTCAAGGCCGGCCACACTTTCAAATCCGACACGGACACCGAGGTGCTCGCGCATCTCATTGGCGCGCATTACGCGAAGCTCAAGGCGCAGAACGGCGACGTGCATCCGCTCACGCAGGCGGTGTGCGCGGCGTTGCGCGAGGTCATCGGCACCTACGGCATTGGCGTCGTGCATCGCGAACATTCCGAGGTGCTCGTCTGCGCGCGACGCGGCTCGCCGCTCATCATTGGCGTGGGCGACGGGGAAAACTTTCTCGCGAGCGATGCCAACGCCATCGTCGCGCACACGCGCTCGGTGGTTTATCTCAACGACTACGACGTGGCGACGCTCACGCCGGATCGCTTCGAGGTGACGAACCTCGGCGCGGACACGGCGAGCGTGCAGGTGAGCCAGATCGAGTTCGGCGCGGAAGCGGCGGAGCGCGGCGAGTTCGCGCACTTCATGCTGAAGGAAATCTTCGAGCAGCCGCGCACGGTGGAGAACGCGGTGCGCGGACGCATTGATCACGAGGAGGCCACGGCGAAATTTGGCGGCTTGAACATGAGTCTCGCGGAGCTGCGGGCGGTGGATCACATCGTCATCACCGCGTGCGGCACGAGCTGGCACGCGGCGCTCGTGGGCGAGTATCTCTTCGAGGAGCTGGCGCAGATTCCGGTCGAGGTTGAATACGCCAGCGAGTTCCGTTACCGCAACGCGCCGCTGGAGAAGCACACGCTCGTGCTTGCCATCACGCAGTCGGGCGAGACGGCTGACACACTGGCCGGATTGCGCGAGGCGCGGCGGCGCGGGCACACGGCGCTCGCCATTTGCAACGTCGTCGGCAGCACCATCGCGCGCGAGGCGGATGGCGGCATTTATCTCCATGCCGGGCCCGAGATCGGCGTCGCGTCCACGAAGGCGTTCACCTCGCAGGTCGCGGCGCTCGCGCTGCTCGCGGTGTTGATGGGACGCATCCGCAATTTGTCGGCCCAACGTGGCGCGCAAATCCTGAAGGCCCTCGAAGCCGCGCCAAAGCAGATCGAGCAACTGCTCGCGCAGAACGACGCCATCAAGCGCATCGCGCTCAGGTATGCGCAGGCCGAGGACTTTTTCTTTCTCGGCCGCCAATACAATTTTCCCGTGGCGCTCGAAGGTGCGCTCAAGCTCAAGGAAATTTCCTATATCCACGCCGAGGGCTATCCCGCGGCGGAGATGAAGCACGGGCCGATCGCGCTCATTGACGCGAAGGTGCCGAGCGTCGTGATCGTGCCGCGCGACGGGATGTATGACAAAGTGATGAGCAACCTCGAGGTCGTCCGCGCGCGCAACGGGCCGGTGATCGCGCTCGCGACCGAGGGCGACACGCAGATCGCGAAGGTGGCCGACGAGGTGATCTACGTGCCGGCGACGCTGGAGCCGCTCTTCCCGTTGCTTGCGGTGGTGCCGTTGCAACTGCTCGCCTACCACATCGCCGTCGCGCGCGGTTGCGATGTGGACAAGCCGCGGAACCTCGCCAAGAGCGTGACGGTGGAGTGAGGTGGGGCCCAACTTCAGCGCCGGTGGGCAAGAACCACGAAGTCTGTAACCGGGCATCGAACTTTGTAATCGGAATGCCGAGCGTCTTTGGTTTGATCCGATCCGTGAACGCCAATTTTATTTCCCACCTGTCGTGAAAAGCTCGACCTCGCAACGCGCCGGGTCCCTCGTGTATCCTCTTCACGCATTGAAGCCGTTCCTCGCCCGTCGTCTGCGCTGGGTCGCCGCACTCGCGGTGATTGCGCTGGTGTCAGCCCTTGGGGTTTTGCTGCTGCTCACCAGTTGGAGCCCCGGGGTCCGTCTTGTGCAGGCGAGCTACGACCTCTCACACCAACTGGCGGGCCCGGTGGTGTTGCCCGGCGGTGATCCGATCATTGTCTACCTCGATCTCCAGTCGCACCTCACCGAAAATCAGGATCCGGCCAGACCCTGGCCGCGCGCGCTGCACGCCAGATTGCTGCGCCGCCTCACGGCGGCGGGCGCTCGGGCCGTCGTCTTTGACATCGTGTTCAGCGGGGCGGGCGCGGATGCCTCCGCGGACGAGGCGTTCGCCGCCGCGCTGCGCGAAAACGGTCATACGATTCTCGGTGCCGAACTCAATCCATCCAGCCATGACTCTGGCGCGTCCGAATGGACGAAGAGCTGGAAGCTCGAACTGCCCGCCGAGAATCTGCGTTCGGCGGCGGCGGGTTGGGGGGTGACCCAACTCCAGATTGAGGACGACATTTGCGTCCGCCGGCTTTTCGCCGGTCGCGACCCATCGCAGGAACCGAGCCTCGTGTGGGCCGCCGCGCGGGTTGCGGGGATCACGAACCGGCCCGCGCCCGCGGGCGACGGTCGGTGGGTTCGCTACTACGGCCCGCCGCTCTCGCTCCGCCACGTGAGCTACAGCAGCGCGCTGGATCCGAAAGCGACGCCGGACGAAATTTTCCGGGGCAAGATCGTATTCGTGGGAGCACGACCGATGGCGGGAAGGATCAACGAACGGCGGGATGAGTTCCGCAGCCCGTTCTACCTTCTGAATTCGCGCGATCTATTCGTTCCCGGCGTGGAGATTCACGCGACGCAATTGCTCAATCTGATGCGGGGCGACTCGCTGCGCCGACTCTCCGGCACCAACGAGGCCAGGATTCTCCTCGGCGCGGCGATGCTGTTCGGCGCGGGCCTGATGTGGCTCCGGCCGCTGACGGCGACGGCCGCCGCCCTCGCCGGCGCGGGCGCGGTGCTCGGACTGGAGCAACTTGGTTTCGGGCACGGCGTCTGGTTTCCGTGGCTGATCGTTTGCGCGGTGCAAATTCCGGCGGCGCTGACGGGTTCGTATCTCTTCCATTTCGGGGACTGGTTCGTGACGCGTCGCCGGCTGGAGGCGCAGCGGCGCGTGGATGAGGCGAAGATTCGCGAGCAGGCGGCGCTCATCGACAAGGCCCACGACGCCATTCTGGTTCAGTCCATCGACGGTCGTGTGCTCTACGCGAATCCGGGTGCGGAACAACTTTACGGCTGGACGCTGGCGGAACTTCAGCGCGACGGCGTCATTGTCCAACTCATCTCGCCCGATGCACCGAAGGCCGCCGCCGCCCGCGCCACCGCCATCGCGAAGGGCGAATGGAACGGCGAACTTCGCCAGCAGACCCGCGACGGCCGCGCAGTGATGGTCGCCAGCCGGTGGACGTTGATCCGCGACGAGGCCGGCCAGCCCAAAGCCCTGCTGCTCATCAACAGTGACATCACCGAGAAAAAACATCTGGAGGCGCAATTCCTCCGCGCGCAACGCATGGAGACCATCGGCAGTCTCGCGGGCGGCATGGCGCACGATCTCAATAACGCGCTCTCGCCGATCCTCATGGGCGCGCAACTGCTCCGCCGAAGGGCCAGTGACACGGAGGATCAGCACCTGCTCGACGTGATCGAGGCGAGCACGCACCGCGGCGCCGACATGGTGCGGCAGGTGTTGCTCTTCGCGCGCGGCAAGGAGGGCGACCTTCAGCAACTCGCCCTCGGCCCGCTGGTCCACGAGCTCGAGAAAATGGTTCGCGACACATTTCCGAAAAGCATCACGGTCGAAACGTTCCTGCCCAACGATCTCTGGCCGGTCCGCGGCAATCCGACGCAATTGCACCAGGTGCTGCTCAACCTCTGCGTAAACGCGCGCGACGCGATGCCCGACGGCGGACGGATATCATTCGCCGCCGACAATGTGGACGTGGACGAGGCCGAAGCGGCGGCGCATCCCGGCGTGAAGGCCGGGCCGTTTGTTTCGTTGCTCGTTTCCGACACCGGCTCGGGCATGCCACCCGAGGTGAAGGCGCGAATCTTTGAACCCTTCTTCACCACGAAAGGCGAGGGCGTGGGCACCGGCATCGGTCTGGCGACGGTGCTGCGCATCGTGATGAACCACGGCGGGTTCCTGCGCGTCGAGAGCGCGCCGGGCGAGGGGACCACGTTTGAGGTGTTGTTGCCGCGTGCCCTCCGCGCCGCCGCCGCGGCTGCGACCCACGCGGCGAAGGAACCGCCGCGCGGCAACGGCGAACTCATCCTTGTCGCGGACGATGAACAGGCGATCCGCGATTTGCTCGCGGGCAGCCTCACGGCACAGGGTTACCGCGTGCTGACGGCTGCGGATGGAGCTGCGGCGGTGTCGCTGTTCATGGCGAACGAGAGTGAGGTGCGTCTTTTTTTCACGGACTCGGCCATGCCGTCGGTGGATGGATTGAGGGCGATTCAATTGATTCGTCAATCGCGCGGCGATCTGCCGGTCATCCTCGCGGGCGGCGAGAAAAGCTTCGAGCTGGCCGGCGCCATTCTGCGCCTCCAAAAGCCCTACGCGCTGGATGAGGTTTTGTGGACGGTCCACCGCGCGCTGCACCCGGAAACTGAGTCGAAGCTTGGCAATGCCTGAAGCCGCTCGCTAACCTCACGCGCACCAATGCCACCGACGGCCGAAACCAGTTCCAGTCCCGCTCGATTCACCTGCCTGGTCGTCGATGACGACCCTGAGTTCGCCGCGATGGTGGCGGGCGTGGTTCGCCGCGAGGGTGGCGAGCCAACGGTTTGCGGAACCATCGCGGCGGCGCGGGCGGCGTCAGAGAAGACGGCCTTCGACGTGGTGCTGCTCGACAATCATCTGCCCGACGGCAAGGGCTACGACTTTTTCACGCAGTTTGCGCGGCGCCATCCGGACGCGCCCGCGATCATGATCACCGGCGTCCCCGACCTCGGTGAAGCGGTCACGCTCACCCGCAACGGCCTGTTCGATTACCTCACCAAACCGCTCGCCGTGGACGCGCTCGTCGCGTGTCTGCACCGCGTGAAGTTGCGCCTCGCGCACCGGGCCGGCGAGGGGCTGGAGTTTTTCGGCGAATCCGCGGTGATGCGCGCCGTCCGGCAGCAGTTGCAACAGGCGGCGCGGCACATTTCCAGCACGGTGCTGATCACCGGGGAAACCGGCGCGGGCAAGGATGTCGCGGCGCGGGCGCTCCACAAATTTACGTTCGGCGAAAAGGCGGTGCCGTTCATCGCGGTGAACTGCGCCGCGATCCCGGCCGACATGTTTGAGGCGGAACTGTTCGGTGCCGAGCGTGGCGCCTACACCGGTGCCGACAAGCGGCGGCCTGGCCTCGTCAGCGCCGCGCAGGACGGCACGTTGTTCCTTGATGAAGTCGCCGAGGTGCCGCTGGCGGTGCAGGCCAAGCTGCTGCGCTTTCTCGAAGACCGCGAGTTCCGCGCGCTCGGCGCAACCGAAAGCCAGAGTTTCAACGGCCGGTTTGTCGCCGCCACCAACAAGTCGCTGGCCGACGAGGCGAAGGCCGGGCGCTTCCGCGAGGACCTGCTGTTCCGCCTCGATGTTTTCGCCGTCGAACTGCCGCCGTTGCGCCAGCGCCGCGATGAGATTGCCGGCCTTGCCGAATTGCTGCTCGGCCAGCTCGCGCGGAAATACGAGCGTGCCAAACCCATGCTCAAGCCCGAGGACGTCGCGTCGCTCACGGCGCATGATTTTCCCGGAAACGTCCGCGAGCTGCGTAACATCCTCGAACGTTCCCTGCTCAAAACGTCCGAGGAGAGCCCGTGGCTGACGCTCGACCGCAAAGGAATGGCGTCGGGGACCGGAGCTCCCGCGACGCTGGTGGTGGCACCGGCCGCGTCGGCCGCACCGGTGCCTCCGAACCGCAGCTTGTCGCCGCTCGAAGCGCAGGAGTATCGAATGATCCAGCAGACACTCGCCGAAACCAATGGCGGCATCCGGCGCGCGGCGGCTAAACTTGGTTTGTCGCCGCAGGCGTTGTTGCGCCGTTTGGAGAAATGGCCCGAGCTGCGCTCCAGTTCGGCGTCGTAAGTGTTCCGGCAACGGAACAGCCGGCGCGTCCGCGGCAAATTGTTTTTTGTCAGAGTGACTTGTCTTGGCTGGTTTCTTGGAAATTCCCATGTTTTAGCACGCCGGTGCCGCGTGCGGGGAGCGTGGCAACCAGGCTGCTAAGGCTTTGATTGTCTGCTACACTGGGAGCCGTTGGTTCCCTGATTGATCATGCCTATGCCGGATGTCAGCCCGGTCACACCCGACAAGTGTGAACGATTTCGCACCCGCGTCCGCCCCACGGTGGTCGTGGCCGGAATGCTTTGCGTGCTGCTTTTTGGAGTCGCGAGGGCCGGGGCGCAGTCGTTGTCCGACAATTTCACCAACCGGCCGGTTTACACCAATGCCACGGGCAATCTCAGCGCCACCAACACCAATGCCACCATCGAGCCGCTGGAGCCGTTGCACGCGGGCAAACCGGGCGGGCATTCGATGTGGATCTCCTGGGTCGCACCGACGAATGGCGTGGTGAAGTTTTCGATGGAGACGAGCACCTTCGACACGCTGCTCGCGGCGTATCGCTTCAACTCGACGAATGACACGACGCTCGACCTGTTGATTCCCGTGGTGGGCAGCGATGACTCGATTGACTTCGGACAGGAAAGCGAAATCGAGTTTGGCGTCGTCGCGGGCCGTCATTACGAGATCGCCGTGGACGGTTATTACGGCGCGAACG